>JADGEH010000048.1 GCA_016744475.1 Thiotrichales bacterium | reverse complement strand
AAAGAACTCCCAAAATCAGCATTTTTTGCTTTGTAAGTTATTGATTTTACGTTATCCAAAATCCAAAAAATGAGGTTCTTTTACAGCCTCTGGAGCGTGGAAACGAGAGAACCCGCTCCGCTGTCCCTCGCTACGGCTTCTATTCTCGGACTGCCTCCTGGACAACCGCCGTTTCCTCAACAAAGGTATTTCTCATGCACAACGAAGAAAAAATTCCTCTTGTCCTTGGCATTACCGGACACCGCAACCTACACCCCGATGAATTTGAACTGATCCGCACGCGACTTCGAGAAGTTATCCACGACTTACGCGAAACCTATCCCGACACCCCGCTGACCCTCCTATCGCCGCTGGCAGAAGGCGCGGATCGGTTGGTTGCGCATGTTGCGCTGGAAGAGGGCTTGCAACTGGTCGCCCCCTTACCGTTTGCCAAAGACGACTACTGCCGCGACTTCAAATCAGAAGACAGTCTGCAAGAATTTAACGGCTTATTAGCGCAAGCCGATTATTTTAGTCTGCCGCAACTGCATCAAGGTTCAGAGGTTAAAAAAAGCCCCGCCCGCTTTGCTCAATATACCTTGGTCGGTGCGTATATCGCCCGCCACAGTCATGTGCTACTCGCCCTGTGGGACGGGCGCACACAACCCAACCCTGGTAGCACGTATGAGGTGATCCAATTTCGCTTGACGGGTAACATGCAGGCACTGCCCGCAGGCTACCAACCGCCCACCAATCCGCTGGATTTTGTCGATACGGGCAAAGTCTGTCATATCAAAGTCTCACGCGATAACGATCCGCAATGCTTGATTGACGCTGGCAGCATCCACATCCTCACCCCCGAACACCCCATCCCGTCACGCGACCTGAAAGATTTGCACTCAGAGTCCTTTAGTCACATCGACCAATTGAACCGCGATGTCAGCGACTATCAAGCGCAAAACGGCGACATTGATTTCGAGAAAGGTCAAATGTTCAGAAACGCCAAGTTTGAGGTGAGCAAGCTCTCTGCGCCGTTTCAAAAAATGGCGCGGATTCATGAAGTGGTGAGTTACCTTTCCGTTCATAACCACCGTCCTACCGAGAAGGTGATGCGCTGGGTTTTCATTATCGGCGTGTTCATGGTGCTGGCTGTGGAGTTTTACGCCCATCCGCCCTGGCTGCACAGTGGCGAATATCCTAACTGGCTGCTGGGGGTGTATTTCTTCTTATTCGCGCTGGGGTATGGGGTGTATCGCTGGGCACACTCACACCAAATTCACGATAAATACCTCCACTATCGCGGCCTTGCCGAAGCTCTGCGGGTGCAAATGTTCTGGCAACTGGGCGGCTTAAACACCTCCGTGGCGGATTTTTACCAACGTAAACACCGCAACGAACTGGAATGGATACGCAGCGCAGTACGCGCCCTCAGCACCCATAACTGGGTACACGATCAACACAGTATCGAAGTGGTGTTAGAGGACTGGATCGATAAACAAAGCAAATACTTCAAAGAACGCAGCTTCAGCAATCATCAGCGGATGCGTCGCCTGAGTGCCTTGGCAGGCAGCCTGTTTATGATCGGCTTAAGCTTAACCTTCGGCGTATTTTTATGGGGATTATTCGCCCCTGACAGTGTTCACCATCACCACGCCTTGCACAGCAGTCTGATTGTGCTGATGGTGTTTTTGCCTGCCGTCGGTGCAGCGTTGGATGGCTACATGGAAAAAGCAGGGTTTGATGCGCATTTCAAGCGTTATCGAGAAATGGCTATTTTGTTTGAACGCGCCGCCGTTGCCTTGCGTAATAAAGACACAGACGAAGTGGATCAACGTAGAATTTTATTGGAATTGGGCAAAGCGGCGCTGGAAGAAAACAGCGATTGGTTATTGCTGCACCGCGAAAGACCCGTTGCGCTGCCGAAAGTTTAGAGGGCGCGTTGTTTTTTCCTGTTCCCACGGTTTCCGTCACTGTCATTAAGTGAAGCCTAGGAGTGTGGGAACGAGAGAACACTCAAATATTTTACCGACACAAACCCAAAGGAACGTCCCATGTCAGCCCCACAAGCGCTTGCCCAAACGCGCCACATCCGCCTGTTTGTCTCCTCCAGCCTTGAAGACATGAAAGCCGAGCGTGATGTGCTGGAAAAAGACCTATTTCGCGCCCTGCGCCAAACCTGCCGCGAGCGCGGCGTAGAATTTACCGTAGTCGATTTACGCTGGGGTATTCCCGAAGGCGAAGGCTTAGAAGTCGCGGTCGAGAGTTGTTTACGGCAAGTGGAAAAATGCCACCCGTTTTTTATAGGCTTGCTGGGGGATTATTACGCCCTGCTGCGCAAAGGCGATGACTATCAGCGCCAAATCTTACTTGACAAAAATCCGCGCGCGTTTGGTTGGCTGCAAGACGCACCTGCCGCCAGCGTCACCGAATTAGAAATTCGCCAATTATTCAGCCAAGCCCACCCGCAACTGCTGGAAAACGCCCATTTTTACTGGCGCGACCCCGCCTATCCTGATGCGCCGTCTTTAAGCCAAGCACTAAAAACCGCCAGTGCTACCGACAAACCCGACCTGCTTGCCCGTCAAACCGCGTTGGCACAGCTTAAAGACTACATCCGCCAACAAGCCGTGCCGATCAGCGAATACGCCACGCCGCAAGACATTCTGCCGCTGGTGCAACGGGACTTCAGCGCGTTGATTGACCGCCTTTACCCCGCTGGCAGCGAACTCACACCGCTAGAGCGCGACCGCATGGCGCACGATGCCTTTGCCGCAGCGCGTACTCGCCTGTATTTGTCACGCCCTGACGATATAGCGCAGCTAGAAGCCCATGCCGCCGACATGACCACTACTGCCCTCATCATCAGCGGTGAATCGGGCTGCGGTAAATCCGCGCTGCTGGCGAACTGGGCAACCGACTATCGCGCCCAACACCCCGACATCGGTGTGATTTGGCATTTTACTGGCTGCAACGCCGACAGCACCGACGGTTCGCGCTTGGTGCAGCGCGTTTTGGCAGAACTCAAAGCCCATTTTGACTGGGACGATGCGCTGCCTGAACCCGATGCGATCAACGCCGCCCTACCCGAATGGCTGGCGCGGGTCTCTAAACCCGTCATCCTGATTTTAGACGGCTTAAACCAGCTAGAAGACGCCAAACTCAACTGGCTGCCCGAGTTTATTCCCGCGCCCGTGCGCCTGTTCGTCTCCGCCGCACCCGGTGCGGTGCTAAATAGCCTGCAACTACGGGACGGCTGGCAAAACTTAACCGTTGCCTTATTCAGCCGCAGCGAGCGAGCAGACTTTAGCCAACAATATTTAGACAACTACGGCAAAACCCTCAAGCCCGCTGAATTTGATCGGCTGGCGAAGGCACCACAAACCGCGAATCCGCTGTATTTACAAGTGCTGTTAGAGGAACTGCGGGCAATAGGCGATTATCGCCACATTTCAGCGCAAATACAGAATTTGCTCCAAGCGGCTGATCCTGCCGTGCTGTATCAACACAGCTTGGAACGCCTAGAACAAGAATACGACCGCGCCCGCCCGCGCTTAACCCAAGAACTGATGAGCCTACTATGGGCAGCGCGACGCGGTTTGAGTGAAAGCGAATTACAAGCCGCGCTGGCAGTCGCGCCTGCCCGTTGGCAACCGCTACACGCCGCACTCGACGACGTGCTGGCACTGGTTAATCGCGGTGGTTTTTTAAACTTCGCGCATGATTATTTACGCCAAGCAGTAGAAGCGCGTTACCTGCCCGACCCCGCCGCGCAACAGGCAGCACATCGAGCACTCGCGGAATATTTTGCCCAGTTGCCATTAGATACGCGGGTCGCCGATGAACTGCCTTGGCAATGGGCGCAGGCGGGAGAAACAGAGGAACTTAAAGCTTGTGTAAGCAAACCTAAATTGTTGGCTTATTACGATGATGAATATGAATTAGTAAAATATTGGGGAATGGTGAATGATTATGAAAGTATGCAAAAGACATATAGAAAAGAATATATACAAACTTTATTGAAAGAAGCATTCTTTGAGATTCTAAATTTTATCGGGTTATTAAAACATAAACCTCGTTATAAAGATGTAAGAATACTTAGTGGGTTATTACAAACAGCCGAAATACATCGTTTAGCAGTAATACGTCATTCTATTATACTGCAATCAAGTCGTAGAGAGCTTTCTTACGGAAATGAAACAAGTTTAAGTAATACTTCTGTTGCTTCTAATAATGGTGGTGTTTTTGATTTCAAAAACCAGCCTAACAAATATAATGATATTGAAGTATTTCTTAAAGATGCAACCATGCTTAATAATGAAGCCAATTCATGCCATAAAAAAGGATTGTATGCTAAAGCTGAACCATTGTATCAGCGCAGCTTGACGATTAGGGAAAACGCCTTGGGCGTGGAACATCCTGATGTCGCCAGCAGCCTGAACAACTTGGCGGCGTTGTATCAAGATATGGGCGATTACGCGCAAGCACTGCCGCTGACTCAGCGTAGCTTGGCAATTCGGGAAAACGCCTTGGGCGCGGAACATCCTGATGTCGCCAGCAGCCTGAACAACTTGGCGGCGTTGTATGAAGCGCGGGGCGATTACGCGCAAGCCCTGCCGCTGTATCAGCGCAGCTTGGGGATTCGGGAAAAAGTCTTGGGCGCGGAGCATCCTGATGTTGCCTTAAGCCTGAACAATCTGGCGGGCTTATATAAAGCCTTGGGCGATTACGCGCAAGCCCTGCCGCTGACTCAGCGCAGCTTGGCAATTCGGGAAAATGCCTTGGGCGCAGAACATCCTGATGTTGCCGCCAGCCTGAATAATCTGGCGGCGTTGTATGAAGCGCAGGGCGATTACGCGCAAGCCCTGCCGCTGACTCAGCTCAGCTTGGCAATTCGGGAAAACGCCTTGGGCGCAGAACATCCTGATGTTGCCGCCAGCCTGAACAATCTGGCGGGCTTGTATGATGCCCAGGGCGACTATGGGCAAGCCCTGCCGCTGTACCAGCGCAGCTTGGAGATTTGGGAAAAAGCCTTGGGCGCGGAACATCCTGATGTTGCCCAAAGCCTGAACAATCTGGCGGGGTTGTATGATGCCCAGGGCGACTATGGACAAGCCCTGCCGCTGTATCAGCGCAGCTTGGGGATTTGGGAAAAAGCCTTGGGCGCGGAACATCCTGATGTTGCCCAAAGCCTGAACAATCTGGCGGCGTTGTATTATGCCCAGGGCGACTATGGGCAAGCCCTGCCGCTGTACCAGCGCAGCTTGGCGATTAAGGAAAAAGCCTTGGGCGCGGAGCATCCTGCTGTCGCCACCAGCCTGAACAATCTGGCGGGGTTGTATGATGCCCAGGGCGACTATGGGCAAGCCCTGCCGCTGTACCAACGCAGCTTGGCGATTAAGGAAAAAGTCTTGGGCGCGGAGCATCCTGCTGTCGCCACCAGCCTGAACAATCTGGCGGAGCTATATCGAGTCCAGGGCGACTATGGGCAAGCCCTGCCGCTGTACCAGCACAGCTTGGGGATTTTAGAGGCGTTTGAGCAACAGCAGGGCGTGAGGCATCCCAATACGCAGACGGTGCGAGGGAATTTGGAAAAATGTCAGCGGGCGATGGAATGAAACCTTCCAAGTTTTAAAAACTCGGAAGGTTTTGGCGGCAGCGGGGGATTAGACCTTCCAGGTTTTTGGAAACCTGGAAGGTCTTTAGGAAAATTTTGGGGAGAAAATAATGTCATACGACACCCCGTTGATGAGCGGGCATTACCATCACATTTACAATCGCGGCAACAATGGCGAAAATTTATTCATCGAAGAACGCAATTATGCGTATTTCTTCCAGTTGTATACCCGCTATATTTTCCCAGTCGCAGAAACTTTCGCTTATTGCTTGATGAAAAACCATTTTCATTTGTTGGTGAGGATGCGGCAAAACCCAGACCTTCCAGGTTTTAGAAACCTGGAAGGTCTTAACGCAGAACCCAATTATTCTCAATCATTTTCAAATTTTTTTAATGCCTACACTAAATCGTTCAACAAAACGTATCATCGCACGGGGAGTTTATTTCAGAAAAACTTCAAGCGCATCCTGATACATTCCGATAGTTTTCTTATTCATCTGGTCAGCTATATTCACCGTAACCCGCAAAAACACGGTTTTAGCGATGATTTCAAAAGCTATCCGTTCTCGTCCTATCTCACCATCAGACAAGAAAAACAGAGCCGGATTGAAGTGGCACAAGTATTGGAATGGTTTGGGGGTTTGAGCAATTTTGAACATTATCATCAGCAGTTTGATGAGACGAAAATCGCGCATTTGATGGTGGATGATGTTTAGAGCTTATACGAAAATGGGATAATCGGCTGCAAACCCGCCCTTTTGGTCAGGTTGTCCGCTTTTTATCAACACACGCGCGCTATTCGCCTTAAAAAACCGAAAAACCTGCCTCAAAATAGCGCATTTTCGCTTCGATTCCCCATCTTCGTATAGGCTCTTAGTATTTTTCTCTGTGCCCCGTGTGAGATTAAAACGTGCGGGTTAAGCTAAGCTGTTCTCCGCAGTGGTGAGTGTCTTAGGATGAGACCGGAGATTCAGGGCTGGGAGTCCTGTTCCAGCGGAGAAAAAATAAACGCCGCTTAACATCTGCCTCCAATTACCAATATAATGCTGTTTAGTCATACGGTTTATTTCAAATCTATTGTGGTCACCAAACCTCGCACAACACCGTATAGTCTTTTCCCTGAAAATAATCGATACATTTGGGTATTAGCTGACATTTTTTGCTTCAAGAACAAGAGATATAAAGATTCTTGACTCATGTGTTTAAATGTCTGTGTATGTTCCAAATAAATCTGAAATTGGTGTGATATGAAGCTATCAGAACGCTTTACACTGCTGATTGTGGATGATAATCCGCATAATTTACTCAGCCTGCATTTGTTATTAGATGACAACTTAGACGTTCATGTTTTAGAGGCTTCTTCTGGACAAGAAGCTCTAAAAATTGTCTTGGCTCATCCTGTTGATTTACTGCTTTTAGACATTCAGATGCCTGAAATGGATGGCTTTGAAGTGGCTAAAACGCTGCAATCCTGGAAGAAAACCAGTCATATCCCCGTCGTTTTCCTCACCGCCGCACATAAATCTGAAGAATTTCGCAATAAAGGGTTTGCCGTCGGAGCCGCTGATTATCTGACCAAACCCATAGACCCTTTGCAATTGATTGGGCGACTCAAAACCTATTTACGTTTTCTGGAAAAAGAGCGGGCTTATAATCTTGAGTTAGAACGCACCGTACAAAACCGCACGCAGGAATTAGCACAAGCCCGCAATCATCTGGAATCTATTTTGGAATCTGCTGGAGAAGGTATTTTTGGCATTGATTTAGACAAGCGATTGATGTTTCTCAATGCGGCTGCCTCAAACATGCTGGGCTATACGCGCTCTGATTTACAAGGCTGTATTCCTCATGAAGTCTTTCATTATGCAAGACAAGACGGATCGATCAATAAAATGGAAAGCAGCATGTTATATCGCTCCTTGCAAACGGGTGAAAGTTACCATGTAAAAGATGAAAGTTTCTGGCATTACGATGGTCGCCCTTTTCCGGTCGAATATGTCGTGACACCTATTTTGGAAGGCCACTTAATCACGGGCAGCGTGGTGTCGTTTAAAGACATTAGCAGCACAAAAAACCATGAAAAAACCTTGCGCGAGGCTAAAGAAGAAGCCGAACAAGCTAATATCGCTAAAAGCCGTTTTCTAGCCAATATGAGTCATGAACTGCGCACGCCCTTGAACGCTATTATTGGTTACAGTGAATTATTATCAGAAGATGCAACCGACCGAGATGATCTGGGTAGTGTGGCGGATTTACACAAAATCCTGGCAGCGGGCACCCATTTATTGGGTTTGATTAATGATGTGCTGGATATTTCTAAAATCGAGGCGGGCAAAATGCAGCTTGAGTTGCAAGCCATCCAACCTGCTGAATTATTACAAGATGTGCTGCATACCATTGAACCGTTACTGGAAAAATATCAGAACACAATGGTGGTCAATATTGATGAGCATTTAGGTGAAATGCTGACGGATAGCACTAAATTGCGCCAAATTTTATTTAACCTGCTGAGTAATTCTTCCAAATTTACCCAGAAAGGTGAAATTACGCTGACCGCACACCGCGTTGATCTTCCCGATAAGCCCCCTTTCTTAGCCTTTGAAGTCAGTGATACAGGGATTGGCTTAACTCAAGAACAACAACGCAAAATTTTTGATGCCTTTACCCAAGCAGATAATTCAACGACGCGCAAATATGGGGGAACGGGACTTGGTTTATCCATTAGTAAACACTTCGCTAAAATGTTGGGCGGCGATCTCAGCGTTGACAGCGAATTTGGGCATGGCAGTTGTTTTACGCTGTATTTGCCTATGGATATTGAGCAACTGACTCATCTTGAATTACCCGAAGAAAGCACTTCAAATGAAGCTCATTTGGGGAGCGATACTGTCGTATTGTTGGTGCTCAATGGCGAAGAGGAACACCAACGTTGCCAGGACATATTGGAGCATTATGGCTATGCCACGGTAGCCACCAATAGTGGACAACAAGCGCTGGAATTAGCCCGTAAGATACAACCTGATTTAGTGGTCATGGGCGATACATTGGAGGATATTTCTGTTTTAGAGTTTTTGGCGCGTTTAAATAACTCACAATTATCGGCTGATACCCCGGTGATCGTGCTGGGTGAACAAAAGGCTCAAGTCCACTTTAAGGATGCTGTACTGAAGCCTGTAGAGTTTTTAACCCCGCCTGTAGCGCTCGAAAAAATCCCCACATTATTGGCACCCTATACGTTGAATGCGCGGGATGATGGGCGACCTTTAGTGATGCTGGTGGATGATGCGCTGGAAATGCGCAAATTGTTTTCAATGCTGTTTAAAAAAGCGGGTTGGCGGGTCTTACAGTGTGAAAATGGTTTGGATGCCTTGCAATTATTAGATTATCGACGACCACAATTGATTGTGCTGGATTTACGGATGCCGGACATGGATGGCTTTGAGTTTCTGTCTCATTTGCGTAGCAGCGAAACCTGGTTTCGCATCCCAGCTTTTGTCGTCACGGGTTCGCTATTAACCCGTGAAAATGAGCTGCGTTTGCAGGGGCAAGTCGATGAGATTTTACGTAAGGGCGATAGCAACGCGCTCAAATTGATTATCGAAAAAGCCCGTAAATACCATCAACTCTTTCAAAAAGAACAGCGCGTGTTGAGCAATTAATCCGCCTATCTCCGCGATGGGCTAAATCACTTCCATGCCGGCTTTTTCTAGCATTCGCACTAAGCGAATCAACGGCAGGCCGATAACAGAAGTAGGATCACTCCCTTCCATACGTTCTAGCAAAGCGATACCAAAACCCTCTGATTTAAAGCTGCCTGCACAGTTGTAAGGCTCATCTTTACGCAAATAACGCTCAATTTGTTCATCGCTTAAGACTCGAAATAAGACGCTGAACACTTCAATAGCCGTCTGCATCTCGCCATTGGCGGTATTAAATACACAGAGTCCGGTCAAAAAATCGACTCGTTGTCCACTCGCCATGCGCAGTTGCTCTACGGCTTGGTCATGATGACCGGGTTTGCCCAAAACAGTATCGCCAATCACGGCCATTTGGTCAGAACCGATGGATAAAGCATTGGGGTATCGTTGTTGAGCGCTACAGGCTTTCAGTTGAGCCAGTCGCCGCACTAAATCTGGCGGCGTTTCTCCTGCTAAAGCGGTTTCGTCCACGCCGGGAGCAAAGGTTTCAAAATCGAGACGCAAGCGTTGTAATACTTCACGACGAAAAGGGGAGGTGGACGCGAGCACCAAAATAGGTGTAGGTACGTTTGGTGATTGAGCAGTATGTGCAGTCATAGAATAGAGGTCTTGATAGTTGCAAGCTGTGATGTTTGACACAAAAAGCGGGGCATTATATCATGGAGGGCTTATGTTTCGCAGCCCAAAAACGGAGTGGGACGTGTCTAAAGATTTAAGTAAACGCATCATTGATCCTTGGACAGTGGCGCAACAGCAGCAGCATTTAAGTGGTGAAATAGCCTTGTCATCATTGCCGCGCTTACTCACACAGCTTGAACAGCCGCAGGGGCAAGTGTGTATTGATTGGCAATTTCAAATCATTACGCATCGTGCGGTCATTGTAGGACATATTGATGTTCAACTCATATTACAATGTCAACGCTGTTTACAACCCTTATCTTGGTCTACACGATTAAACACTGCCTTATGCCCCTTAAAGCCCGGACAGACTGAGCAGAATTTACCCGCTGGTTTTGAATCCATATCACTATCAGCAGAACGAATTCTACTCAGTGACTTGGTGGAAGATGAGGTGTTATTAGCGGTGCCTTTTGCGCCTTTTCATGAACAATGTCCTGCACATGATTACGCCGCAGATAATCGAGTAGAGGATAATGATGTGAGCACGATGGAGGCTCAACATCATCCGTTTCAAGCATTGGCTGCGCTTAAACAACATACCAATGATAAGAAGCCATCTTAAACAGATGGCTTCTTTAACTTCAGCAACTAATTTAATTTTTTGTCGCAAAGGAATCCTTCATGGCAGTCCAACAAAACCGTAAAACCCCTTCTAAGCGTGGTATGCGTCGTGCGCATGATTCATTATCCAAACCTACCTTATCCACTGAGCCATTAAGCGGCGAAACTCACCGTCGTCATCATGTGAGTGCTGATGGCTATTATCGCGGTCGTCAAGTATTACCTGAAAAACAGGATTAAGCGCTTGACCGTGCGCATTGCTTTAGATGCGATGGGGGGGGATCATGGTATTGATACGGTACTACCTGCCGCCCTCCAAGCATTGAAACAACACCCTGAACTGGAGCTGATTTTAGTCGGCGATGAAACCTTGCTGAACAGCAAAGTCAGCCCTCAGTCTCGATTGCATATCCACCATGCTTCACAAGTGGTTGAAATGCATGAAATGCCCTCTAAAGCCTTACGCCAGAAAAAAGATTCATCCATGCGTGTCGCCATTAATTTGGTGAAATCGGGTGAAGCCCAAGCCTGTGTCAGTGCAGGTAACACGGGTGCTTTAATGGCAACAGCACGTTTTGTACTAAAAACCTTACCTTATATTGATCGCCCTGCCATATGCACGGCATTACCGACCATGACGGGACAGATACATGTGCTGGATTTAGGCGCTAATGTTGATTCTAGTGCCCAGCATTTATTGCAGTTTGCCGTGATGGGTTCAGTGTTGACCTCAGCGATTAATAATATTGATAATCCTCGGATTGGTTTACTCAATATTGGTGCAGAAGAAATCAAAGGTAACGAACAAGTCAAACAAGCCGCACAATTACTGTCTAGCAAACCCATTAATTACACGGGTTTTGTTGAAGGTGATGATATTTTTAAAGGCACTGTTGATGTGGTGGTGTGTGATGGTTTTGCAGGCAATGTCGCATTGAAAGCCAGTGAAGGTGCGGCAAAAATGATTACTCATTATTTCAAACAAGCCTTTTCGGCTAATCTACTGACTAAATTTGCCGCACTCGTATCGATGCCTGTACTGAAAAGCTTAAAACACCGCATTGACCCACGTCGCTACAATGGAGCGAGCTTATTAGGCTTGCAAGGCATCGTTATAAAAAGCCACGGTGGTGCAGATGCGCTGGCTTTTTCGTATGCCATTCATGAAGCTATCTTAGAAGTCGAGAAAAATGTCCCGGAACGTATCCGTGATCAATTGGATACGATTTTAGGCCAAACCCAAACGGAACCTACTGGATGACAACATACTCACGGATTATTGGTGTTGGCAGTTATTTGCCGGAACGCATTTTAACGAATGCTGATTTGGAAAAAATAGTAGATACCAATGATGAATGGATTGTATCCCGCACTGGCATCCGTGAACGTCACTTGGCAGCCCCCGATCAATTCACTTCTGATCTCGCCTTGCGTGCTAGCCAAGCCGCATTGCAATATGCTGATATTGATCCCGCCAGTTTAGATTTAATCATCCTCGGCACCACCACACCTGATCGCATTTTCCCTAGCACAGCTTGTTTAGTACAAGACAAACTCGGTGCCGGAGGCTGTCCAGCTTTTGATGTCCAAGCTGTTTGTACAGGTTTTGTTTATGCGCTCAGTATTGCCGATAAATTCATTCGCTCTGGCAGTGCTAAACGCGCATTAGTGATCGGTGCAGAAACCTTTTCTCGTCTGCTGGATTGGACAGATCGAGGCACTTGCGTATTATTTGGCGATGGCGCTGGAGCCGTTGTATTAGAAGCGGCACAAGAACCTGGCATTTATTCTTCACATTTATATGCTGAAGGACAATATAACAACAGCCTCACCGTGCCTGGTTATATTGCCGAAGGCCGCTTACAAGGCGGTAATGGTTTTACCACAATGAACGGTGCAGAAGTCTTTAAGCTGGCAGTGGCCAACATGTCCTCAGCCGTAAAGGAAGCTTTAACCGTCAACCAATTTAGTATTGATGATGTGGACTGGGTAGTGCCCCACCAAGCCAATACCCGCATTTTAGGCGCAGTGGCTAAAAAACTTCAGTTGCCGAGCAGTAAAGTCGTGCAAACCGTCAGCGAACATGGCAATACTTCAGCCGCATCGGTGCCTTTAGCATTAGATACTGCAGTGCGCGACGGTCGCATTCAACCCGGACACAATCTCATGTTATGCGCTATGGGCGGTGGTTTTACTTGGGGTTCAGCGCTGCTTAAGTTTTAACTCATCACCCCTTCACCTTACGCAGTCTGTACATTGAGCACCTGCCTGCTGCGCTGCTGTCTATCCTAATAAAACAACGCATCTAGCAGAGGCTCTGTTACGAAGCACATCCAAACACTCCGCATGATGCACCTCTATATAATCTCAGTCATTATTTAAGGTTTTCTTTATGTCTTTTGCATTAGTTTTTCCCGGCCAAGGTTCCCAATCTATTGGCATGTTAGCGGACTTAGCGGCGACTTATCCCCTCATCAAACACACCTTTGAACAAGCCTCTGAAGCGCTTAGCTTAGATTTATGGGCATTAAGCCAATCGGGTTCTGAAGAGCAACTCAACCAAACTGACAATACACAGCCCGCCTTACTCACCGCAGGCATCGCTGTGGCTCGTGTGTGGGAAGCTCAAGGTGGCGGTAAACCCACCCTTTGTGCAGGACACAGTTTGGGTGAATACACCGCATTAACTTACACCCATGCCTTAGCCTTTGAAGATGCGGTACGTTTAGTGGCAGAACGAGGTCGGTTAATGCAACAAGCGGTACCTCATAATATTGGAGCCATGGCGGCGATTTTGGGTTTGGATGACAACGCCGTTAAACAAGCCTGCGCTCATGCTGCGCAAAATGAAGTCGTCTCAGCGGTTAATTTTAATGCCCCCGGTCAAGTCGTGATCGCTGGACACAAAGCCGCTGTTGAACGCGCCATAGCTGCGTGCAAAGAGTCTGGGGCGAAAAAAGCCATACTCTTGTCCGTGAGTGTGCCTTCTCATTGCGCCTTGATGACTCCTGCCGCTGAGCGCCTGAGTGAAACGATGGCAACACTCAATTGGCAATTGCCGGATATTCCTGTGTTACACAATGCGGATGTGATGGTGCATACCGATGTTGAAGCCATTCAGCAAGTATTAGCAGCACAATTACATCAACCCGTGCGCTGGGTCGAAAGCATCGAAAAAATGGCTGCAGAAAATATCCAACAAGTCATTGAATGTGGGCCCGGCAAAGTATTGACAGGTTTGCATAAGCGCATTAATAAATCTCTGCAAGCCTTACCAATGTTTGATAACGCCAGTCTGGATAAAGCTTTACAAGCCATCAATGGCTCATAGCTCCCTCCCTTGCGCCGTAAAATCTTGTTTTTAGAAAAGGATATTGTATGGTTACGCCACTTAATTTAGATCAGCAAGTCGCTTTAGTCACTGGAGCCAGTCGAGGTATAGGTAAAGAGATCGCGGAAAAACTCGCGGCTGCTGGGGCTGAAGTGATCGGTACCGCCACCTCAGACAAAGGTGTGAATAGTATCGACCAATATATGAAGGAAAAAGGTTTTAATGGGCACGGATGGGTTTATCAAGCGGGCGATCCCGCTTCATTGGAAGCCTTATTGGCACATTTAAAAGATACTATGCCCAGCATTCTTGTTAATAACGCCGCTATTACACGCGATAACTTATTAATTAAAATGAAAAATGAAGAATGGGATGATGTTGTAGAGACCAATCTCAATGCGGTTTTTCGTCTTAGCAAAGCTTGCCTACGCCCCATGATGAAAGCTCGGCAAGGACGTATCATTAATATTACTTCAATGGTAGGTGTCACTGGCAACCCAGGACAAACCAACTACGCCGCCACTAAAGCGGGCATACTGGGCTTTAGTAAATCTTTGGCACAAGAAGTTGGTTCACGCGGTATTACGGTCAATGCCGTAGCACCAGGCTATATTGAAACCGATATGACCGCCGTCTTATCTCAAGAACAGCGCGATGCGATGATGAGTCGAATTCCACTAAAGCGTGCGGGAAGCCCTGAAGATATTGCTCATGCCGTGCTATTTTTAGCCTCACCCATGGGCGCTTATATCACGGGAGAAACGCTGCATGTCAATGGTGGTATGCACATGGTGTAAGCCTTAGAGGGGAAAAGGCTCCCCCTCAAAATATTCATGTACAGGGAATATCAATAGCACTTGTCAGTGGGGTGATTTAGAAAATAAACACATTTATCGGCAGCCAGCTTCGACACCGGATATTAGGCAAAGTGGATAATTTGGATTATAATCGCACGCCTATGGATTCAAGGCTTTATCGCTGATGTCACAGAGACAATATCTTGGATTTTATCGAAGTTTTAAGTGCTTGTTTAAGAACAGCTATTTTAGCATTCTAAACTTGGGTTATTGATAATTCATTCAACGTTATCGGAAGCTTTATTTTAGGTAACATCAACACCTTATCCGGGAGGATATTTGCTTTATGAGTACTGTAGAGGAACGCGTTAAGAAGATTGTGGTTGAACAATTAGGCGTGAAAGACGAAGAAGTCAACAACGAAGCCTCTTTTGTTGATGATTTGGGCGCGGATTCCCTTGATACTGTGGAATTAGTGATGGCCTTGGAAGAAGAATTCGGTTGCGAAATTCCTGATGAAGATGCTGAAAAGATCACCACGGTACAAGAAGCAATTGACTACGTAAACGCTCACATCTAAAGGCTTTTCTCTTTCATAAATTTTCAGTTCAACTGAAAATTTATGTCATATTCGAAGTTATTCATTATGTATATCAGACAAAGCGGTCAGCCCAAATAAGCCGGCCGCTTTTCTTTTATTTAAGCTGGAATTTTCATGAGCCAAACATCAAAAAGACGGGTGGTAGTTACCGGGTTAGGCATTGTGTCCCCCGCAGGCTCCACAATTGAAACCGCTTGGGAAAATATTCTTGCTGGTAAAAGCGGCATTGCACCGATCACCTTATTTGATGCTACCTCCTTTAACAGCCAAATAAGCGCTGTTGTACAAGGTTTTGAATTAGGAAAATATTTAACCACCAAAGATGCCCGTAAAATGGATAAATTTATTCATTATGCGATAGCAGCCAGTACCGATGCCCTAGAAGATTCAGGTTTAAGTGTGACAGATAGTAATGCAGAACGTATTGGCGTAGTGATTGGTTCAGGCATTGGTGGACTCCCTGGTATTGGAGCAACGTGTGAAAATTATCAGCAATCAGGGGCACGTAAAATTTCCCCCTTCTTTGTCCCTGCCAGTATCACTAACATGGCACCCGGTCAAGTCTCTATTCGTTTTGGTCTAAAAGGTCCTAGTTACTCTATCGTCACAGCCTGCACATCGGGCACCCATAGTATTGGCGAAGCTGCGCACATGATTGAGCGTGATGAAGCGGATGTGATGTTGGCAGGGGGGGCAGAAATGGCGACTTGTCCTTTAGGCATCGGCGGATTTGCCGCAGCACGAGCTTTATCGACTCGCAACGATGATCCCAAACAGGCTAGCCGCCCTTGGGATAAAGAACGTGATGGTTTCGTATTAGGGGATGGTGCGGGTGTTTTAGTGCTTGAAGAATATGAACATGCACGGCAGCGAGGCGCTAAAATGTATGCTGAACTGCTAGGTTCAGGTATGAGTTGTGATGCCTACCACATGACCGCTCCCCCTGAAAACGGCGAAGGCGCAGCGCGTTGTATTCGTAATGCTTTACGCCATGCCAAAGTCAATCCTGAAGACATCCATTATATTAATGCGCATGGCACTTCCACCCAATTAGGCGATAAAGCAGAAACCCTAGCGATTAAAAGCATTTTTTCTGAGCACGCTTACAAACTCGCAGTCAGTTCAACTAAATCTATGATTGGGCACTTATTAGGTGCTGCGGGTGGTGTAGAAGCAGTATTCACCGTACTCAGTATTTATCATCAAGTAGCCCCTCCCACCATTAATCTGGATTATCCTGATCCTGATTGTGATTTAGATTATGTGCCGCATACTGCGCGAGACATGCTCATTGATGTTGCTTTATCTAATTCATTTGGTTTTGGTGGTACCAATGGTAGTTTAGTATTCAAGCGTATGAAATAGGCGAACACAGTCACTAATACTTTGCTGTTGTGGACTTTTACGCCATATAGTACATAGCCGCTTAAATACATCATCAGCCCCTACAGCACACTGATATATAGCTAAAGTACATCATTTATAGGCTTGCGATAGAGCCAAACCCAAGACAGCCAGTCCTTGAAGGGCTGGCTGTCTTAACAACTGATATAATTTTGCTATAAATGTGCTGTCAATCTATCTAAACGCGCTTATCAGCGCGTTTTCACATAAAATATAACCTCATTATTTATCCCATAAACAAAAAAATATTAGCTTCATTCTTTCAATCGGTTTTTTTCAAACAAAAAATATGATATGAGCATAAATTTTTCATTTGTTTGATGCTATATAGGCTCTATTGAGACTTAGATGCGGGTATTTTTCTCCCAAATGTCAATAGAGCCTAGTTTATGAGAGGTTTTTCAATGCGTTGTTTACAAATATTCATACTCATCAGCCTATTGATGAGTCCTCAAAGCGTTATCTGGGCGGCTGAATCTGAAGTATTATCACCATTGACCATGGGCGTATTTCCACGTCGTAATGCAACAGTCACCTTTCAACTTTTTCGTCCTTTAGCCGATTATTTATCTACCCAACTCGGACGAGAAGTTAAACTCATTACGACCAAAGATTTCAAAAGTTTCTGGGATAGTGTGGAGCAACAACGCTATGACCTTGTGCATTATAATCAGTACCACTATGTTGTTTCTCAAAAGAAGTTTGGCTATCAAGTTATCTTAAAAAATGAAGAATTTGGGGAAAGCACGATTGCAGGTGCGATCATCGTGCGCAAAGATAGCGGCATCACCTCAATGCAGGATTTAAAAGGTAAAAAAATTATCTTTGGTGGTGGGCCTAAAGCCATGCAAAGCTATATTGTTGCCACCTACCTACTGCGTTGGGGCGGTCTATTAGCGGGAGAATATGAAGAAGCCTTTGCGAAAAACCCGCCTAATGCGATTTTATCGGCTTATTATGGACAAGCGGCAGCAGCAGGTTCTGGAGATAAAGTCCTAAATTTAGAGGTCGTCAAACAACACATTGACATAAAAGAAATGAATGTCTTAGCGCGTGGAGCACAATTACCCCATTTACCTTGGGCTGTTAAAGCTGCCATAGACAGCACATTACGCGATAAAATCCAGCATTTGCTCAGCCACTTAAACGACACGGCTGAAGGTCGTCAATTATTAAATAGCGCCCATTTAACCGCCCTAGTACCAGCTACCGATGCTGAATATAATTCTCACCGCTCGATCATCAGAACTGTTTACGGGAATGACTACGCAAAATAATAATACCTGGCACCCACAGGCTTTACGACAAAGCCTGTTTGGTGGCGTTGGAGCACACTTTACATGGCTTACCATGTTGGTGCTATTGGGTGCGTTATTGCTTATTAGCGGACTCAATTTACAGCGTGAACAGACGCGAGTGCATGAAGAACTGCTCAGTAAAGGGGAATTATTGGGGCACTTTGTAGCCACCATTAGTCCAGAAGCTATTTATTCTTATGACTTAAAGAGTTTGAATGACTTTTCTAAAGAAATCAGCCTGCATAATGAGATTGTCTATAGTGTAGTCGTTGATCCCCACCAACAAGCCTTGACTTCTTTTCTTGATGAGAAAAATGTCTATATTCAAAACATTAAGAAAAGTCATCCGCAAGCTCCTCCCGCCTTTATTGTTGAGCAATTACAACAACGTCAAGATATTATTCATCTCATATCAGATATTACACATCATACAGAGCATTTAGGTGAAGTTTGGATTGGTATTAGCACTCAACACTCAGCACAACGGCTTAAACAAGCAGCCTTAGAACAACTAGGGCTCAATTTTTTATTAATTGCCTGTATTAGTATTGGTGTGCTAGTTATATTTAGGGTTAAAGTTTTGAATCCTATTCATCACCTTATCCATGCTACCCACTGTGTCAGTGCCGGACAGTTTGAGCATTTCATCGACATAAAAACCCGTGATGAATTTGGTAGCCTAGCAGAAAGTTTTAATTTCATGATGCAAGCCGTACAACAAAACAATGAAAGTTTCACACACATGATAGAAATGTTACAAGTCAGTATAATGGAAAAAGACCAAGCTCTATTTGATGCTTCAGAACAAAACTGGCTCAATGAAGGTATTCGATTATTTGTAGATGCCACGCATAGTTGCTTTGAAATAAAACCATTAGCACAAAGTGCCGTAGACAATTTATCTCAACGTTTAGAATTACAAGTCGCTAATGCCTATTTATTTGAAGGTTCTGATTTACATAATATAGCCAGTTCCCAAACTGTAATAAAAAGTGACATTTATATTGAAGTGCATGAATATGCACTGTTAGAAACGATTCAAGAACAAAAACAAGCCGTTTTATATCAGGATCAACACCTGTTTTCACAAGTTAAACACTTACAACAGCAACGGATGCCTTGGGTCTATTATTTACCCTTGCTCTTACACAATAAAGCTGTGGGATTATTTGAATTAGCTTTCACGGAACGTCCTAAACAAATTTATTTAGGCTTTTTACAATATGTAGCTAATCATTTAGCGATTAGTATTTATGCCTCTCAACAACAACAGCAAACACAACAAGCATTACAAATTACGCAAGAAAAAACTCGTCAACTGGAACAAAAAAGTCTTGAATTACGTCTAGCGATGGAAGATACCGAACGCGCCACTAAAGCTAAAAGTGTATTTCTCGCTAATATGTCGCATGAATTACGAACGCCCCTGAATGCTATTTTAGGTTTCAGTGAAATGCTGGCAGAAGATCTTGAAGAAGATGGAGCCGATGAAGAAATGCTCTCAGACATGCGTAAAATTCATCGAGCTGGACAAAACTTATTGAGTTTAGTTAATGATGTTTTAGACATTTCTAAAATTGAGTCGGGCAGAATGGACTTATATATTGAAATGATAGACGTAGAAAAACTACTGACCGATATAACCAACACCATCACGCCATTAGTAGAAAAAAATCATTGCACATTGACAGTAGAAAAAGCAGAGACATTAGATGCATTTTATGCAGATCAACCGAAGATACGACAAATTTTATTAAATCTACTGAGTAATGCTATTAAATTTGGTGCAGATGCAGAGATTACCTTAAGCATTAGTAAACTTGATACGAACTTCATGGAATTTCGCATTAAAGATAGAGGGATAGGTATTAGTCCCGAACAAATCGATAAATTATTTAAAGCCTTTACCCAAGCTGATGCATCGACCACTCGTAAGTATGGTGGGACAGGATTAGGACTCACCATTTGCAAAGAATTTTCAGAAATGATGGGCGGTAAAATTTGGGTAGAAAGTCAGTTAGGAGAAGGTAGTTGTTTCATTGTTCAAATTCCTACCCATGTACAAAAAAAGGAAGACGATAAACATCATGAAAAAATCCATCTAGCCCAGAAAAACTTAAAGCACTTAAATCTTAACCCGATTAAAGAACATGGCGTTATATTAGTTGTTGATGATGATCACGAGATGCGAGAGGTCTTATCTAAACACTTAAAAAAACTAGGTTATCATCCTTTGAGTGCAGCTAGTGGACAAGAAGCTTTAAGTATGGCGCATAAACTGCGTCCTGATGCGATTACATTAGATGTTATGATGCCAGAAATGGATGGCTGGACAGTGCTTAAACAATTAAAAGCAGAAGAAGAGCTGAGGCATATTCCTGTCATTATGGTGTCTATGTTAGAAGAAAAACAAAAAGGTTACGCATTAGGCGCGACTGAATATATGGTAAAACCTATAGAACGTGAACAGCTCGCCCATGTTTTACGTAAATATCAAGAAGATGCTGATCCTTTGGTCATGCTGGTAGAAGATGATGAAACCACCCGTGATATGATGAGCAATATGCTAGAACGCATTGAATGCAATGTCATCACTGCGGAAAATGGTAAAATTGCTTTGCAACGTTTACAACAACATCAACCTGATGTGATATTACTAGATTTAATGATGCCTGAAATGAGTGGGTTAGAATTTGCACAAGTCATGCATCAACATCCAAAATGGCACAGCATTCCGATTATTGTCTTAACTGCAAAAGAACTTACACCTGAAGACCGTCAACAGCTAGACGGTTGTGTAGAGATTATTTATCAAAAAGGCAGTTATCAGCGTGTTGACTTATTACAACAAATTGAAAGTCGTCTCGCTTTGGCTTTACAACATTAGGCTTTATGTTGCTATGCCTAAAAGATAAAACAGCCATTAGTTTTCTAATAGCAAAGCTTTACATTCTATATTTTCACTTGAAAAGTACAACAGACATGCCTCATGACCATTTATTAGTGATTAACACCTGCCCTGATGAGAGTATTGCAAAAATCTTGGCTCACCATTTGATTGAACGCAAGTTAGCCGCTTGCGTCAATATTCTTCCTAAAGTTACTTCAATTTATGCTTGGCAAGGTGAAATCAACACTGATCAAGAAGTGATCTTATTGATTAAAACCTCAGCGCAGCGCTATGCGGCCTTAGAACAGGTATTGGAATCTCAACATCCTTATGAAACACCTGAAATCATTGCTATCCCCATTGAGCGGGGCTTAGATACGTATTTGCAGTGGATCACTCAAAATACTTGAGCACTGTCCATTAGCACAATACTCCCTTTATTTCACGGTGTCTTATCAGACACCGTTGATAAATCATCATTAAGAACACCTGCCTTTCTTTAAGGCGTGTTTGTGTAAGAGGTTATAAAATATGTTTCAAGATTTTTTTTCAAAGAAACTAATATTCTTCATATTGTCTATATTTAGTCTGATACAGGTTCAAGCTGCCACAGAAATCCTGCCAGAATTCAAGAAGGTATTTCAAACAGAAGTTAAAGTGTCTTCTCCTTCTCAATTAAAAATACAGTGGACAATAGCGCCGAATTATTTTTTATTCGCCAATAAATTTCGTCTGCAATCCAACACACCGGGCATTACTTTTGGTGATTTATCATTGCCAACACCTCAAACACAACAAGATGATTTTTTTGGTAGCTATCAGACTTATACTCAACAACTTGAATTTACGGTGCCATTAAAACGCACATCAGAACAAGCCTCTCCATTAAACTTTTCAATGTTCGCACAAGGCTGTTTAAGCATAGAAAACTGTTATCCCTCTCATGAAGAAAAATTTAACATTCAGTTACCCCCTGCCTCTATAAGCATTCCATCTCATACTAGCACCGAGTTAAAACCCAGTAGCAAAGAAGAAGCAGTACCACAATATGTTGAGGAAGATGAGTTTTTAGACCCTGAAGTGGCCTTTTTATTCAGCACACGTTTATCGGCTGATCAACAAAGCATACGTGCCAGTTGGCAAATAGCTGAGGGTTATTATCTTTACCGTAATAAAATTAAATTTGAAAGTCATTTGTCTGATGTGCTGGGCAATATTCAATGGCCTAAAGGCGAATTAAAAAAGGATGAGTTTTTTGGTACAGTAGAGATTTATCATGGTGAATTAAATATAGATGTGCCACTAAAAAATATCCAAGAGATGGATACATTGTCTTTGAAGGTCAGCTATCAGGGCTGTGCGGAAGCAGGCTTATGTTATCCACCGCAACATAAAAATCAAAGCTTTAGCTTAACGACCACTTCTTCCAGCAAAACAGGCATACAAGCCTTATTGAATAACACGAAAAGTCCTTTAAGTGATTTAATCAATGAAACGAATAACCCAGAAGAATTCAATGATCCTGATGCTTTTCTTGATCCTGATGTCGCTTTTCAATTTGCCGCAGAAATGGACGGTGACACCCTCGTTGCACATTGGCAAATAGCTGAGGGGTATTATTTGTATCGACATAAGTTTGATTTCAATTTGAAACAAGGCACTTTAGGTGAAGTGCAATTACCCAGCGGCAAAGTCAAACAAGATGAGTATTTTGGGCGAGTTGAAACCTATTATTATCAAGCTGTGGCTCGCTTACCTGTGAGCGATATTAGCAGCTTGGACAGCTTAGAACTGACGGTGAAATACCAGGGTTGCGCTGAAGCGGGACTGTGTTATCCGCCGATGGATAAAACCGTGGTGGTGCCATTAAACGCAGCGACTTCAACGGCTTCAACGGCTTCAACGGCGACTAAAACACTGCCTGTCATATCGAAGTCCAGCAGCCCTGCTACACCAGAACTGTCTGAACAAGACATGATTGCTAAATCCTTGGCCAATGACAGCGTGTTTTGGATTTTAGTCACCTTTTTCGGTTTTGGATTGTTGTTAGCACTCACACCTTGCGTGTTCCCGATGATTCCTATTCTTTCTAGCATTATTGTGGGACAGGGCGATCACCTGACCACTCGCAAAGCTTTTGTCATGTCGCTCACTTATGTATTAGCCATGGCGCTCACTTATGCTTTTGCTGGAGCCTTAGCCGCCGTATTGGGTGAAAACATTCAGGCCATTTTCCAAAACCCTTGGGCACTATGGACGTTTGCATTGGTGTTCGTGGCCTTAGCTTTCTCCATGTTCGGTTTTTACGATTTGCAATTGCCCTCTAGTTTGCAAAGTAAACTCACTGACATCAGCAATAAACAATCGGGTGGCACTTTATTTGGCGTGGCGATTATGGGCTTTTTATCCGCGCTGATTGTCGGCCCTTGTGTCGCCGCTCCCTTGGCGGGCGCATTGATTTACATTAGCCAGACTGGAAACGTTATTTTAGGATTTTTTGCGCTATTTTTCATGAGCTTAGGCATGGGCGTTCCGTTGTTATTAATTGGCACTTCAGCGGGTAAGGTGCTGCCGCGTGCAGGCGGCTGGATGGATACCGTGAAATACGTGTTTGGCGTGTTATTACTAGCCACAGGCGTGTGGATGCTGGATCGCGTCATTGCACCTCAAGCCACCATGATACTGGCAGCACTGTTGTTAATCATTCCTGCCATTTATATGGGCGCATTGGATAGCTTAGAAGCCGCTGCTAACGGTTGGCGTAAGTTCTGGAAAGGTCTGGCTGTCGCTATGCTGATCTACGGTGCGCTGCTCATTATCGGTGCAGCCAGTGGTAGCAGCAGCTTATTACAACCCTTGAAAGGCTTGTCATCTAGCTCTACGGTGGTGGGTGCCAACGGCACTCAGGCCACAGACGGCTTGCCCTTTGAAAAAGTTAAAGGTATTGAAGGTTTGCAACAAGCCTTGGCGAAGGCAAAGGCGGCGGGGCAAGCGGTGATGCTCGATTTTTATGCAGACTGGTGCATTTCCTGTATTGAAATGGAGCACTACACCTTCTCTGACAAACGAGTACAGCAAGCGCTGGCTAACACTTTGGTCTTGCAAACTGATGTGACAGCAAATGATGCACAAGACAAAGCTTTGTTGAAACATTTCGGTTTATTCGGCCCTCCTGCCATCATTTTTTATACGCCGACGGGAGAAGAACTAAAACCCAAGCGTTTGGTCGGATTTAAGCCCGCCGATGAGTTTCTCACCCACTTAAAATCCTTATAAAAAGACCTTTTAACGCACACATGGCTACCCTCCCGCCTCGCTATCTTTCTGTCGCCCCCATGCTGGATTGGACGGATCGCCATGCGCGTTATTTTCTCCGTTTGTTGTCTCGCCATGTTTGGTTGTATAGCGAAATGGTCACCACAGGGGCGATTTTGCATGGTGAGCGCGCGCGTTTTCTGGATTTTGATGCCAGTGAACATCCGCTGGCTTTACAACTGGGAGGCAGCGATCCGCAGCAGCTTGCACAATGTGCTCAGATTGGTGAAGACTGGGGATATGATGAGATCAACTTAAATGTGGGATGTCCCAGTGATCGTGTGCAATCAGGACGTTTTGGTGCGTGCTTAATGGCTGAACCTCAGCTTGTCGCTGAATGTGTGGCAGCTATGCAGGGTAAGGTGAATATTCCGGTGACGGTTAAAAGTCGCATTGGCATTGATCATCAAGAAGGCTACGAACCTTTACATGAATTTGTTCGCATCGTGGCTGACAGCGGTTGCGATACTTTTATTATTCATGCTCGCAAAGCTTGGCTCAAAGGCTTAAGCCCCAAAGAAAACCGCGAAGTACCGCCGCTACATTACGACTATGTGCATCAACTTAAACAAGATTTTCCGCATTTACATATCAGTATTAATGGCGGCATTTGTGATTTAGCCACCGTCGATGCGCAATTAGAACAAGTCGATGGCGTGATGATTGGGCGCGAGTTTTATCAAAACCCCTATCTACTCGCTGAAGTGGATCAGCGCTATTACCAAGACCCACATCCCATCCCCAGTCGGCAAGCAGTGATAGAACAATTGCTGCCCTATGTACAAGAACAATTAAAACAAGGCGTGTATTTGAACCATATCAGCCGTCATTTACTCGGCTTGTTTCAAGGGGTTCCCGGTGCGCGTCGCTGGCGGCGTTATATTAGCGAAAACGCCCACCTTCCTGGTTCAGATGAGCGAGTATTACAAGCCGCTGCTGCTTTCGTGCTTTAACTTGTTCCCATGCGCCGCATGGGAATGCCGTCTTGACCGCGTTGCGGTCAGTACCGATATAGAGAACATAAGTACGACAGACCTGACCCGTTGTTGAAATCTGCTAGGTTTGTCGTATCACTGATTTATTCCCTCTATAAAACGCTTGTGCCTCTTGTGTCTTTCGTGCCTTTTGTGTTGTTTTTTATCGCTGACTAGGATTTCACTAAAGTCAGGAAGAAAATATTGAACGCGGCCTTACCCGCCCAGCACCCACTCATAAGCACTACGCAATAATTCCAATTCGACCTGCGGCAAACCTCTGGCTTGCATTAAATCAATAAATTGCGCGTCTATTTTTTCAGCCAATTCAAAAGGCGGATCCATGCACTTCATTTGTGCCAGTATGATTTGTACAGGTTCTCCAGGCACATCCACATAATGCTGAAATCCTGTGTCAGCTTTTAGCACATCCGCCTCAACGCCTAAATGAGAAGCCACTTGTTTTAATGCCATCGCCGGATGTGTAGTGGTGTTAGGCGCTTGATCAGTCAGTTGAGCCAGCTTAGCCAAAGGTTCAAAGGCCAATACGCTGTTATAGCTGTATTTCAGAAAACGAGTACGAGCGCTGGTGGGATGTTTATGGTAAAGAATAACGCGGTAGTTCATGGTGTTTTATTTGCGAAGTTGAAAGTGGATATGTAAAGGCTTGTGATCACCTGAAAAGGTTTGTCCAGCCGCGTAATGGGTCAACATCAGTGGTTGACTATGAATACACAAATCAATGGGCAGTAGTGGAAAAGCAGCCGGCCAAGTGGCTTGTAATCCGTAACCACGTTGTCCATTGAGTAAATGACCTTGTTTTAACAATTGTTGAAAGCGTTGTGACCACGGCGTGGTATTAAAATCGCCTACGATCAATACCGCTTCCCCCGCTTTTTGTCGTTGTTGCGCCCACTGTGCTAATGCCGCAAATTCTTCCGCTTGATAACTTGAAGTCCAAGCATTACGCGGACGAATCACATGCAAGCTCAACAAGTGTATCGGCTGTTGATCCAGATGTAGGCGTACAGAGATTAAACGCCGTTCTGAGGTGTGGGGTAGAGAAATGAAGGCCGTCTGCTCTATCTGAACCGGACTATCCCGTTTCACAAATAAGGCTGAGCCTGCTGATGATGGCAAAGGATAAAGAGATTGCACCTGATAATCAGGTAAAGCGGCTATCATTTCCGCCACTAATGCGGGGGTGACTTCCTGCAAAAAGATAATATCATCCCCGGTTTCATTTAAAACTTTTAGAGCGCGTTCAGGTTCGCTGGCAAAACGATCCAAATTAAAATGTGTTAAGCCGATGCTTTGTTGATTTTTATCAACAGCAGGAGGTTCAACTGCAAAATAGACGGGGATAATCAGGGCTATATTCAAAACCAGGCTCAACACAAACAAGCTGAACCAGCGCCAATGCTGCATCAGCACACTGAATAAAAGTCCAGGTGAAAGTCCTAGCACATAAGCCGGACGAGGGTGGCTGAGCAATTCTAAACGCCAATCCCAGTGCGCCAAAGTCCCCATCCAGGTAAAGGTGCAAGCCCCTAATGCCAAGGCATAACAGACATAAAGACTGAGGCGAATTAACACAGAGCAGCCTCTATATCAATACAGAGTGGCTTTGCCAGATACCTCTTAAAACCCTGTTTATTCAGGCATAGGCAGTAAACGGGGTTCAGCCTTAATCTCATCGCCTTTCCCCCAAGCATTCACCGCTTCGACAAACCAGCGCTTTTTAGAGGGGTGCGGTAGTGCAATATCTTGCTCAACAAAAAAGCTGCCGTCGGCATGAAACAATAAACAGCCCTGTACATCTCCACGCGGATTACGCCATTGTCCCACCAAGCTAAACAAGCCATTAGCGGGGTCTTTATCCAGATGAAACTGGGCTAAATCAAGGCTTTGCAAGGTTACCTTTTCAAAACCCAATTGTTCCACTTCTTGTCCCAGCCGTTGCATGATGGCTTGAGCCAAGCTTTCAACCGCTTGCAAGCGCTGACTTACGGCTTCATCCATTATCTTCATCCTGTAAACCCCGCAATAAATCGCGGATAACTTCTGCGCCCACTTGATCATGGGGGTCAAGACGATACAAAGCCTCCAACACTTCTTGCGCCGCAATGAGATGCTCTTGGCGCAAATAAATAAAGGCTAAGGCTTTGAGACTATACAAAAAAGCACGTCCAGGGCTACGGGGATCACGCCAATCAGTGCTGTGTTCATCAAGCTGTTGCCAATGATGGCTAAAACCACCTTGCAACGCCGCTTTGACGATAGACTGATGCGCCAAATCATGAGCCAGTTCCAGATGACCTTGATAAAAATGAAATTTACACAAAGCCATCAATACTTCTAGTTGATCAGGCGCACATTCTAAAGCTTCATCCAGCGCTTGTTGGGCATCGGCACGCGAGCTGACACGACTCGCGGCACGTTGCAGATGCATATTGACATCCGGGGGTAAGTTAAAGCCAAACAAGACTTCATTGGGGGTCACGGTATGTAAGGTGGCAAGGCTCATAATGGATGCTTTAGCTCCAAAACTCTTTGGACATTTTCAAACGTTCAACGGGTTGATTGTTTTGCAAATGTTCGTCAAAAATCGTTACGACATCTTGTTTTTGCACGCCGCCATACATCACACCTTCAGGGTAGACCAATACCGAAGGGCCTTCGCTACAAGGCCCCAAGCAACCTGTGGTGGTGATTTGTATTTTGTCGAACAATTGGCGCTCTTGTAAATGCCAGAAAAATTCTTCTGCTACTTCTTCACAACCGCGTTGACCACAAGCAGGGCGAGGATGTCCTGGTGGACGATTTTGTACACAAACAAACACATGTTTTTCAGGTTTTGGCATGTTGAATTCCTTTTGAGTGCGACTTGATTAAGCAGCGTCTTGTGCTTCGTGAGTGAAGCATTTCTTCGGACAAATCCGTGCACAAGAACCGCAACCAATGCAATCCATAGCATCTTTTAAGTCCATGACCATTGAGGTGTCATCAGAAAAACCATCGTCATCATCACCATAGTCATCATCATCACCGTATTCATCATCATCATCGACATCACCGCCTTCGCGTTCGACTAATTCAAACACATCGCGGGGGCAGACTTTGTAACAGCGACCACAGCCGATACAAGTCCCTTGATTGAGTTCCATGACAAATTCTGGAGTATAGTTCGCGCCACCACGGGTCACGCCAGTAATTGTGCTCATTATGCTTCTTCCTTTGTTTTAAGCGTTGGCTTTTACAGCGGCTTTATAGGCTTTTTCAGCGTCTTCCCAAGCTTTGCAAGCATCATAAGTGGCTTGTGCTATACCTGGAATGTCTTCATATCCCGCAGGCAAACGGTCTTCTACTAAATCATGTAATTCCCCGGCTTTTTCTGTTGCAATGCGTTTAGCTCTTTTGCTGGCTTTAAGCAGGGCTTTTAGTTCTTCTTCAGTCATGGTGAAAATCCTTATTGATATTGCGCAGAGGTGTTTTGTTTAAGCTAGCCAACAAAATATCCCGTTTTCGTATAGGCTCTCACTGTAAGGTGTATTTATTGATAATAAAGTTTATCCATAAACACACAGTCTAAAACCAGTGGTTTATTGCATTACAAATGTGCGACTTCTTCATATTTCTTGATTAAATCCAAAGCTTTGTTCAAAATCTTCTCTACTTCTTCGTTCATTTTAGCTAAGGAAGGAAAACCAAAACGATGCACATCACGTAATGATTTATCGACAATGACCAGCTTTCCTGCTGTAATCATGGCACGACCAAAACCTTCATGACTTAAATTAAGCATGGGTACTGCCATCAAACCACAATCTTTTTCTACCAAGGCAGATAATGCATTGTAGTAGGCTTTTACTCTCGCCATAGTGATTTCATCGGGATCACCAACGACTGGAATATCCCGTTTCTTTTCTTTGGTTAAAACAAAGGGTTCTAAAATCCGACTGGTTGGCCAATTGTCATATGTACCGTAAGTATCAATAGCACGCATTTGACGCACCATTTCATGGGCCATATCACTCTCTAATAACGGATCATCTGCGGCAATGGCTGGTTCACTCATATTAAAATTCCTTGTTGATATTCATTAACTGATGTTTGTGGAAACGCTTTTGTTCCTTACACTGGTGTCATTTCGCTATAGTCCATCTAATTGACGGATTTGGGTTTGAACCACTGCACACCCGCAGGTGTTTCAATGCGTAATAATTGAGGTTGAAATTGTTGTGCATTTAGGCGGGTTGACCAACGCACACTGTAAAAACCACCCGCTAATCCCGTCATAGCGAACAATATTTGCCAGCCTTCGCTAACTCCCCAAGAATGCGCCATCAGCGTCAGCATTAACATGGCTAATAGCGGGACTAAATAACCCCACACTGAAGCTCGAACTAGCAATTGATCAGGAATACCAATGACCACTTGATCGCCCATGACAGCTTTTAAGTGATTATGTAGTTGCAGACGATTGCGTCGCACGCCAAACAGGTGGGATATGCTAGAGGTACTGCAATGCCCACTAGAACATTGGCTGCAAGCGCTACGAGATTCCGCTTCCACCCATAGATAATCATCTTCTACTGCGACCACTGTCGCGGTTTCTTCTAACATGAATTATTCCTCCCAACCTTCAGCATCCATTGCATCAAAACGACTTGGATCAGTGGGTTGAGTGTCTTGAATAGCGCGAGCTAACCAAGCACTAGGGCCGGCTTGCAATTCATCTTGCAAGGCTTTTAATAACTCTTTTATCGCGCTACCCGGAGCCACTTTCATGGCTTGAATCCCTTTAGCTTTCAATTGCTTAATCGCTGATCCGCCGACTGCCTGACTATACACTGCCACACAGCCTTCAAGGGCGGCGATTTTGGGCGTGAGCTTGTCTTCATTGCCGTCCATATCAAATTGATCAAAGCCCACAGCTTCAATAAAGGCAAAATGCTCAGGATTAATGCTGTAAATAGCAAAAGACTGTGCCGCACCAAAATGTTGATTAACGGTGTCTCGGTCATCGGTGGCAAAAGCCACTTTAATGGCTGTATTCATCCAATGCGCCTCAGTGTGGTTGCACACGAGTTGCAGGCGTCTGCGTACTGGCATCAACGCCTCCGTATTCTGGTTTTTGTGCGTAAACGGAGTGGTAAGGTGCAATTTCACCTTTCTCCAACGTCAGTAAAATGTTGGCCACATCAAATAAGGTTTGACGTGTGCCGCGATAACCTATCCAGGTTTTTTGGTATCCACCCAGCACATCGTATTGTGGAAAACCTGCGCGTAACAGAGGAATACCTAGGCGTTCAGCGGATTCCACACCATGAGAATTGGTGATTAATACTTCCGCACCCGCCACTGTCGCCATCTGTTCTAAATCTTCCAAATCACCAATTTTCACGGCGTCAACGGGCATGTCTTGCAACACGGGCGCATTCACGGGAGCCACGGCTACCACGGTTTCAGCGCCTACTCCAGCTAACATTTGACTCAATGCAACGAGTAAATCTGCATCAGCAGCAATGGCTATCCGTGCCATGCCCAGCATGAAATGCCCATCCAGCATGGCATCTTGTAATTGCGCACGTTGGCGTTCCAGTTTTTGTGGAACAGCTTTACCGGAAATCTGGTGCAAGGTATGAATGAAGTGATCGATAGCCTCCAAGCCCATGAGATGATTAAAACGATAATCAGACACACCCGTTTGTTTAAACAAGCTATCAGCAGCTGTGTTTAAAGAAGCGCCAATGACCAAGGTCGCGGTAGCATTTCCCACTGTAAGTAAACTAGACACTTCTGTTCCACCCGTGGTTAAAGGAGAGAAATCCTTTTCATCCAAATGACCATCCAGGGAATCAGAAAGATTGGGAATCACCACAGGATGTAGATCAAAAGCCTCGATCATCTCTGTGAGTTCTTCCAAATCACCGGGGGTTAATGAGGGGTTGACCAAAACGTTGACTTGCTTTTCCTGAGTACCGGGTTGCGTGTTGGCGGCATGGGCTTCAGGCACCAATACCTTAATCATTGCATCCACTGCTTTGGCAAAACCCGTTTCTAAGCAGCCGTTGTAATCAGGAGTCGATACAGCCACCACCGGAATAGCATTAAATTCTGGATATTTTTGACGAAACTCTCGCACCGCCATGTCCACATCGCTGCCTTGAGTTTCTGATAAACCCGTGCTGGGGACACCGATTAAAGCGGGGCTATTTTTTTGTGCAATGGTTTTCAAACCTTCCACCACACTATTTTCAGAACCCATAATGGTCGTAACTTGATCCATAGCCGTGGTTTGTAGAGGGATGGGTTCGCGGAAATGACGCACGAAAAAGACTTTTCCAAAGGCGCTACAACCTTGCGAGCCGTGCAACATAGGAATCGCCTGACGAAAACCTAAAAAAGCCAGTGCAGCACCAATGGTTTGACTAGATTTGAGTGGACTGACAGATAAAGCCTTGTTGCGTTTAATGATGCTGGGCATGATAAAATCCTTATAAAGCAGAAGATTAACTGAGGAACTCTGCGATTAAGCCGCAATAGATGCCTGCTTAGAGACCTGCCAAGGAGCGGGCTGACGTACAGCCGACCAGACGGGGCTATCTATTGTCAACGTCAGTTGACGAGCCAATTCCACCATACCTTCATACCCCGCATACCCGAAGTCACGTTCTTGATTAATATCGAGAAAAGGAATTCTGGCTTTCAATGCTGTGTACATATTACGTCCGCCAGCAATCAGCACATCCACATTCTTCTCTCGCACCATATCGATCAATTTGCGAGGATTGCCGTCTTCTAACATCATGGCATCTTCACCCATGAGTGCTCGGATACGAGCTTTGTCTTCTTCTGTTGATTTCTTCGTGCCCGTTGCCACGACATCCATGCCTAAATCCTGAAGTGCAGCGATGACCGACCAAGATTTCACCCCTCCGGTATACAGCAGAACTCGTTTGCCACGTAATTTCTCACGCCAAGGCGCTAATTTTTCATTAATTTTAGCTTCTTCACGGGTAATCAAGGCTTCAGTGCGCTGGATTAAATCAGGATCATCAATGGCTTTAGCAAAATCACGCAAAGCACGAGAGACATCTCCAACACCATAAAAGCTACCTTCAAACCACGGCGTTTCAAAGGCCTCTTGTAGTTTACGCGCCACATTAATCATGGCTTTGGAGCACACCATCATATTGACTTCTGAGCGATGCATGGTTTGCACTTCCCGAAAACGGGCATCACCGGATAAGGTGCAGAGTACGCGCAAACCTAATTCATCCAGCAGTGGTAAAACATGCCACAATTCACCCGCAATATTGTATTCACCAATCATGGCGACATCGTGAACTTTAATACCCTCACGCATAGTGGATTCAGGCAGCTGATCAGGTTCGCGGGTGCCACAGACATATTTCACCATGCTTTCACCCGCAATGCGGTTGCCCAAATTTTTGGTACCGTAAAAACCGGCTGCATCAACCGGGACTACAGGTGTATTCCAGCGCTCCGCCGCCGCTTTGCACACAGCTTCAATATCATCGCCCACCAAAGCGGGCACACAGGTGTTATAAACAAATACAGCGGCAGGTTGATAAGTCTCAACAGCTTGCTTGATGGAATGAAACAAGCGCTTTTCACCGCGTCCCATAATGACATCTTGTTCGGTTAAATCTGTTGTCATCCCCACGCGAAACAAACGTGAACCGCTGGAGCGTGTGCCTCGGTTATCCCAAGAACTACCCGCGCAAGCGATTGAGCCATGTACGATATGGGCCACATCAGCAATAGGTAACAGGGCGATTTGCGCACCATCAAAAGCACAGCCACCAGCGGTGGCTCCTGGTTTAGGTTTAGCGCAACCTGACTTAGCTTTTTGGTTATGTGAGCAAGCCGGTTCATCCAATAATGCAGCAATATCTTTTTGTTTCATGAGGGAGCATCTCCAATAATCTTAATAGGAAATAACGGCAAGCCTTGTGCCATTAGCTACATAATTGTTTTTATAGGATTTTATAGGAATAATGTATGTAGGGAAGTCTACAATTGCAGGATTAACAAAGGTCTTAAAGATGACATTTTTTAAACCCACAAAAAGCTATCACGATGTTTTTTGATCTGTAAACGAGACGGATCAATGTCATCAGAGGCGAGAGCCAGTCTCATGTTCATGAGGAAGAAAGGGAAGGGGCAAAGAGAAGCATACTGACAAGCATTTGAAATAATAAGGACAAAAAAAAGGGCGCTTAAAGCGCCCTTTCAAAGTTACAACATCGTGTTCAAATTAGAAGCCTAGACGTACACCACCAACAAAAGCATCTACGTCATGAGCATCGGTATCGCTATCAGTTTTGTGGTAACCCGCATAAGCAAACATACGCTTGCTGAAGTGATATTTAGCACCAACAGAATAAGATAAGGCATCATGGTCAGCAATGTCAGAGCTCACGCTGCCTACCCAAGCGATCAATTCAGCATTGTCCATTCTATAACCTGCTTCGCCCCAGATATAGTCTGCAGCATCAACATTTGCAGTAGAACCTGCTGCTGGCAAACCCAGTTTGCTTTGAGCAGTTTCAACATTTTCATATTGTAGAGCCAGATATAAACCACCTAAAGTGGCTTTACCCGCTAATTTCCAGTTAATGTTATTGTCGTCACTGTTATTAAATTCTTGGTTTGCAACAGCAGCGGTCACTTCCCAAGTTTTGCCACCGTATTGTAAAGCACCTAATATGCTACCTTCGTTGCCATTGGTTTCATCTGCAACATATTGAACGGTACCTTTCAAGCCGCCTGCATTGAAGCCTACTTCAAGGGCATCTTCAACGAAGCTACTGTGTCCAAAATTACCGCCAGACATACCGCCGCCACCATTACGTGCTTGCAGGCTGGTTGAACTCCATTTGTCATAGCCTAAGCTACTGGTTTTGTAGATACCTTGGATACGACCCATTTTCAGGTGAGCCATAGAACCTTTCAGACCAATGTATTTTTCACGGTTTCTGATGTTGGTGTTGGAAGTATCATTGGTAGTATCAGCTCTGTTGAAAGTATCAAACTCCCAGTCAAAACGTGCAAAACCTTTTAAACCACCACCTAAATTTTCAGTCACGTCAAATCTAACTCTATTAGGACTGCCATTACCAGTGATGTCAGAATCGGTAATGGTTTGACGATCCCCTGTACCTATTTCAAGAGTACCTACTTCCGCTTGAAAAGCACCAGAAACTTTTACTTCAGCTTGAACCGCCAGAGGCGCTACTAAAGATGCAGCAATTGCTATAGCCAGCAGATTTTTATTCATTGTGAAATCTCCAAAGAAGCTTGATAAAAATGGGTAAATAAAGCCGAAACCCTAGGGTTTTAGATAATAACCAGCTGTGAGGTATTTTTTAATGAAAATCTAGTGAAAAATACAACAATCAATAGATAAAATAACAGCCTACGTATTATCTGTGTTTTCAGAACATGGCTAATTATAGGTAGGCATAACAAAAAATGCAACAGATTTTCTGCAAAAACACAACAAATCAAGTTTTGTTGCCTAAATACAACATCTGAGGAGAGAAAAATTGTGGTGAATTCACCACAATTTTAAATGGACAAAAAAAAACCGCTCATCTTCCAGACGTTCTGTAGGTTGAGCAGTCAATAACAATGCAATATTGCAAACCATCGTTTGAGCTATGAGTGGAGTTATCGCAGGATAAATCCTATTTTATAGCGTTCTAGGCTCTGTTGGCATTTGGAGGCTGGCGGCTTTTTGCCCCATTTCCGTGCTGACAGCGTTGTTTTTTTCTACCAATGGAGTGCATTGCTACGAAAAAAACGTCTTGTCAGCTCAAAAATGTGGCTAAAAATCCAA
>JADGEH010000178.1 GCA_016744475.1 Thiotrichales bacterium | reverse complement strand
TTATAGGGAGATAATAAATGCAATATATTATATTAATAAAACAGGTATTCAGTGGGAGTATCTACCTAATAACTACCCGCCTCCAACTACTGTAAATTATCATTATCTTAAATTATCAAGAGAGGGTTTTTTTGAAAAATTAAATGATACACTCCGTTCACTCGCAAGAGTTCAATCTGACGAAAAAAAATGAAATACCCAGTGCGGCTGTCATTGATTCTCAAAGTGTCAAAAGTATGCCTGAAGCAAAGGGGAATGAAGTCGGTATTGATGGCGGGAAAAATGTCAACGGAAGAAAACGAAGTATTGCTGTAGATACAGCAGGTTATCTTATATGTGTGTTTGTTCATGCAGCTAATATTTATGATGGAAAAGCAGGTAAAACCTTGCTTGATAGGCTTTGTCATAAATTTAAAATAAAAAAAGTATGGGCTGATAATACTTATCGAGGTGAATTTGTCACTTATGCTGAAGAAAAATATGACTGTATAGTTGAAATAAAAAATAAAACTGAAAAAGGATTTAAACCTATAAAGAAAAGATGGGTTGTTGAACGAACATTCGCATGGCTTACAAGAAACAGAAGGCTTGCGCGAGAATATGAAAAAACACCCCGTTCAAGCGAAACCATGGTGTATATTGCATCATCCCGATTAATTATGAAACACGCTACCACTTAAATAGACTTAATTTCTTTTAGGTGATTAATTTCGTATAGACTCTTAACAACGGGTGTAATTTTGCTATAGAGATATGAATTTTTAGTCATTCAATCATCTATGAGAGATACCCCCATCGCCATTAAACCGTCTTTACGTAAGCTTTTATAGCTTCCCTTCCTACGTTCAGGCAAAATTACTGCATCTGTTGTGGTCGAGTACATCAACATCAGCTCGATACTCTTCCCGTTTGGCGGATGGCCCAACACCGCCCACCCCCTTAAATCACAAGGAGAAATCCTATGCCGCATTCCCTACTGTTTATGTTCGTGCTGCTGGCCTTGGCTGTTCCAGGGCAAGCCGCGTTTGACTCTGCGACTTTCAATAAAAATGATAAGCCTTTGAAACTGCTGCGCATTAAGCCTGCGGGCAAAGATGTGTATGCAGGTCGAGAAATCGTATTTCAGTTTAACCAACCCGTGGTACCTGTTGGGCGCATGGAGCGCAAAGCAGCGGAGATTCCGGTACAAATGTCGCCTTCACTCGAATGCGAATGGCGCTGGCTGAATACGTCCGCACTGGCTTGTCAGTTGACGGATCGTTCGCGCCTAAAACCCGCCACCCGTTATCAAATCGACATGCAGCCAGGGATTACGACCGAAGGCGGGCAGACCTTAGAAAAGCCCTATTCACACAGCTTTATGACGCAACGCCCTAAAATTTCTTATCAAAATTTCCGCACTTGGCGAGCACCGGGCAAACCCAGCATTCGCCTTAGTTTTAATCAGCGCGTGAGCCGTGAATCGGTGGAAAAAGCCCTGTATTTCATGGCGGATCAACAGCGTTATGCGGTGTCGGTAATCAATCGGGATAAAAAAGAAGAAAAACGCCGTTTTAGCTCGAATTGGCAGCTTCAACCGCGTGATCTATTGCCTGGAGATGCGCAAGTGTTCTTGCAGGTAGAACCGGGTTTAGTCTCGGCGGAAGGCACGGAAACTGGCATTGAACAGCGGGTGGTGGTGAGTTTTTCGACTTTTCCAGAGTTTCAATTTCTCGGTCTGAAATGCAGTAATAACGATAATCAGAAGGTGTTTTACCCGCCGTCACTCGCGCCTGTGCCTGCGCTGCATAAACGTTGTAATCCACTACGCCGAGTCGGGCTTGATTTTTCCGTGCCCGTGCAAGTGGACACCTTAAAAGAACAGTTGAAACTCGCACCGGATTTGGCGGGTGGGCGTAAGGATTATGATCCCTGGGAGCGCGTGTATCGCGGCAGCCGCTTAAGCAGTGCGCACAAGCGCGGACGGGTTTACACCTTGTGGTTGCCGGAAAATCTGCAAGCTTGGCAGAATTATCAATTATTTATGCCCAGCAAAGTCGAAGATGCTTTTGGACGTAAGCTCACGTTGCCCACCCAAATGCGTTTTGCCACCAACCATCGCCCACCGGATTATCACTTCGAGCACCACACCGCCGTGCTGGAAAGCGGCGTGGACAGCCATTTACCAATTGTGGTGACCAATCTGAATCAGTTGAATTTGAATTATCATCTGCTCACGCCACGCGGGGCGCACAACGGCTTGCACAGCAGCCAGCCCTTACAAAATATTGTTGACGTGGCTTATCGCACGCCCTTGGATATTCGTCGTCTTTTGCACCCTGCCACATCTGGCGTGGTGCAAGGCGATTTTTTAAGCGTGCCTAAAGTCAAACGTGATTGGAATGATCGCTGGTTTTTCACGCAAGTCACGCCGTTTCATATCGAAGTCAAAGCCGGACATCACAACACGCTGGCGTGGGTGACGGATTTGAACACGGGCTTACCCGTGAGCGATGTAGCGCTACACATCTATCCTGGACATTACGGCGAGTTCCCGCCGCAGCCTGAAATTCTCGCCACCGCACGCAGCAATGCAGATGGCATCGCAGTGCTGCCTGGGATGAGCCAACTCGATCCGGCGTTGAAATATCAAACTTATAACCGCAACGAGCCACGCTTGTTTTTACAGGCTTCCAAGCAAGACGCTATCGCTTTAATGGCCTTGGATGAATTTTTTGCCGTGGATATGTATGGCATGAGCGATGATTATTCGGTGTACAGCTATCCGCGCAAAAAACACGGTCACATCCATACTTGGGGCACGACCGCGCAAGGCGTGTACAAAGTCGGCGACACGGTACAATTCAAGCTCATGGTGCGCGACCAAAGCAACACCGCCTTTAGCCCCGCACCGCGAGACAGCTACACGCTCACCGTCACTGATCCGATGGGCAAAGCCGTGCATGAAGTCAAAGATTTTGCGCTATCCGAATTCGGCGCTCACGCTGGCGAATTCACGCTGGCGAAAACCGCCTCTGTGGGTTGGTACAATTTTGAATTAAAAGCCAATTTCACCGAGCAATCTTGGCAACCCTTGCGCGTGCTAGTGAGCGATTTCACGCCCTCACCTTTCCGCGTGCGCAACACTCTCAACGGCGATTTGTTTAAAGCTGGAGACACGGTAAAAGTCAACACCACCGCCCATCTTCACGCAGGCGGGCCTTATTCTGATGCGCAAAGTGGCTTGCACGCGCTGCTGGATTGGCAAAGTTTGCCGATTAAAGAACAAAGCTTAAAAGGTTTCGCCTTCGACACCTGTTTGAGTGAAGACTCTTACGACTGCTCCTCCACCGCCACGCTGCACAGCACCAAAGGCCAAGTCAATAAACAAGGCGAATGGGATACCGAATTCAAACTCAGCGATATGTCCCCCGTGGTGTACGGCAAGCTGATGGCAGAAAGCACGGTACGCGATGATCGCGGCAAAGATGTCGCCAGTCGCACAGGCGCGAAATATCTCGCACGCGACCGTTTTGTCGGCGTGAAACAAACCGCCTGGGTATTGCGCGAAGATGAAGAAGCCGCCGTCAAATTAGCCGTGGTAGACGAACACGGCGCACTGCAAGCAGGCAGCGCGATCCACACCACGATTGAACAGCGCGTGACCAAAGCCGCACGGGTCAAGGGCGCAGGCAATGCGTATTTGACGAAATACAGCCATGAATGGGTCAAACGTGCTAGTTGCGAAAGCACCTCCGCCGTCGAGCCGCTAGATTGTGTGTTCACACCCGAAGCGCCAGGACGTTACCGCATCACCGCCCGTATTAAGGACACCGTGGGACGCGATCATTTTACTGTGATGAATCAATGGGTCTCCGGCAAAGGCCAGATTGTGTGGGAAAGCGGCAACAACAACCGCTTAGATGTGCAACCCGAACAAACCACCTACAAAGTCAACGACACCGCACGTTTCTTAGTCAAAAATCCCTTCCCAGGCGCGAAAGCCCTCGTCACCGTTGAGCGTTTTGGTGTCATCGATCATTGGGTACACACCTTTGATGAAAGCCTTGAACTTATCGACGTGCCGATTAAAGCCGATTATTTACCCGGCTTTTATTTATCCGTGATGGTCATGTCGCCGCGTGTGGATAAGCCGATTGACGAAAACCAAGTGGATTTAGGCAAACCCGCATTCCGCATGGGCTATGTGAAAATCAATGTCAAAGACGTGTACAAAGAACTGCAAGTGACGGTCAAACCTGAAAAAGAAGTCTATCGCCCCCGCGATACAGTCACCGTCGATTTACAGGTGTCCGCCCGTTATGCAGAACTCAAAGACAAGCCCATCGACATCGCCGTGGCGGTGCTGGATGAATCCGTGTTTGACCTGATTTCCCAAGGTCGCGCTTATTTCGACCCATACAAAGGGTTCTACAGCCTCGACGATTTAGACGTGAAAAACTACAACCTCTTGCTAAAACTCGTCGGGCGGCAAAAATTTGAGAAAAAAGGTGCAAACCCTGGCGGCGACGGCGCGGCGAGCAATTTGAGTATGCGTTCGCTGTTCAAATTCGTCAGCTATTGGAATCCTTCCATCAAAGCCGATGCCGAAGGCAAAGCGCAGATTCAATTCGAGGTGCCCGACAACCTCACAGGCTGGCGCGTATTGGCGATGGCGGTCACACCCGAAGACCTCATGGGCTTAGGCGATGCCAATTTCAAAGTTAATCAACCGCTAGAACTGCGCCCCGTGTTGCCGAATCAAGTCACCATTGGCGATCAATTCAAAGCCGGTTTTAGCGTAATGAACCGCACCGCCGACCCGCAAAAAGTCACGGTGCATATCAACGCGATGCAAGCCAGCGGCGACCGCCAAGAAAGCGTCGAAATCGTAGATGCACCGCCGTATGAGCGCAAAATCGTGTGGTTGCCATTGAGCGCACAACAAGCGGGTGACATCCAACTCACCGCCCGCGCCGAAGCCGGAGAAGCCAGCGACGCGCTGCAAAAAACCTTAACCGTGCGCAAACGCCGCTCCCTGCACAGCAGCGCCACTTACGGCACCACCACGCAAGCCCAAGTCAGCGAGCGCGTCGCTTTTCCTGCCGACATCTATCCCGACACAGGCGGCATCAGCGTCACCACCGCGCCCAGCATCATCGCAGGCGTAGAAGGCGCGTTTGAATACATGCGCGACTACCCTTACGCTTGCTGGGAACAAAAACTCAGCAAAGGCGTGATGGCCTCGCATTACGACAATCTTCGCGCCTGGTTGCCCGACGATTTGGTGTGGCAAGGTGCCGACACCCTGCCCGAACACACCCTGCAACTCGCCACCGAGCACCAAGCCCCCAACGGCGGCATGGCCTATTACGTGCCCAAAAACGAGCGCGTCAGCCCTTACCTCAGCGCCTACACCGCACTCGCCTTTAGCTGGTTACGCGACAGCGGCATGAGCATTCCTGCGGATGTCGAAAACAACCTGCACGGCTACCTTGAAAACCTGCTACGCAAAGACCTGTTACCAGAGTTCTACAGCAAAGGCATGGCTTCCAGCGTTCGCGCCGTGGCACTTGCAGCACTGGCTAAACAAGGCAAAACCACCTTGGCAGACCTCAAACGCTACCAGCCGCACACCCCAGAAATGAGCTTGTTCGGCAAAGCGCAATTCCTCGAAGCTGCCTTACATGTTGAAGGGAGTGAAAGCATCCGCGCCGAAGTGGTGGATCAAATTCTCGCGCAATCTGTAGAAAGCGGCGGCAAAATCACCTTCAACGAAGTGCTCGACGACAGCTACTCCCGCATCCTCGCCAGTCCTTTGCGCGATAACTGCGCGGTGCTTAGCAGCCTGACCCACTACGAAGAAAGCGGACAAACAGTCAGCACCGGACTGCCGTTCAAACTGACCCGCAGCATCATCGAAGCGCGTAAAAGCCGCGATCATTGGCCTAACACGCAAGAAAACCTGTTCTGCATGAACGCCCTAATCGACTATGCACGAGTCTACGAAAACGTCGCACCTGACATGACCGTCAAAGCCTGGTTTACGGCAGCATTGCAAAGTGACGAGCCTGCCAGTGCTCAAACAGTGCCCGCTGAACTATTAGGCGACACTCAATTCAACGACGTGCGCAACCCACCCGTCACCTTCGAGCGCGACATGACACCCGACGACCCAGGCCAAAAAGCCACCGTCAAATTGGAAAAACAAGGCGATGGTCGTTTGTACTACGCGCTACGCATGAAATACGCGCCCAAAATCGACAACGCCGAGCGCATCAACGCAGGCATTGAAGTCAAGCGCGAATATCATGTTGAACGCGACGGTCAGTGGCAGCTATTAGATTTACGTAAAGACGCGCAGATCAACACAGGCGATCTAGTGCGCGTAGACGTGTACTTATCCCTGCCCACCGCCCGTAACTTCGTCGTCGTTGATGACCCAGTACCCGGCGGACTCGAACCCGTCAACCGCGATCTCGCCACCGCCTCCATAGTTGCCGCCGACAAGGCCAAAGGCAGTTACGCAGGCGGCTCCATCTGGTATCAATTCTCCGACTGGAAATACTACAGCGCGAGTTTCTGGAGTTTCTACCACAAAGAACTGCGCCACCACGCCGCGCTCTTCTACTCCGATTACCTGCCCACTGGCCGTTATCACCTGAGCTACACCGCCCAAGCCATCGCCCCCGGCACCTTCAGCGTCATGCCCACCCATGCCGAAGAAATGTACGAACCTGATGTCTACGGCAAAGGACTGCCTGGGGTGTTGAAGGTGGTGCGGTAGTTAATTAAGAAGTCCAAGCCTTGGCTTGGACTTTTTTTCTCGTTCCCACGCGTCGAGGCTGTAAAAGAACTCAGAGGTTATAATAGCGAAACTACCATCAACTAGAAAACCCCGCATGTTAGAACGCCGT
>JADGEH010000047.1 GCA_016744475.1 Thiotrichales bacterium | reverse complement strand
TTTGTTGAACGCAGTCGTCTAATTCACCTTTACCCGTATCAATGACTAATTCAGGCTTTTCGGGTTCTTCGTAAGGGGAAGAAATCCCAGTGAAGTTTTTAATTTCGCCATCGCGTGCGCGTTTGTATAAACCTTTTACATCACGTTGTTCGCAGATGTCTAAGTCACAACGGCAGAAAATTTCAATAAAATTGCCTTCGCCGACCAGTTCGCGGGCTTTTTGTCGATCTGCACGAAACGGCGAAATAAAAGCGGTTAAAGCAATCACACCGGCTTCAATGAATAAATTGCTGACTTCAGCAATACGGCGAATATTTTCCATACGATCATTATCAGAAAAACCTAAATCCCCACATAAACCATGTCGCACATTGTCACCATCTAATACAAAAGTACGGCATTGTTCCTGATGGAGAGACTCTTCTAAGGCATGAGCCAAGGTGGATTTACCGGCCCCCGATAAGCCTGTAAACCATAATAAAACACTGCGGTGTCCATTTAATGTGGCTCGGCGTTCACGGGTGACGGTGGCATGATGCCATACGGTATTGTCGCTTTTTATATTGCTCATAATGCTCACGTTGTTTGCGGTGGAAAACTGCGGATTATGTCTGAACTAGGGGGATTTATCTATAGCCTCTGAGTGTCTATCTGAAGGTGGGGGATTAGAGCCTATACGAAAACGGGATAATCGGCTGCAAACCCGCCCTTTTGGCCCGGTTTTCCGCTTTTTATCAACACACGCCCGCTATTCGCCTTAAAAAACCGAAAAACCTGCCTCAAAAGGGCGAATTTTCGCTTCGATCTCCCATCTTCGTATAGGCTCTAAAGCGTCTTGACACCTGCGATGTGTAAACCTAAATTCCGCGTGACTTGCCACGCATCGCCAGGGAGTGCGCCTTTGACGATTTTTTCTAAGCGCACGGCATCACGGAGTAAGTGCATCAGATGTGAGCAGGAATGGCGTTGCAAGGCTTTTTTCATTAAAGCTTGGCGGTTTTTCCACACTTTGTATTGGAAAAATAATTTCTCTAACTGTTGTCCTTGTTGCTGGGCTTGGGTGAGGTGATACAAGGTGTGAACTTCTCGCATTAAAAGGCTGGCAATCAGCACCACTTCGACCCCTTCGCTACGCAGGCGTTCAAGCTGGCGGACTAAACGTGCCGCATCGCCGCTGAGCACGGTATCTAACCAACCAAACACTTCAAAACGCGCACTGTCAGTGACGGCTTCTAAAACGTGCTCCAGTTCTAAACGGGTATCAGGATAGAGTAATTTAAGTTTTTCAATGTCTTGTGCCGCTGCGAGTAAATGCCCTTCTGAACGTTCAGCGATTAAAGCCACTGCTTCTGAGCTGGCTTGCAAGTGTTGCTCGCGCAAACGAACCGCAATCCAACTCGGTAATTGAGCCATGTCCACGGGATACACCAAGACAATCACACCGGATTTATCTAAGGCTTGAAACCACTTGGTTTTTTGTGCGGCGGCGGTGGGGCGTGAGGCGGTGATGAGTAAGAGGGTGTCGGGCGGTGGGGATTGTAAATAATGCAGCAGTGCTTGACTGCCTTGTTTGCCAAATTCCTTATCATGCAGGCGCAATTCCAACAAACGTTGGGTGGCAAACAAGGATAAATTGCCCGCAGCTTGGTTCAATTCGTTCCAATCAAAGTGAGCCTCTACATTTAGCACCTGTCGCTCCGAAAAACCTTCGGCACGGGCTTTGGCTCGCAGCACATCGCAGCATTCGCGTTGTTGCAAAGGCTCGTCACCCGCTATGAAATAGACGACCGATAAGCCCTCGTGTTTGAGATGTCCTGATAGTTGTAAAGGTTTCACTTTCATTCAAATGTCCAGCGCATTTGCGCATAAAAACTACGCGCAGAAGGTAGATAAAGTTGTGTCAGCACCGTCCAGCGATGCTCATCGTGTTGTTGATGTAACAAATTGCGTCCGACGAAAGACAGTTCTACGTTCTGATCGACTTGCCAAGTCAAACCTACATCGAGTTCGGCATATTCGTCTATCGCCGTTTCGCCCAAGGTCAGATCGCCATTGGGTACGCGGCTATTGTGTCGCAGCCAAGTATTGAGTTGCCAAGCGGGGGCAAATTGCCACTGTCCGCGTAGTGAAAAATAGTGTTCAGGTTCGGTTAATGCCGTGCCGTCTGGCATGTTTCTATGGATATAGTGATAAGCCGCTTGAAACTGTAGTTCTGTTTTGGGCTGCCAACTAACGGCTAATTCCGCACCATGGCTGTCCCATTCGAGATCGTTGGCATACTGCGCTAAAAAGGCTAGGCCATCGTCTTCAAAAGACACACTTTGATTGTCCAAGTTAAACACGTCTGTGTATTCATGCGCAAAAAAATTAATGTCGATAAAGAGTTGATCATTAAAGACTTCTCGCCAGCCTAATTCATAAGCCATAAGCTTTTCAGAATCCAGTGCTTGAGGCGGCTGCTGCAATTGAATATAGATCGGGAGTGGGCTGTATTTTTCGGGATAATAGCCTTTAAAGGCAATGCGCTCTAAACCCCAATCAGGGATGCGTGCAGCACGAGAAACGGCGGCCCATAAACTGCGCTTGTCACTGATTGTCCATAATAAACGAGCGCTGGGTTGAGATTGCCAACCCGTGGATTCGGCATATTCAAATTTACTGCCTAGGGTTAAATGCCAAGCCTCATTAAGGGTGATTTCATCTTGCACAAAGACGCTTAACAAATCCTCATTAAAATCAGCCGGGAGTAATTTAAAATGATCACGATTATCCGCCTGGCTGCGGTAATGTCGCCAACTGCCGCCCCACACCACATCTTGATCTGGCGTGGGATGAAAACGATGTTGGGCTTCCAAATTGAACACTTGGGTCTGGAGTTTCACCGCAATCATGTCGCGTTGATAGGTATCGTAATAGCCTTTTAATTGCCATTCGCCATTGTCGAGTTGATGCGTCCAATGCGCTATCACATTCGCACCGTGGTAGGTTTCATCATCTGTCGGTGCGGGATAATGAGAAAAATCGACGTTACGTGAGCGTCCGCGAAAGTAGTCACCTTGCACGCTTAAATGGTCATCCGCCGATAAAGTCTGATCCATCCTAAAACCCAGTTGCGTGTTGCGACCGGGATCAGCGTTATCAAACTGCGGGTTTTCTTCACTGCGAGTTTTGAAAGAGACACGATAATGGCCTTTTTCCCCCCATTCGCCGCCGAAACGCAGCGTAGTGAGATACTCCAATTCATCGCCTGCGGCGATGGTCAATAAGCCTCCTTGGGTGTCTTCCGCTGTTTTACTGATGATATTAATAATGCCATTAATCGCATTAGCCCCCCACAAGCTACCGCCGGGGCCTCGAATCACCTCAATGCGATCAATATCTTCTAACACCAGATTGAGTTGATCCCACCAAACGCCGGCAAATTCACGGACATGAACACTGCGTCCATCGACCATCACGAGCATTTTATTAGCGAAATAATCATTTTCTCCGCGAGCAGAAATACCCCAAGCGTGGTTATTAATTTGTCCCACATTCATACCCGGTACCATGCGCAAAAGGTCGGGAATCGTGGTAGCACCTGAATGGCGAATATCGTTTTGCGTCATTAGAAATACCGCAGCGGGGATTTCTTGCAAGGTTTGTGGTTTTTTTCCGACTGAAATGACATCTAATTCTAATAAATCCTGAAAAGACAAATTTAACAACGCTCTTACATCCGCTTGCTCGTTGGCGAGTGCTGAGTGGATGGAAGCGATCAAAAATCCACTGAGTAGATACCATTTGCTCATGCAATTATCTCCTATGCCATTGTTTTATTAAGTTTTATTTGTGTCATTTAGCCGATGAATCTACCGCCTTTATGCGTTCTAAACGCAAATAACGTATAGTGAACTCATGAATGAGTGTTATCTGACCCGTTTAAGTTTACATCCTGCGATAAGCATAAAATAGCCGTGCTGAAAATAGTTTTGCCTGCCTTCGCCCAGTAAAGAAGCATTTATACGTAAGCTCTGACTGAGGGTTTATCCGTCAACAGACATATCAGCGATCAGCCTTGACGGAGGGGCTTTAACTCGTTCCCATGCGCCGCATGGGAATGCAGTCTTGACCGCGTTGCGGTCAGTACCGAGATAGGGATAATATTTCAGTGGTACGGGAGCATCGTGGTTAAGAGCCTATACGAAGATGGGGAATCGAAGCGAAAATTCGCTATTTTGAGGCAGGTTTTTCGGTTTTTTGAGGCGAATAGCGGGCGTGTAACGAGAAAAAGCGGAAAACCTGACCAAAAGGGCGGGTTTGCAGCCAATTATCCCGTTTTCGTATAGGCTCTAATATAGAACGATTCTTGTCCCCAATGCGGTGGGGTCATATCTAATGCTAATTCCACCGCTTTTGAAACAACATTTAGAGATTTTTAATGGTGAAGACATTGAGTAAAGTGATTTTATTCAGCCTGTGCTTATGCATGGGTTTTAGCGCGATTCCCGCCAGCTATGCATTTGATTTATTTAATCAAGATCGTGGTAAAAAACCACCAGCGCCACCGCCTCCACCACCACCGACACCGCCTAAAAAGAGCACGGTGTCGCCGCCCATACAAAAACCACCTAAACCGCGTGTGCAAACAGATTTTGGCTTGCAAGGCACCTCTCAATTGGGTCAAAATTTTCGAGCTATTTTGCTCACACCGAAAAATCAGGTATTGAAGATTAATTGGACATCAGGAAGTTCGCCCGTTGATTTAATCGAGGGTTTTCGCTTGTTGGAAATTAGACCCCGTGAAGCGGTGGTGGAATATCCCGCCACATCGCTTTGTCGTGAAGATCGTCGTCATAAAGGGGTCAGTTGTAGTGATGATGGTAAAACAGCGACTTTGCGTCTGGTCTTAGGTAAAGCCACGCCTATGAAGGCTGCGACTCGTGGGCAACCCGTGACGAATAAACCCGCCACCATACCCGTGGTGAACGCTGCTCAAAATAATCAGGCGAACAAAGCCGCACAGGCGCGAGCGCGAGAAACGTTTAAGCCGAATAGCCGCATTAAACCAGAAGATGTGCCTCCGGGTATGCGAATTGTCAAAACGCCCTTTGGTGATCGCTTAGTACCGATTAAAAAATAGACTGGTGGCGCAAGTACGCATCATCTTAAAAATTTCTTTCAGGAGTTTGTTATGTTTGGTAAAAAAAATAAGCGTGTGACACGCATTGATTCATTAGTGGGTCAAGAAACGGAAGTGTTGGGCGATATAGTGTTTGGCGGTGGTTTGCATATTGACGGGCGCGTCAAAGGTAATGTGACGGCTGAAGCCGATAGCACCTCGGTATTGACATTAAGTGAGCAGGGGCGGGTTGAAGGTGAAATTCGGGTGCCCAATGTGATTCTTAATGGGCATGTGGAAGGCGATGTATACGCCAGTGAGCATATTGAACTGGCTTTAAATGCCCGGATTAACGGCAATGTTTATTACACTCTGATTGAAATGGCGATGGGGGCAGCGGTGAATGGTAGTTTGGTGCATGTTGACTCTGAACAGGCGAAAAAACAAAAAGCCTTACCCTCTCCTGATGATAAAAAAGATGCCGTAATAGATAACAAACCGACTATTTCCAGTTAAAATACACGCAATTCTTTATCTGGCGTTACGCGATTAAAACGGATAAAACCCGCGAAAAACCGCCATTGCTCCACACTATTGGTGTGGAAAACGTGATGTTTTCGTTCGCTGCACGCTATGTGTAAGGTGAGTGATGGATGTCCATTCTTTTCATCAAGTCAGACATTAGGCAAACTTGAGCCATGCGTTTTTTTCTCTTTATTTCTTCGTTACTGTGTGTAGGTGGCCTATCACTGTTATCCGGTTGTAGCGAACCGCCCCACTCTACGTCTTCAACAGCCACGGAATCTCAGCCTAAACCCTCTGATTATCTGCGTTTGCCGCTAGATGGCTCTATTTCCACGCTTGATCCCGGCATGACGCAGTTTATTGATGCGATTGAACTGGCGGAGCAATTGTTTTTGGGCTTAACCGATTTCGATCCAAAAACCTATGAAGTCTTGCCCGAATTAGCCACGCATTGGGAAAGCAGTCAGCAGGGTTCAGTGTACGTCTTTCACTTGCGCCAAGATGTGTCTTGGACAGATGGAAGCCCCGTCACCGCACATGATGTGGTGTGGGCGATTCGCCGCAATCTTCATCCTGATACCAAAGCGGGTTATGCCAATACTTTATATATCTTAAAAAATGCAGAACCTTTTAATAAAGGCGAATTAAAAGACCCAGAGCAAATAGGGGTTAAAGCTTTAGATGATTACACTGTAGAATTTCATTTAGAAAATCCTGCGGGGTATTTTCCTGCTTTAGCCGGATTATGGGTGTATCGTCCATTACCTAGTAAAGTCATTGAAGAATACGGTGATAGTTGGACTCGTCCAGAACGTATTCAAACTAATGGTTCTTACCGTTTGAAAAAATGGGTGAAGGGCAATGTTTTAATTCTGGAAAAAAACCCTGATTACTTTGAAGCAGATAAAGTCGCTATTAAAGAAGTGCATTATTATATTGTGCAAGAAAGTTCATTAGGGTTGACGTTATTTGAAGCGGGAGAATTGGATGTTTTGGGCGAGGTGTATTTGCGGGTGCCTTTAGCCGATATGCCACGTTTGCAAGTAGACCCTTATTTACGTCGTGATGTACGTACTGCACCTTTGTTTTGTACTGAGATTTATGGTTTTAATACCACCTTGGCTCCTACCGATAATCCTCTAGTGCGTAAAGCTATCGTGGCGGCGATTAATAAACAATTATTACTTGATTTTGTGCTCAAAAATGGGCACGAAGCCGCCACCACCTTTACCCGCCCCCCCATATTTGGTGCCGTTGATCCAGACAAAGAAATTGGCATCGGGTTTAATCCCAAACAAGCGCAGCAATGGTTGACCGAAGCGGGTTTTCCTGATGGCAAAGATTTACCTAATATTGTCTTGGTGCATAATACCTCTGAAACACATCATGATATTTCTAATGCTTTGCGCACCATGTTGAAAAACTATGTCAACGTGAATATGGAAGTGCGAGAACTGGATTTTGATAGTTATGTGGATACTTTATATGAACCTAAAGATGCCCACATGTATCGCATGGGTTGGTGTGCGGATTATCCTGACGCTAATAATTTTTTGTATGAGGGCTTTCATCCTGAGCAAGGGGCTAATTTTGTGCGCTGGAAAAATCAGCGTTATGCTGAATTGACCGCTAAAGCACAACAAGAAGCAGACCCTAAGCAAAGGGAGAAGTTATATGAAATGGCGGAAATCATTTTAAACCAAGAAGAAACTGTGATTTTACCGCTGTACTTTGCAGCTGCCACCTATCTGGTAAAACCCAGAGTTAAAAATTGGTATGCAATGGCATTTGGTGGGCAACAAATACGTAACTGGACTTTAGACAATGAGTGATGACGCTGATTCTGTTGATGAACAAGAAGGTGAAGACTGGCTGGGGCGTGAAAAACCCAATTATAAGATATGGGGATGGACAGCCTTATTATTGCTGGCATTAGTCGGTATTTGGGGGACACTGACATTAACCAATGGTGCTACACCTTATTATATTGCGGTGTCGGGCCCTATGACGGGTACTTATGCCAGCGATGGCAAAGCCATGGAACAAGCGATTCAATTGCATTTAGATGAAATTAATCAGCAAGGCGGCATTGATGGGCATCCGGTGGAATTATTGGTGTATGACGATGAAAACAAACCTGAGTTAGCCGCACAAAATGCAGAAAAAATTGCCAAACATACTGATGCATTAGCCGTCATTGGACATTACACCAGTAGTGCTTCTTTGGCTGCGGCTCCCATTTATAAAGCAGCGGGCCTCCCTGCTATTACAGGTACGGCTACCACTGATAGCTTGACGCAAGATAATGATTGGTATTTTCGTGTCACTTTTAATAACAGCGATCAAGCCACCTTAATGGCTAATTACATTTACAAAGTGATGAATAAAAGCAATGCGACGCTGATTTCTACAGACACCGTATTTGGTAGTTCTTTAGCGGATAATTTTGTTCGCACGGCAAAAAGCATTGGTTTAGACATTAAACACCACTGGACATTTCAACAAAAAGATTCTGAAAGTTTTGATGATGCTTTAGATCACTTGCTTAAATATTATGGTGATAGTGAAGATGATAGCGTCTTGTTTATTGCGACGCATTCTGCTCAAGCAGCTTCAACCATTGTAGGTTTGCGCCGTTTAGGCAAAAGTATTTCTGCTGTCGGCGCAGATTCTTTAGCCAGTACCAGTTTTCGCAATCGTCTCGCTGAGTTTCCTCAAGAACGTGCAAGACCTGGGTATTACACGAATGGTGTATTAGCCACCATGCCTTTTTTACCCGATATTGCCGGACAGCAGGCGCAGAATTTTTATCACTCCTTTTTAGAAGCTTATCATGAAGCCCCTAGTAGCGCGGCTTCCATGTATTACGATGCGACTCAAACGGTGGTTAAAGCCTTACAAGGGGTCAGCTCTGGTTCTCCTTCAGAGCAACGCAAACAAGTGCAAAGCGCTTTGTGGCAAATGGCAGATATAAAAAGTAGTGTGGACGGCATCAGTGGATCGATTTATTTTGACCGTCATGGTGATGCGATTAAAAGTATTCCGATTGGCATTTTCAAAAATGGTAAACCTGTCGCTGCACAAGAACAATTTCAACCCATTGCTGATTTGAGCAGTGTGCCTAACTTGCTTCAAGAAGCCTTAGATAACCAGATTATTTATGTTAATGGCAAATTTATGCGCCGAGCACAAGTGGTGTACGTGGGTCTTGATTTCAACCAAATCACTGAACTGAGTGCCATGACTTCCCGCTATTCCGCAGACTTTTATTTATGGTTCCGCTTTCAACAGGATTATAAAGACAAAGTATTGGAATTCATTAATAGTGCAGAACCCCTCAAGCTTAGAATGGAACAAGTATTAGCGCATACCTCCTCGATAGAAGAAGGCGTGATGACGCGCACTTATCGGGTCAAAACCCCGTTCAAAGTGGATTTTGATTTCAGTGACTACCCCCTCGATAAACAAAATCTGCAAATCAAGTTCAGACATAAAAACCTCACTCGAGATCATCTGATTTTTGTGGTCGATACCTTGGGTATGAATTTAGATGAAGGAGACAGTAATGCCTTATTGTCTAAGTTTGAGCGCAATAAGGTCTTTTATGTGGGGGGATGGCAGCTAAATCGTATTAGTTTCTTCCAAAGTAGTAGCAAAACTGATTCAACACTAGGGATTCCAGAATTGTTTGGTGCTGAACAACGCATTGAATATTCTCAATTCAATGCAGAACTTGAAATTTCACGTAATGTTTTAAGTTTTATTTTGAAAAACCTTTTACCTGTCATCTTTGTCGTTATGTTAGGTTATTTTGTATTCTACATTCCAATAGCCGGCCCTGGTTTTGCGGTGCGTATGACGCTCAGTATTAATATGATTCTTTCTACGTCTTTATTCCATATTCGTATGGCTTCCACCATGCCTGAAATTGATTACTTGATGTTGATTGAATATATTTTCTATATGGTCTATTTGTTGGCGGTGTTTAACATGCTGGTCAGTGTATTTAAGCAACTGAAAATGGCAGGGGATGATAATGATAAACTTTGGGGGGAACGAGTTAATCAATTTGGCATGGTGTTCTATCCTTTATTTATCACCATTACCTTGCTGACGTTGTATTTTCTAAATGACTAACTTACCTTAGGCTCTGTTGACATTTGGATACTGACGGCTATTTGCCCCCTTTCTGTGCTGACTGCGTTATTTTTTTCTACCCATGGAATGCATGGCTACGAAAAAAAAGCCTTGCCAGCTCAAAAATGGCGCTAAACATCCAAACAGCCCCAAATGTCAACAGAACCTAGACGTTATCTGGTAAATATAGCCCACATCAATCAGTGATATGCGAGGGATAACACCGCTCTAAGCAAGCGGTGTTATCCCTTCAGTCAACTAAAACTACTCTAAATCTCTTCCAAACTAGCCACCGCATAGCTGTGTGTGTGTTTATCGTATTCAATCATCAAAGCTCGACTGCCACGTTTTAAGTCATTAGGTATCGTGCTGCGCACATTCAAAATCAGACCCGCACCACCGTCTTCATAATTGGCCTGCCCAAAATTTTCATCCACGCTGGCAGTGCTAATAATGCAGGTTTTACCGACCAAATGTTCGGCGGAATGTTGATGACTTTGATCGCTAAACACTTTGCGTAAAGGTCTGACCAGCCAGACCGTCACTTGCGCACCAAGCACTATCGCCACGAATAAAATGATAAGCCCCGCAATGATTTGCCCGATACCCGCAGGTAATAACCAAGCCAGATAATAGGTGCTAGGCACACAGATCAACCAAAATGTGAAAATTAATACGCTTAAGGTGATCGACGAAGGCAATCCAGGCACACCGATCACATTGAGAAAATTAATCCCATCGTCACCCATTTCGAGATCAATATCCCAATCCATATTGATCACATCAATATCTAAGGCTCCCAAAATCACCAGCACCCAATAAATCAAGACTACACCCAGAAAAATGGTGGGCACTACGGCGGGAAAGGTGAGTAAAGTGCTGAAAAAAGTGAGACTTTGCGCTTCCATAAAGTGTGATTCCTACTAAAACAGTTTGTCTGAATAAAGATTCCATTAATCCATTCTGCCTGGGAGGACAGACAAAACCTGTTATCTTTGATGTGAGGTTTAGAGGGTTTAAGTTCTGTTGATATTAGGGGCTAAAAACCCATTTGTTTTGCAAATATCAATAGAACTGACAGCATAGCACGACACACTTTTGAGGATAATCAGATGAAATGGATGTATCGCATTTTTTTCACGCTACTACTCAGCGCCAGTATTCCGCCGTTACAGGCATGGGAATTGTCCGTACAAACGGGTGAAGGCGATGCTCAGCCGATGATTTGGGTGGGCAGCCAACAAGCACAAGGGGCATTAGATGTCTATCTATTGTGGTTAGATTTAGATGAAACACCGCAACGTCAGTTACAAAGCTGGCATAGCCAACAGGGTTGGCAATCCGGTGCCCATCCCGCTTTTGATCAAGCATTAAAAATTGTTGAATTTAAATCCTTTGCGATCACGCCTATGCGCCCTGAATGTGCCGCAGAACACCGCTGTTTTCTCGCAGTGTTAGGCATCGAACCAGGACAGCTATGGTCAGATTTAGAGGCTTGGACAGATGCTGCCGTATTGCCATTAACCGTGCCCGCTGCTTTGGAGCGATTGCCGGGACAAACATGGTTTTTAACCCCTAATGACTTGACCGACAGAGGTACGGTTTTTACTTCGGGTGGTGTCGATGCCGCAATGGATGGGGTAAGTGCTGAAGCCCCCGCTCCAGCCGCTGCCACAGATGGAGGCAATAAAGACAGTAGCGATACCACCAGCACAGAAAAACCGGATATTTTCCGTTTGTTAGATCAAAAAACCTTGTTATATGTCAATGGACAAGCTGAGCGTTTACAAATGATTGATGTGAGCGATTTAAGCCAACCACGCTTAGCCACTTCCATGAACTTAGAGGCATCACCCAAAGAATTGTATGTGCTCAATGATTTATACATATTGCTGCAAAACCAATACGCTTCTGCCAGCAGCCTACTCAGCGTGGTTAAGCAAACACTCGAAGGTCAGCTAGAACAAGTCGATCAATATCCTATTCCAGGTATTTTGTATGAATCTCGTCGGCGCAATGAGCGCATTTATTCCGTGGCAAGAACCATCAACGACAGCGGTGAATGCTGCGCTGATTACGCTTCACTCGACATTAATGTGGTGCAAATCGACGCACTCGGTCATCTCGATAGTATCGGCAATCATCGCATTCGCGGTTACGACCCTAAAATTGCCGTGTTCCCCGATCATTTAGTCATCGCCAATCGTTCCCCAGAGAGTTGGCCTGATAGCTGGGTGCAGGTGTATGCACTCAATGATAGCCGTGATCCTTTAGTTGATTTAGGGGTGGTGCAGGTATCCGGTTACATCCCCAGCGAATTTCATGTTGATGTCCGAGATCAACAATTGCGCGTGGTGTATGGCCCAGAAAGTCGTGAAGCGGGCAGCAGCTTAGGCATTTATGACTTAAGTACGCCTGGTTTGCCCTTGTTAGGTGAAGTCAGCCATATTGCCCCCGGAGAAGCCTTATTTGCGACTCGTTTCCATCAAGATAAAGCCTATGTCGTGACCTTTGAACGCACCGATCCTTTGTGGGTGATTGGCTTAAGTAATCCACGTCAACCTGAGATTTTAGGTGAACTCATCGTGCCGGGTTGGTCGGAAAAAATGTTTTTCCATAATGATCGGCTGTTTGCGGTAGGCATTGATGATCAACCAGCGGAAGGCGAAACCGAGCGCTGGTATCGCCGTGTAGCGATGAGTTTGTTTGACGTGTCTGATCCCACTCAACCGGGCTTATTAGATCGTTTCACACCGTTAACCGGAGCAGTGAATTACAGTTATTCACCCGCCACGGACGATGAACGGGCTTTATTGCTCAATTGGGATCGTCAATTTGCCGCTTTGCCCATTAATAGCTGGCAATCTCAAGCACGCAGCACTTTGCAAATGGTGGATTTCTCGCAGGATAAGTTTCTCGATTTAGGTCTGCTAGAGCTAGATGTGCCTGCACAGCGTAGCTTGATATTGCGTGACAATATTTTGGGTGTGATGGCGGATCAACGCTTTATCACTGCGCAATGGAGCGACAGCGAAAAACCCCAAGTATTAGGTGAATTAGAACTGGCTTACAACTTGGGCTGGTTAGACAAACAAGACGAGCATTTATGGACAGCAGGATACGGACAAAATGGCTATCGCTATATTTACCGTTATGCCACTGACGCATTAGATGAACCCGCACAAAGCTGGACTTTAGCTCAAGGTTTTTATGAAGTCGCCCACACTGATGCTCAAGCCCTGTTCTATCAACGCAGCCCACTCACAGTGCAACGCTTTGATTATGCAACACAAAGTGTGTCAGCCTTGCACGTCTTAGAAGCCAGCACAGCGGATACCGATAAAACGATGACAGACCGGCATTTAGTGTCTTATCATGGTGCGTGGTATCAAAACAGTTCACTCTTCATCAACCAAGATCGGTTCTATTTGGGTGAGATACGCGAAGTGCAGTTTGATCGTCGCCCACAATTGACCAACAAAGATGAAGAAGGGATGGTGACAGAGGCACCATTTGTTGAACCTGCTTATGTATTTACTCAAGAATGGCGTTTGCGCAGTTGGCGTTGGGAGAATGGCAAAGCCGTAGAGCAAAAACCGCTGAGCATTCCTGGTAGACCCTTGGCGTTGACTGAAGACCAGCACCTCATCACCGTTGAAAACACGCCGCAAGGTAGCCGCTTACAATGGGTCGCGTTGCGCGGTGCTTGGGTGCAAATCATGCAAAGTCTCGCGCTAGATTGCTCCATCAATACCTTGTACCAGCAAGTTGACGGATATTATGCGAGTTGTACCAATACACCGGACTATTCTCCCATGTACTTAGCCGATGACAGCGCGACACCAAACACGGCACAGACTCGTTTATTACATCTAGTGGTAGATGGTGGATTGCGCATTGCGCGGGAATGGACACTAGAAGGCCAACGTGAATTGTTAGCCGTTCATCAAGATACGGTGCTATTAGGGCCTAATTATAACTACTACTATTACGGCTATCCTATGGAACCTAGCATCATGGTCGATGACGCTTTAGCCAGAAAAAGCATTATGGCTCCTGGCATTATGCCGCCTAACGCCCAAAGTCAGTGTGAAGTGTTTGTGTTAAACCCAGAACTGCAATCACAGCTTAAATTAGACACCTGTCCTGCATCACAAAATACCGTGTTGCTACCCGGACACATGTATACGACCCAAGGCTTTGCAGGCATCAAACAAACCAGTTGGTAAATCTGTTGTGCAGGTGAGATGCAAAGGAGAAGTGCCAACCTTTGCATCTACACCTCTTAAAGTTTTCTATAGCGTTATTTAACAAACCGCTGCCACCAACGCTTACGATTCATCGGCGTTGGAGCCTCATCCAGGATTTCTTCAGGAAGTACCCGGCTCAACAACCAACGCGGATGCACTTTCTGTCCGCTAGAGCCACAAGAAGCCCCCAAATTATTTGGATCATAAATCTTCACAATGCTAGGGCTATCAAAAGAATCCGCATAGACAATCCCACAATAATCATAATCATGATCGCGCCGCAGCAAATCATTCACCTCGTGAATAAAGACCTTCAAATCCTCCGCCTGCATCGGTTCATGCGGAACAGCTTCATTAATAAAATACACATACCAGCCTTCCGGCAAACCCCTGATGCTGTCCCACAATTCATCTAATTGCGACCACCGCAACGTGCTGACAAAACGCCCATTATATTTTTGAGCAAATAAAGACAAAGCATGACTCATGGCGTTGTAGTCTCCGGCGTTGTGGGCACAGTGGGCACCACCGTCGCCTCTACGGGCTGAGCTTGAAGTTTTTTCTGTTCCAAAGCATCAACCGCTTGCTGAAACCTATCCTCACGTTTGTCTAATGCCTCATCACTCATCTGCTCACCTTCTTCTCCGCGCTCAGGCAACAAGCCCGTCACCACCAAATAACGCATGTTTTGACCTTCATAACCGGGCACAAACATATTCAAAAACACCGCTAAATATTTTTCTTGGTAAGCATAGACATGCGCAATGCGATAGCCCAGCGGACAACCGCGACTGCTAGGCAATTGAGTATCCGTTTGTAGCTGAACCGCTCGCGCCAAAGGCGTTCCACGGCGGCGCACCGTTAAACTAAATATTTTGGCCTTGCCCAAACCCTCGCAATCTTTATCGTCTAAAGCGGTCTCTTGTAATTGCAAAATAAACTCATCATAAGCATGACCGCTGAGTGCCAAATGCGGCGTAAAACGTACATTGAAAGGATCAGCGCCCAGATCAGTTAAAGGACGAGACACCAGCCAATAACCCGCTTGAGCCTCACGTAAAGCAAATTGATCCAGCGGTTTATGAGCCGTGCGCCTATTGGCTTGACGCAGTGTCTCAATCGCCTCATCCGCATTTTCCATTTGCGCCACGCTGCTATCAGGCGAAGGATATTGTTTAATCGGTGTCAACAAATAAGCATTTTTTTCCACATCAATCATATGCAACTCCGCATATGGTGCGGCTGAACCATCAGTGACACCAAATTGCTCAAAAGCCACATGCTGACCATCTTCAGAAAAACCCAGAAAATTCAACGTGGCAGCATCACCGGCCATACTGCTTAAAGGCACCATCAAACATCCACATAGACTCAATAGTAAAGATAAAGATTTCATAACTAAAACTCAGGTTGGTTAAACAAAAAAAGCAGGCTGTACTCTGACGAGACATAGCGTAACATCCGCATTTTATCTGAACTCTCCGCTTGACCGGAGGTTTATTTTGCGCAGACATTGGCAGTATACTGCGGACATTTTTATCGACTGAGGAGACGCCACAGTGGCATTGAAAAAAGGCGGCATGATGGGGCGTGGGATGCTCACGCTACATATTAAGGACAAAGAGATACTCTATAAATCCTACTTACCATTTTTGAAAAATGGCGGCTTATTTGTGCCCACTGAAAAGAAATATAAGCTCGGCGACGAAGTGTTTATGCTGGTGACATTAATGGAAGACAAAGAAAAAATCCCCGTCGCAGGCAACGTTGTGTGGATCAACCCTAAAGGCGCACAAGGCAACCGCCCCGCAGGCATTGGCGTACAATTTGGCGACATGGACAACGGTGCCACGCGCAATAAAATTGAAGCCATGTTGATTGGCAAACTCAAATCAGAACATCCTACTTACACGATGTAACGCGCCTGACTCACACAGCGTGAAACGCAGGTAAACATCAAATATGTTTCTCACTATGTACTGAAAAATGAACACTAGAGGCACAAACGACACAAGCGTTTTACCTCGTTTGTGCCGTTTGTGTAACGTCAACTTCCAAGAGCCATCAAACTGCCTTCAAGTCCCAGGGATTCAGAAAAACTACGCCTGTGGCCTCAAAGTCTTTTACATTCCGAGTAACGACCGTCAATTGATGCACCAACGCCGTTGCAGCGATCAAAGCATCACGTTCCGCGCAGCGGTGAGGCACATTGCAAAGCCACTGACGCATCCACAGACAAAATACGCTCGGCAAATGTCACCATCACCTGCGTATCCAGCCATTGCCTTAAGTGCTGACCTTGAACTGCATCACGGCGTTCAATCTGCAATACGCCCATTTCCAACTCCAGCACCGTGATAGCTGAGATAAATAACTGAGAGGGCGGTGTTTGTGCTGCCCAGGTGACAACATTAGGATGACCCTTGCCTGTTCGAGCCTTGCGCAATTCGGAAATAACATTCGTATCCAACAAAAACATCAAGACAAATCCGCAGCTTGCAACAAAGAACCCGTTAAACGAGGCGCTTCAAACTCAACGCTGTCGGCATCAGGCATCGCCAACAAATCCACAATACTAGCCGTCGTTAAAGGCGCTACAGACACAGGCTGCAACACCACCAACACCTCCACATCAGAACCTTTCAGATGCTCAGCATCCGGCACCGGAATATGTAGCCAGCCATCCTGGTCAACACGAGACATCAACTGTAGTGTTTGCATCGCCATCCTCCTTCAAGCCCCTCTAAAACTCTCTAATTCATGCCCAAAAAAGCCATCCAACACCCGAAACGCCGCCGCCTCAGCACTGTACTGCATCGCATCCTCCTGTGCTCGGGCGGCTAAACGACGGCGTAATAACGGCTCATCTATCAAGCGCCGCAACGCCGCAACACAGGCTTTTTCACAGTGCGAATTCACCAACAACGCATTTTCTTCATGCTCAGCAAAAGCGTCCGTGCCCCCATTTTGCGGCAAAATTACCGCCGCACCGCAAGCCATCGCCTCCAAGCCCGTCAAGCCCATCGCCTGAAACTGAGAAAAATCCACAAAAATATCCGTCCCACTCAACACATCAGCCACATGCCGAGAAGGCAATATGCGGTGCTGCTGAAACACAAAATCACGCGGTAAAGCCAAAAAAGCCGGATCATCAGGGTTCGCACCAAAAATACACACCTCCACCTGAGCGCCGTAATGATGCTGAATATGACGCAACACACGCATCGTCAAATCAGGGCTACGGCGCACCGTAGAAGGCCGAATCATCGCCGTAATCCGCACAAATTCTCTATCATCATGCGTATCACGCGGCAAAAACACATCATTTTGATAACTCGCACCGATCAACACACTATCGCGCCCCACCTGCGCCTTCAGCTCGCGCTGATTCCAAGCCGTTTTAGTCAACAACAACATCTCCGGCAACACCGAATAAGACAACCAAGCGCGGCGAAACTCAGCATGACGGCGGAAATAAAAGCCCGACACACGACGGCGCAAAGCTGGAAAACGCCAAAAACCGGGTAACTGAGCCGCCACTTTTTCCAAGAAAAAATACGGCTCAAAATCCTGCACGTAATACCCCAAGCGCGGCGCATGAGGATAATCCTTCAACGACACCAACCAATCCACCGTAAAATACGCCGTCGCCAACACCGCCTCAAACCCCGCACAAGCCGCCGCCACCTCATCAGGCCCATTCACATACACCATCGGCACCACCAAATCAGGATAACAAGCCTCCCAACCCGCACGATGCACATGAAAATTCAAAAAATGCACATCCACCCCCATGCGCCGCATCGCCGAAGCCTCAGACACCAACACATGCGTCCCGCCGCTGGTTTCCCGCAACGGCAAAATGATTAACACCCGCCGCTCATTCCAATAATATTGCCCCAACTCCACCTGATGCCAACGCTCCAACAAATACTGATGATGGCTGCGCAAACTCTCCAACACACGATGATCCAAACAGCCTTGCTGCTGCTGTGCCGCCGGCCAATCCAGCGGTTCAGACTCCACCTGCGCACGAAACACATACACCCCATCCGCCAAACGCGCTTGCCAACCCGCTTGCCGCGCCTGCGTCTGAACCGCCAACAACTGCTGCTCAGGCGTATCCAATGTCGTATCCAGCGTCACCGCCTCCCACACCTCACGGCGCATCAGCAACGCATCAGGATGCAACAAAGGCAACACCGGATGAATATGCGGAGCGCTGCGCCGCATCCGCCAAGCCATTTGTGCAGGCGTAAAATCCAGCGGTAACTCAGGATTCTCCGGCCTATTTAACGACTGCGCCCCCAATCGATTCCCCCACGGAGCCACAAACCCCACCCGCTCATGCCGCTTCGCCACCGCCAGCAACTCTGCCAGCCAATCTGGTGTCACCTGCAAAGCCGCATTCAAATGCCAGCACCAAGGCGCACGCAAATGCTCCAGCACCCGACTCAAGGCGTGAGAAGGCTGCTCAATCTGCAACCACAGCCCCGTCCACCCCGCAGGCCAGTCAAGCGCCAGCGCCTCAGCCTGAGAACTCAGCACCAGCACCCGCATAGGCCCCGAAGTATGGGCGTGCAAGCTGCGCAAACACACCTCGATCTGAGCGGCATCGCAAGACAGCGCATTGACAACAATATCAAGGGAATAACAAGAAACATCAGAAGCGGCTTTTAACATAGTATTCAGTGCAGTCTAAATCGTTGAAAAAAGCCGAAAGTATAATGCTTTGCCCGCCACTTGTGGCAGATATAAAAAGCTGTTGGGGGGAAATAGAAGAGGAAATAGAAAGGGGAGCAGCCCTGTAGCTCTGTAGGGTGGGCAAAAGCCGTCCCGAAAATCTTCGGGAGAAAATACACTGTCCACGGCGTGCCCACCATTCAGGACTATTTCAATGGCATTCAAAGGGTGGGCACGCCGTGGTCAATTCAAACTGTTTTTTCAATATCACGAACGGCTTTTGCCCACCCTACTGGGCTAACGGATGTTACGCAAAGACACAAACGGCACAAGCGTTTCAATCCGTTTGTGTCTTTTGCGCCACTATAGCTAAATTACATCATTTATAGGCTTTCGATATAGCCAAGCCCAAGACTGCCAGTCCTTCAAGGACTGGCAGTCTTAACAACTGATATAATTTTGCTATAGTGCTTATTTGATTAAACTTGCAGGCTTCCGTCATCTTGATAAATAGAGGGGGGGAATCCCGCACAGGCCATGAATTAGAAAGCGTTTGTTTATGAAGACTCTTCAAACTCCGTTAAATCTTCAACACCCGCCATATCAGCCAGCATCCTGGTATACACCCGCAGCATTCCTTGCAAATGCCGCAAGTCCGTTCTGAATTCAAGACAATCAACGTCTGTTTGTAAATCTCCCGCCAGCATTCGTGGATGCCATTTAGCCGTAAAAGGACGAACTACTTGATTTAACAGAATGACCGCAATTTTTGTAAATTCAATACAATCCCGTCCATGATGCTTAAGCACCCCACGAGTTAATTCAAATAAATTAAAAATACTGCTTAATGCCCTTTCTTCATCGCCATCGGAGGGAGGCAAATCCTGTGTCGTCACGCGAGTCAATAGCTCCACATACAACTCCCAAGCAGCCGCTTTGTCCGCATCTTTAGGCTTCCATTCCATATCCAGAAAAGGCGCTTTAATTTTCAGGGTAGTCATATCCCAGTTTTCCAACCACTGTTGCCACTTCATTTTAAGCCTCCTCTTTCACCAGCCGAAAAGCGTAATTTTCTCGTCCTTCATCCACATGTTGATTCAAAGTATAGGCTTTAAGCCGTCCCTTTATCCTTTCAACATTCATCAAATCCTGAAATTCAGCCTCTTCATTTTCTGGAGAGTACAACCACTCTGGATGTTTAGGCAGGGTTAATATTTTATTTTTTTGATAACAATAACGCCATTCTTCCTCTGTCGCTAAACGAGCACCTAATTTTTCTGCATAGTTTTTTGCTAGGTAAAAATCTAAGGTGTCTAGTTTAAGTCCTATTAATTGATTCAATTTTTCTACTGTCATAGGTTCTTTGCTAATGCTATAACTTATTTTAACAGGCTTTTCATCTTTCAGTATTGTATAAGACATGGGTTCCCAATCTATATTTTCACATGACTGAAGTACCTTTTTCAAAAGGTCTAAAGACTTTTTTATGGCTTTAACCACGCCTTCAGCCACTATGGCAAACCCTTCATCAGGGGTAGCCATGAACTTTTCACTCGCCAAGGGGGTATCTAAATCAGGTAAGATTTGTAATTTTGCAACATCCATTTCTTTTAAACCTTGCATTTTCCTCAAATACACTGGAATAACTAAGGCATCATTGATTTGTTCTCTTTTCAGCGCATCCTCCATTTCTTCCATGCAGTATGAAGAAGCAAAAAAATCAGGGCTTAATAGCAAGAGAATAACAGGAGCTATTTTAATATGTTGTTTGATGGAGTCTTCATAGCGTTCTCCTGCATGAATATTCCCTTCATCAAAATAAAAGCTAATATGTTTTTGTCGTTTTAGCCAAGAGAATTGTAATAATAACTGTTCTAGAAATTCTTTATCTTTACGGCAGTAAGATATAAATATTTCTATGGGGTGAGTTAATTTTTTCTCAAAATCGTGTTTCTCAAAAATTGATTGGCTAACAGATGGTATTTCTTTTTCTTCTATGTCTACAGAATAGCTTGAAACAGTTTTTTTTTCGGCTTGTTTTTCTGCATCAGGTTTCTCTGGTGAATATTGATATTTATCAATTGATTTTGTTTCTAATGTGTTAAGTATCGATTGTTGCTGACTTGTTTGTCCTAAATAAGGTTGCAGCAATTTAAATTGCTTAGGAAAGGTATTATCTCCAGCCAGATCGAAATCCGTATCTACAACAACTCTCCTTTGTTCTCCAGCCACTTTAATTTTTCGAGGCCAATGCAGTAAAACACCTTTATTATTTTCAACCGTAAAGCGAAGTTGCCCTAATGCATAACCTAATAATCGAGGATGCTCAAGTTGGCCGACATGCATCAAACCTGCAAAAGAAGAAGCTTGCCATATAAGTTGCTTGTTTCCAGATATGTCATGGTGTGTTTCACTATGCAAATGTCCGCATAAGTGCAATGCAAAATTATTCCCTCTCCCCCAAATATCTCCTTTTAAATGAATACTTCCCTCTACTTTACTGAGAAAGGTATGTGGATGATGAGTCATCAATAAGCAAGCATGATGTTGTTTTACCCAAGAAGCCCCATTGCCTTGGCATACTGCATTAAACTGGCGGGTATGCACTGTTGATTTTCCTGGTGCTTCATTTTCAGTAGCGACTTGTAGAAAAGCGGTATTCAGCCCGACAATACCCAATTTAATGCCTTTAATGTCTAAACTAACAGAAAAATCTCCAGGCAATAATCCTGTTTGTAGGTTTTTAGGTATGGCCGTTTGTTGCTGCCACCAATTCTTATACGGTGTAAAAACCTGGTCTAATAATTTTCTATAATCTGAGTTACTATTATTCCAAAAATCAATTCTAACTGTTTCATCTATATGCCAACAAGAAAGGTCATGTATTAATGGTTTTAATTCTAGTTGTTTTTCGATGTCAGGATGATTGATGTCATGATTTCCGGGGATAGATAATAAAAGGGGGAAATGTCCCATCATATTTAATTTTTCTAGCAATAAGTTGAAAAACACACTGACTTGCTTGAATTCTTCTACTGTTCCATGACGAGTTAAGTCCCCAGTCACCAGAATTAAATCCAAATGAGAACACTCCGCTACTTTTAATTGTTGACTCAGGTCATTAAAAAAAATTTCTTGAATACTAGGCCACCAGTCATGTTGCTTCGCTTCAATAGTTTTATGTAAGTCGCTTAGATGTAACCAGGTAATATAAGAATTATTAGACATAAACTTATCCTAAATTTGAGCTATGCTGATTAAATCCGATATTTAAATATACTATTCGTAATGCATGGCTAGGTAGGTTATAGCTATAATTTTCTAGCCTCATGTCTTTATAAAAGACATAAAATTTTATTCTTTTTGTATACATGTCATTTTAAACCCTGTGGCTACGCTATCAAGTGTTTCTTGAGATAAAATAAATTCATTGTTTTTAGTATTTAAACGTTCTTCTAATTTTTTTATTGCCCAATTTATCCTAATATTATTGGCTTCTTTATCTTTGTTTTTAAATGGAAAAAAGTGTATATTCCATCTTGTATTCATATTGTTTAATTTATTTGATATACCATCAAAAATCTTAATAAAATAGTCTTTGTCATCTTTTGTGATGCGCACAGCATTATCATTTTTTTTAGTACCAATCTTAATCAAATCACTGTGTGAATTTTCTTGTCCTGTAAATATAAAATGAGTATTACAATATGTTTGAAACTCAAGTATTTCAATGTCATTGACTAATTTCAAATATTTTGCCTTTAACATTTTAAATTGATTAATTTCTATTTTATACTTTTCAGCTATATGATGTGATTTTACTAAATAAGATGAATTAATATTCTGAGTATTCAATAAATCTAATGACGGAAAATAAAATGAAAACATATTAGTACTTAATATACTGAAAAGCATTAAAAAAACTATTATTGATGTGGTTATATATAGAGTTAATTTTTTAGACATCTCCTTTAATAATTTAAAGGTAAAAACAAGGAGAATTCGAGGTTTTTTTAGTAAGACCCACGACATATATAAAAAATATTTTATCGATGTTGATTCGACTCTATCTGGAATGCCATCTTTTTAATTTTTTATTGGTGTTTACAAGGTTTTTCCATACGGCATTGTCTACATGTTCAAAAAAATGATTAGTATACTTATTTTTTTCATCTAAAAATTCTTCTTTTAATTTGATGGCTAAATATTTTTTGGATGACAGGTCTACCCAATAAAACCATAGTCCATTAGTTCCATGAATAGATTTTATTTTATTTTTTGAAAAAATAGAATGCCATAATTTATTTGTTTTTTTGTCATTTTCTCTAGTGATTTTTTCAGTGATATCAGGAATCAAATTAATTAATTCGTCTTCTTCCTCAAGAGTTAAAAATTTATTTCCTTCGATAGATGAGATAACAGAGTTTCCATCATTCAAAGGTAACTCAAGACCATTAGCATTAAAAACAGCCAGTTCTACTTGTGGTAAAGCATAATTATCAATTAACTCTTCTAGCTTACCTTCTATATCATCTATATCATCTATATCATCTATATTATTTTTAACTATTTCATCCAATTTTTTTTTGAAAAAATTAGATGGTTCTTGATTTGAAAATAAATAGATTCTGATGTCATTGTGATACTGCATAAAACAACAAACATCTTCTTGATGTACACCAGGTTTACCGGCCAACCTCATTATTGGTTTTGTATAATTTTTATATTGATCTAAATGATGTTTCCTCTTTATTTCTATTTCTTTGGCTATTTTTTCAAATTCAGATATAAAATTTATATCATCACCATAATTCTTTAAATACTGAGGCAAATAAGATTTTTCTTTATTCGTAGTGCTTTTACCATTTTTTATGATGATATAATAATAAATAGAAAATGATAATCCATCAAAAAATTGCTGTGCTGCATTTTCTTTTGGTGTCCGTTGTTGTTCTCTAAATTTATCTAATTGTTCAGTTATTTTCTTGGGTATACCCAGTATTTCTTCATTAAGCCCATATTTATTTTCTACAATTTTAAGAATACTAGAACCTAAAGCTTCTTCTATATCCGTATCACTCATTCTGCGCAACCCTAATTGGGTATTTTCTTTCGCCATTTTTTCATTTAGTTTAGTTCCTTTTCCAACTAAATTATTAACAATTTGCTTAAATTGTATTTGCAGTTCAATATTTTGAGTACTACTCATTTCAGCCACAGTGTTTTTTAAAAGCTCCCTAAACTTTTCTTTTCCTACTAGGTTATCAACGATTTGTTTGAACTGAGCTTGCAGATCAATATTCTGAGTCTCACTCATTTCAGAGATTGTTTTTCTTAAAAGCTCTCTGAATGTCCCTTTATTTTCCAACTCAAATCGAATAACTCCAAGAACTAATGGCTTTAATGTTTTTATATTTTCATCTTTGGATAAATGATTTATTTTTCCTTCAATAGAATGAATAATTTCGTCATATTTTTCTTGATATGTTTTTTCGATGTCATCTAGTTTCCCTTCATGTTCCTTCTCAACTTCTCTTATTTTAGATGCCAACTCAACATACAGATCATTGTTGCGCCCTTTTAATTCTGCTTGAATGTCTTGTATTTGTCTAAACAGTTCTTCTTTCGTTGTTATTTCTCTATTTTGAAAATTTTTAAATATAGCATCTAAGTTTTCTATTTTTTCATTTACATTTGAATAGTCCTCTGTTACCTCTTTTAATAATTCTTTAAATACACCTTGTCTAAGTTTGTTGTCAATAATGTTATTAGCACTTTTTTCTAACAATGGAGCAAATATCTCCTCCATTTGCGTTGAATCAGGATCGATGTCATTTAATTTTGACTGTATTGTGTTTAAAAAATTATTATTAATTTGATTGGGGATAGCATGTTTACTGGTTTCTACTAAAGCCTGAATAGTAGTGAATATTTCTTCGAAATATCGAATAAAATCTTCCATTGAAGATTTTATTCCCTCAATATTATTATTGGTAATTTCATTGTTTTCTGCTTGTATGGCAACAATAGTCTGTTCTATTTTTTCAATGGTCTGTTGTAAATTTTGGAAAGCTTCGGTGATAAAGTTTAAATACGTGTCTTGCGGGACACTTCCACTGTGCATATCTAAAATATACTTTTCAATTTCCGCTTTTTTTTGATTGAAATCAACAATGTTAGGGCCGGACATGATTATCTATACTCCATTTTGAGTAAAAGGTGATACTAACTGATTATAAGTATTTGAATATGAAATCATTATTAATTTTACAGATACGAATTATGTTTATTATGAGAATAAAATCAAGCACTACCTGATTTTTCAATATTTTCCATTGCCTTATCTAAGCCATAAGCACTTAATGTATCCCTATGTCCAGCGATCTCAGAAAGTTTTACGACATACTGAGTTAATATCCGCAGGCTTAGTTCTTTGCTGCTTTTGAGATTTTGAAATGACATGCTATTTTTTTGGTTTTCTTGATCTACCTTAATGCGAAAGGACTCTAATTCCATTTTCGCACTTTTAACTTCCCCTTCAAACTGAGCTCTAGCATTTGCTAAATTCGTTTTTAATTCAGCAGAAACAGATGAAGTTTCTCTGTGTACCTTTTGTTCAACTGCGTTTATTTGGTTAGTCAGTTTGCTTTCTGTGCCTTTTATTTTTGTATCATAATCCTTGTGCTGCCTTTGTTGTTCTTCAGTTAAATAAGTATTCTCTTTTTCCATTTTACTCGATAAAGCTTCTAATCGATCCTGAACATGAAAGACTAATGTGCGCAAGCCTTTATAGGCTTCTTCCAACATTCGGATATCGGTACCAATAATATTTTTTACAAAATCATGATCAGTACTAGGGGGGGCTTCATTGGCTACATTATGTTGGATGCGCAATATCCGCACTTTTTCTTCCATTTGTAGAATCATCTCAGAAGCGGATTTAAGTTCTTTACGCAAACTTTCTGGAGTGTCCAGCAATAATTTTTTAGTTTCAGATGTTTTTTTGGAGGAAGATGAAGCTAGATTAGCATCAGACTTTGTTTTTTCCATTGATGAATCCTGTTTTTTATCAGAAACACCTTTCTCGAATTTATCATGTGTTTTAGCATCATTTGTCATAATGAGGTTCCTTGTTTTTATACCTATGCGAATATTGTTTACTTCATTACTTAGACACAAAATAATCCTAACGCAAGGATGGTGAAAATTGTAGCGCAAAGAGGTTTCTTCATAAAACATACCTCTATAATAATGCCACAATGGTAATGCAGTTTCCAGCCATTCTTTGTGTTGTAACAACGCATTTGTCGTTGCAGCTTTTGATTGATTTCCCGTTTTAAGCCAAATAATTTTAGGGGGTGTCCATATAGCAAACTCATTTCATAAAAATCTGAATCGCGCATGACAATCACAAAATCATGCTGTTTGGTATATTCTCGAATATCTTCATCACTGGCTTGTTCTAAGCCTAATAATACAACTTGGCTTGTATTTTAGGTTTCTTGAAGAAAAGGCACTAAACGCCGCGATAGGTTTTCATCAAGCCCTGTAAGGTGGGCAAAAGCCGTTCGTGATATTGAAAAAATAGTTTGAATTGACCACGGCGTGCCCACCCTTTGAATGCCATTGAAATAGTCCCGAATGGTGGGCACGCCGTGGACGGTGTATTTTCTTTTGAAAATTTTCGGGACGGATATTGCTCATTCTACAGGACTTAATGACATTGAATCACCTTAACAGGGTTGCATAAAGGAACAAAGCTTTCTATACCACCTGTACCGGACGATGCTAGGTGTTATGCGCATCAGCCATCATAGTGATAGCGCAGTTGTGCAATAAAAATATGATCGTCTGCCACTTTATAGACAAGCCGATGTTCATGGTTAATACGCCGAGACCAATAGCCAGATAGGCTATGCCTTAACGGTTCAGGTTTGCCTGTTCCTTCAAAAGGAACTCGTTGAATTTCTTTAATCAACGCATTGATTTTTTTAAGCATGGCTTTATCGTTTTTTTGCCAATATAGATAGTCTTCCCATGCTGTGCTAGAAAAAGTGAGTGTCATTCGATTAACTCACGTTCACTACCCCCTCCAGATTCAAGCTCGGCTATCGATTGCAATAAATGTTGAGCATTTGCAGAGGAGCGTAACAAGTATGCGGTTTCTTCTATAGCCTGGAAATCTTCTAGTGAAATCATGACTACGGGAGATTCTTTCTGTCGAGTAATCATCACTGGGGTATGTTCATTACACACTTTTTCCATAGTTTTTGCTAAGTTAGCCTGTGCTGCGCTGTAGCTTATAGCGTCCATAGCCCTCTCCTAATATCGATGTGTATATCAATATATTATGTAACATCAGTCCTCTCTCCTGCGAGCTTTTTCTCCCGCAACGCTTGAAGGCTGGCGGCTTCATCCACTACCATTGCGGCATGACAACACCTGAACGCACCTCCCCGATTGATCAAGCCCGCATGATGGCGGATTTTAATCAAGCCGCTCCTCGATACGAAGCTGAAGCTCGTTTGCAAAAAGAAGTCGCTAGCCGATTGTTTGAGCGCTTACCCCCGCACGTTTCTCCACAATGCATTGTCGATGTGGGCTGTGGTACGGGCGGATTGACGCGCCTGTTGGCGGAGCATTACCCGAAGGCGCAGGTGTATGCGCTGGATATTGCGACAGCGATGTTGCAGGAAGCCCAGCAGCAAGCGCCGCGCTGGTTTTCTCGCCAGCACTTTTGCTGTGCGGATGCGGCGCATTTGCCTCTCGCTACGAATTCGGTGGATGTGCTGATGTCGAATTTGATGCTGCAATGGTGTAGCGATGAGGCGCAGTTTTTTGCGGAATGTGCGCGTGTGTTGAAGCCTGATGGGGTGCTGTTATTTACTAGCTTTGGGCCGGGCACTTTGGAAGAATTGCGCAATAGTTGGGCGGCGCTGGATCAAGCCCCGCATGTGAATGATTTCACGGATTTGCATGTGTTGGGCGATGCGATGACGCAAGCGGGTTTGCGCCAAGCGGTGATGGATGTGGATTGGTTGACACTGACGTTTGCGGATGTGCCGGCGGCATTGCGGCATTTGAAGAAGATTGGGGCGCAAAATGCGCTGAGTTTGCGTTCGCGTGGTTTGTTGGGTAGGCGCAAATATCAGCAGCTTGTTGAGAATTATCGCCAGTATCAGCAGGCGGATGGGCGGATTCCTGCGACTTATGAGGTGATTTATGGGTATGCGCAGGGGGCGGCTTTTCCGGGGCAGCAGCGGCAAACCGATGGGAGTGTGAAGATTCCGCTGGAGATGTTGCAGCGCTCAAAGATTTGAGCGCTAAGAGTCTATATGAAGAGGGTTGCATCGACTGCATTCGCTACGATGCCTATCCCTCACAACCCGTCTAATGGGATTTATTTGAGGCGCTGTTTTGCGACGATCACGCCGTCGCTATCGGCATAGACGTATTGACCAGGGAAGAAGGTGACACCTGCAAAAGTGACGGGTACATCCACATCGCCACGGCCTTTTTTGACGCTTTTGAGCGGATGGGTGTTGAGGGCTTTAATGCCGATATTGATGCCGGATATTTCGGCGGAATCACGAATGCAACCGTAGACGATAATTCCCGCCCAGCCATTTTCAACCGCCATATTGGCAAGATTGTCACCGACCAGAGCGCAACGCAAAGAAGCCCCGCCATCAACCACTAAAACGCCGCCATCTACGGTTTTTTCCAATTCAGCTTTGACCAATACATTGTCTTCATGCACTTTGACGGTATGAATCTCTCCGGCAAAACCGGGCAATGCGCCATAGGCTTTAAAAATAGGTTCGGCAATGCGTATTTGTGAGGAAAATTCATCACATAAATCAGCAGTTAAATACATCGTGTGGCTCCTTGAAAAATAGAAATGGATCAGCGGTGTAAAATCAGTTCGAGCACCAGTTTGCTACCGAAGTAGGCCAACATCAGCACCAGAAAACCGCTGAGTATCCATTGCAGCACGGTGCGTCCTCGCCAGCCATATTGCCAACGTCCCCAGAGTAATCCAGCGAACACTAGCCAAGCTAAAATGGAGAGTAAGGTTTTGTGAACCAAATGTTGGGCAAAGATGTCTTGCAAAAAGAAGATGCCGCTCAGCAGGCTTAAGGTGAGCAGTACAAAACCGATGTTAATAAATTGGAATAATAAGGTTTCCATGACTTGCAAAGGCGGCAAATGGCGCATGACTTTGAGCGGTTTTTTATGCCGTAAATAGTAATCTTGCACCGCCATAAATAAGGCTTGTAAGGCGGCAAGGCTGAGTAGGCTGTAGGCAAAAATAGACACTAGGATATGGAAGGTTACGCCCAGCGGTAGGTGTTCTGGTAAAAATCGCGTAGCGGGAAAATAGCTGGATAATCCGACACTTAAGGCCGCCATAGGAAATAAGATGATGGCGAGGTTGTCGAGTCCTTTGAGCCAAGTGACTAACACGACTAGAATCGCTAATAACCAGGCAATCATGGAGATGGCATTAAAAAAACTGAGGTTAATCATGCCTGTATCGCCGTGCGTGCTGTGATACAGCAAGCCGGTGTGCAGCACGATAGCGAATAGCGCAAAGCCTATAAAAAGTTGGCGATTACGCGAGGAGTGAACCGAATGGCTGCCTTGAATAAAGGATAAACGTGAAGTGGCGGCTAGATAAAAGCCGATAGTCAGCAGGCTGGCAAGCATCATAAACCTCTCAAATATCAGTGGTGTGCCTGCGGGAGGGGAGAAGACCTGACACGCTGTCAGGCTCCAATGTGAGGGATCACCGTTTTAAACCGTTATCCCTAAAATTCTACAACTCAGATGAGCAAAGGCTCACAGCGATGCGTTGACGCGCCTGTGAGCTGCTTTACAAAATGCCAGCATTAGCCCAGCAGGCGGGTTTGGGCTTCAGCGTATTTTGCCGCCGTTTTTTCAATAATGTCAGTGGGTAAAGCAGGTGCGGGAGACTGCTTATTCCAATCCAGTGTTTCCAGATAATCACGTACAAATTGCTTATCAAAACTGGGCGGATTGACACCCGGTTGATATTGATCCGCAGGCCAAAAACGCGAGGAATCCGGTGTCAGCACTTCATCAATTAACACCAGTTGTCCGGCTTCATCTAAGCCGAATTCAAACTTGGTATCAGCAATGATGATACCGCGTTGTGCGGCGTAATCACGGGCTTTTTGATAAATATTGAGGCTCGCATCACGGACTTTTTCAGCCAACTCGGTACCTAATAGTTTGACCGTATGCGCAAAATCCACATTTTCATCATGATCGCCCACGGCTGCTTTAGTCGAAGGCGTGTAAATGGGTTGCTCCAGTTTATCGGCTAAACCCAGACCTTGAGGCAATTCAATCCCGCAAATGGCACCCGTTTTTTGATAATCTTTCCAGCCCGAACCGACAATATAACCACGTACAATGGCTTCTACGGGCAGCGGCTTCAGCTTGCGCACAACAATGGCGCGGCCTTCCACTTGAGCACGTTCTTGTGGGTCGGGTAACACGCTGTCTAAGCTCAAATCCGCCAGATGATTGGGCATTAAGTCACGGCTAAATTCAAACCAGAAATTAGACACCGTGGTTAATACCGTCCCCTTGCCAGGAATCGGATCGGTTAAAATCACGTCAAAAGCGGACAGGCGATCAGTGGTCACGATCAGCATGTGTTGCTCATCAATCGCATAAATATCCCGTACCTTACCTTTTTGAATCAGAGTCAGGCTGGTCAGGTGGGAATCATATAAAGTGGCTTGCGGCATATGTCCTTCCTATGCTTAAGAAAAAACAGGCTATCTTATCAGAATCATTGCTGGAAAATCACGAGGTTGTTATGAATAAAATCATTATTGCTCTACTCATCATGGGTTTAGGCGTTGGCGCTACGGTCTTACTGATTAAAAGCAAGCCACAAAGCACTCCGGTGGAGGCAGAAGAAAAAACCTGGACAGTCGAAGTGATGACCGCGCAATTACAAAGCCTACCGCCTCAATTACAACTGTATGCCCGCGTTGAATCGCTGAACAGTGCAGAATTATCAGCCGCCATCAACGCGGATGTGCAAGACATTGCCGTGCGCGAAGGTGATACGGTATCAAAGGGCAGCGTGTTATTGCGCCTGGATCAACGCGAAGCGCAATTGGCCTTACAACAACGCGAAGCCGATTTAGAGGATGTCAGCGCTGCCATCAGCAGCGAAAAAAATAGCTATGCCAATCACTTAAAAGCCTTGCCCCGTGAAAAAACCTTGCTCAAGCTCAGTGTAAAAGCCGCAGAACGCGCCAAAAGCTTAAAAAAGCAACGCGCCACCTCAGCCTCCGCCCTTGAAGAAGCCCAGCAAGGCGTGGAGCGTCAAGCCTTAATCGTCAATGCTCGCCAATTACAAATCAACAACCACCCTGTCACCTTAAAACAACTTAAAGCCCGCCAACAACGTGCACAAGCGCAACGAGATTTAGCTCAATTAGACCTCGCACGCAGCCTTATCAAAGCCCCTTTCGACGGCATTATTGCGCGGGTGCCCGTCTCCCTAGGCGAGCGTGTGCGCATCGGCACACCGTTGTTATCCATTTACGACACACAAGCCTTAGAAGCCCGCTCACAAATCCCCGCCCGCTATCTGCACATCATATTTAACGCCTTACAACAGCAACAAACACTCGTTGCCACCGCACAAAGCAAAGGCCAACTGATCAAGCTGGAATTAGCCCGTTTAGCCGGAGAAGTGCAAAACAACAGCGGCGGCACCGATGCTTTATTTCGCGTGCAAGAAGGCGCATCAGCACTGCGTTTGGGCGGATTTTTAGAGATTCGTTTGGAATTGCCTGCACAGCACCAAGTGATCGCCGTGCCTTACGAAGCCATTTATGGCAACGACAAGCTCTACACCTTAGTCAATGGGCGTATGCAACAACAATCAGTGGAACGTTTAGGCGAATATGAAAACGCCGCCAAAGAGCCATTCACCCTGGTACGCGCAGAAACGCTGCAAGAAGGTGCACAGATTATTCTGACTCATCTGCCGAATGCGATGGAGGGGTTGAAAGTGCGCAAGGCGGCAGTGGCGTTGTGATTTAACGATAAAAGTCCCTGAATCTCCACTCATGATCGCTGAAATGATGGAACCATTAATCCCTCAAAAAGAGGGGCTTAAACTCAGCAAAATACTGTGTTCTCGTATGGGTATAACGGACAGCAAAGGAAGGTATCTGCTTTGGGGGAAATTAAAACCCCTTCCTCCGCCAGAGGATTACACCAGTGAAGAATTATCACTATATTTCTTAATCTCCATCATTAAAGTTAAACCCTAAATCCACTTCTAAAATATTCAATACATCACGCGCAAAAGTATCCATGGTAGTATGCAAACGAGTGGCTATTAATTTCACTTTATCAGGGTCAGTGCTGAGAGTTTTATTTAAAGAAGCGGGTAAATCCTCAATGGCTTGATCCACTTGTTCTAATTGCATCATAAAGAATTCTCCTGTGGCATAACCCGAAGCCTCCAATAGTGCATAAAACCCAATTTTTTTCTCTGCTTGAAAACCCTGTTTAACCGCATATAGCCAAGAGGATAAATTCTCTTTTGAAGATTGACTATATAAAGCTTCTACCCGATGCGGATAAACTTTATCTTTTTTAAACAAACTGCTCAGTCTTTCTTTATGAGTAAAACTCAAGCTGTCCCATAAGGCATTAAAATACAGGCTTTGAGTGTGTTTGGGATCGGCTAATAATTGTTGAATATATTGAGTGTCTTGCCATTGTTGTGAGAGCACTTGGCTACGTTGGCTTAACACTTGTGCATGGGCTTGTAGATAGCGTGCCAGTGGCAGAGTATTTTGATAGACAGTGAGGCTATAAGTTGAATCAAATAATAAGATTTCAGTGGCTAATAAACCCTGCACTTTAAAGTTTTTCTGTGCTAAATGCTGTGCTAAAACCGATACATTCGATTCTGTACTTTTCATGCTGGCTGCAATATCTTGATGAATCGCTTTATTAAAATTTTTACCTTTCAACAACTGTGAATCAAAATAATAGGCCACGGGTACTAAGCTTTCCCCTATTAATGGACCAAACCGATACAAGCGGACTTGATTCCAGCGGCGAGACAATGTTTTCCAAGCTGTACGTGTATTCTCTAAATGTTGTTTATCCGTATGCTGAACAAAATCTTGGGCTTGTTGTTCAAACTCCTGTGCCGCAGCATGAAATTCTGCAAATGCAGGTTGTACGACTTGTTTTAAGGTACTCTCTAAGGCTTGATTAAGTGTGATGTCGGCTGAAGCATTAAAACAACACAACAGGCTAAAAGAAAAAAACCATGCAAGTTTTTGCATAAGAGACTCCGTAAAAAATGAGGTTTAAGTGATAAAGACAACGTAAGAGACGCGCCCTTTGCGTTGTAGTTAAGGGCTTAACGCGGATGTCATTTCGCTATACACAGCAGATGAGTGGGCTATATTGTACCGATTTAATGGTGCGGTGATATAGGGATAATATTTCAGTGGTACTGGAACATCGTGGTTAAGACCTGGCAGGTTTTTGAAACCTGCCAGGTCTATCGTATAACTGATTTATTTTCTCTATATATTTCAGGCTATTTCACCCCACAAAAAGCAGGGGAACACCTTATCTTTGCTGACTTTGATAACACTGCAAGCACCGCACAATATTCCAATTTCGGATTAGCTTATGCCCCGACCAAGACGGTAATGTGCCAGAACAAACGCTGATTGCCGTTGATTAGACTTGTTGCGAGAGGTAGGCATCGTAGCGAAAAGGTGTGGTTTTGAGGCGAATAGCGGGCTATTGAACGAGAAAAAGCGGAAAAACAGGCCAAAATTCACGCCTTTGCAGTCGATGAATATCCCTTGCAACAAGTCTATGATCGTTTTCAACGTCAACAGCACGCGATGCAAACCCTACGAGTCTACAAAAGATCAGAGTTAAATACATTTTGCATAACGTGAGTGGAGCCGTTACCGCTATAATGCGCGGCTTTCTTATCGTTTATCCAACTTGCTAGAGGGCATCCCCATGTTTTCACCATCAATGACCATTGCCGACTATGACGCTGAACTGTCCGCCGCCATGCAGGCAGAACTGACCCGTCAAGAATCTCATGTTGAACTGATCGCCTCAGAAAACTATGCCAGCCCGCGTGTGCTGGAAGCGCAAGGCTCGGTACTAACCAATAAATACGCTGAAGGGTATCCCAGCAAACGCTACTACGGCGGCTGCGAGCACGTCGATGTCGCTGAGCAATTGGCGATTGATCGCGTTAAGCAATTGTTTGGTGCCGACTATGCGAATGTGCAGCCGCATTCGGGTTCGCAAGCCAATGCAGCGGCTTATTTAGCCCTGTTACAACCGGGCGACACGATTTTAGGCATGAGCTTGGCGGACGGCGGGCACCTAACTCACGGTTCTAAAGTGAATTTTTCCGGCAAAATCTTTAATGCGGTGCAATATGGTTTGAACGCAAAGACCGGAGAGATTGATTACGATGCGATGGAAGCCTTGGCGTTAGAACATCAACCGAAGCTGTTGATTGGTGGTTTCAGCGCTTATTCCCGCGTGGTAGATTGGGCGCGGATGCGCGAAATAGCCGATAAAGTCGGGGCTTATTTCTTGGTGGATATGGCGCATGTGGCGGGTTTGGTCGCGGCGGGTGTGTATCCTAGTCCGGTGGGTATTGCGGATGTCACCACCAGCACCACGCATAAAACCCTGCGCGGCCCACGCGGCGGGATCATTTTGGCTAAAGCCAATCCTGAGATTGAAAAGAAACTTAATTCCTTGGTATTCCCTGGCACCCAAGGCGGGCCTTTGATGCATGTGATTGCCGCAAAAGCCGTGGCCTTTAAAGAGGCCTTAGAACCTGAGTTCAAAGCCTATCAACAACAAGTGGTCGATAATGCGCGTGCAATGGCGACAGTCTTACAACAACGCGGCTATAAGATCGTCTCTGGTGGCACGGATAACCATTTATTCTTAGTTGATTTAATTGATAAAAACATGACGGGTAAAGTGGCTGACGCAGCACTCGGCAATGCCAATATCACAGTGAATAAAAATGCTGTGCCTAATGATCCTCAATCACCTTTTGTCACCAGTGGCATTCGCATCGGCACGCCGGCTGTCACCACACGCGGTTTTAAAACCGAAGAATGTAGCGCATTGGCGGGCTGGATGTGTGATGTGATGGATGATGTTGAAAACCCAGCGGTACAAGCAGAGATTAAAGCCAAAGTGGAAGCGTTGTGTGCGCAATTTCCTGTTTATGGTGCTTAGAGCCTATACGAAGATGGGGAATCGAAGCGAAAATTCGCCATTTTGAGGAACGTGTCTCGCATCGTTTAAGAGGTGTTCACGGGCTTCCTTGCCCTTAGAACTTCTTAAGTGGGCGCGAGACGCTATTCTGGTGCCCCGACACGTC
>JADGEH010000246.1 GCA_016744475.1 Thiotrichales bacterium | reverse complement strand
TGTAACTGCTCAGCGAATTATCCCAATTATTTCGCAAAATCTGGAAGCTCATCATTAAACAATAACTCTAGCGCCTGACTTGAACTCACTCCCTGCTTACGACACGTCGATATATATCCACGCACACGACAAAATATTTCCGCGCCTTTCATACTACGAAAACAACCTGATATTTTTTGATGAACCTTGGTCATACGAATATCTCGCTCTCCCTGATTATTGGTAAAGGGCACGATCTCATTATCCATAAAGCGCAAAACATCTTCTTCATACTTTATAAAACGCTCAAGAAGATTTCGCGATTTACTACGCTTTAATCGCCCTCTTTTTCCCTTTCGATCCGCCTCATCAGGCGGAGGGCATTCTATTTCTGCCACCTTGAGGATGGCGTGATAATCTGCCCAATATTTTACCGATGATTCACGGTTAAGTTTTCCACCTGCTTCATGCACGGCTCGATTACAAGACTCCAAAAAGCTTTGCATATCGCTAGCCCAAACTTGTTCATCTTGCTCTGACGCTCGAGTCAACTCGCGCAAATGATGCGCATTGCATAATGCGTGCAGACAATCACTATAGCAATAATAGGGTTTCCAATGATCATGACACAGCACGCCTTTGAAGGAAGGCAAAATACCTTCAGGATCGGTGGCTTCATTGCCGCGTTTTTTGTGTGCAAAAAAATGTGTCCATGAAGCATTGGTCGCACAGTGCAGCCAATGCCTATCACCATTAATATTGATGCCGGTTTCATCGACATGCAGCAGTGGCGCATCGATTAAATTTTCTTTGCTGATGAGCTCGAAGTTTGCGAGTTTTTTGTAGGCTTCCATATTAAAGTTGTAGACAGAACCTTCGCTAATGGGAATACCCATCTGATCGGTAAAAAATTCTTTCACTCGGTTATAAGGCAGTAATTGATATTGCGACATATAAACCACGTGGGCTTTAAGTTGCTTACCGTATTGCACCGATTTTTTCACGCCATCAGGAAACTGCGCGACGTAGCGTTGGCCTGAGACCTCACTGATCAGAACCTCGGCTTGAAATTCTGTGACCTGACGACAAATTTGTATATCGAAAACTTGCCGACGCTCAATGCCTCCGTCTTTGTATTTACCTTTGGGCAGTGTACGTCGATCAATTGAAATCTGTTCTACTTCATCGGGCTCTTTAATTTGTTCAAGTGTCGTGCCTTTTCGCCCGAGCTGTCCACCCGTTTTGTTGTTAGATTTCTTCCGGGTTGGCGTAATTTTTTTCGTATCGGTTGAGGGTGGCTTGCTGCTGTTACTGCTATTTAGCCCCATTCTATTGGCCATGAGCTTCACAACAATGAGTAATACATTAATCATTGCCGCTAAACTCATCGAAATGTTTTTATCTTCTTTAAGTAATCGCTCGACATCAGTGAGCGTTTTTTCGATATTAATATTTTCAATTTTCATAAAGACAGCCCCCGGTATTGGTTCGAGTAAGAGGCTATTCTACCACGGGTTTTCCCGAGCGATTTTTACGCTTTTATTGGAGTTCTAACGCATTTATGTTTTTGATACGGGCGGGCTTTCATTGTATTGATTTGTTTTTGCTGAGGTAGCGGAGGAGCTGTTCTGGATGAGCATGGCGGTATATTGTGAGCGTAAAAATAAAGTTGATTTTAAAGAAAAAAAGGCGTCAAGAACTTTCTTTTTTAATTACACTGAGTAGTTACAACTAATCACACTTTTTTCAGCCGTTTCGCTCTCCAGTACTA
>JADGEH010000046.1 GCA_016744475.1 Thiotrichales bacterium | reverse complement strand
CGTGGTCGTCTTCATGAATAAAGCCGATATGGTCGATGATGAAGAGTTGATCGAATTGGTTGAAATGGAAGTGCGTGAGCTGCTCGATAGTTATGAGTTCCCCGGTGATGACACTCCTGTGATTGTGGGTTCAGCCTTGAAAGCCTTAGAAGGCGAGCAGGCTTATATCGATAAAATCTACGAACTAGTAGAAGCTTTAGATACTTATATTCCAGAGCCAGAACGTGATATTGATCAAGATTTCTTGATGCCGATTGAAGACGTGTTCTCTATTTCAGGTCGTGGTACCGTAGTCACGGGTCGTGTAGAACGTGGTCGTGTTAAAGTCGGTGAAGAAGTGGAAATTGTCGGTATTAAAGACACCACTAAAACCACTTGTACCGGTGTTGAAATGTTCCGTAAACTGCTAGACGAAGGTGTAGCAGGAGATAATGTCGGTGTCTTGTTGCGCGGTACCAAACGCGAAGAAGTAGAACGCGGTCAAGTGCTGGCAAAACCCGGTAGTATTAATCCACATACTCGCTTTGAAGCAGAAGTCTATATTCTGAGCAAAGAAGAGGGTGGTCGTCATACGCCATTCTTTAATGGTTATCGCCCACAATTCTACTTCCGTACCACTGATGTAACGGGGGCTGTAGAATTACCAGAAGGTATCGAAATGGTGATGCCAGGTGATAATGTGAAAATGGATGTGACCTTAATTGCTCCTATCGCGATGGAAGACGGTTTACGTTTTGCCATTCGTGAAGGGGGTCGTACTGTTGGTGCAGGTGTTGTTGCGAAGATTGTTGAGTAGTTTTCCTGTATATGGACAGTTGTTATTTTGAAAAATAACTGTCCAGTCTTTTAGGCCAGTAGCTCAATTGGCAGAGCGGCGGTCTCCAAAACCGCAGGTTGGGGGTTCGATTCCCTCCTGGCCTGCCATTTTTTGTTTTTACCCCTACTATATTTGAGAAATTAGCTGTCATGAATGCAAAGACAGACGCTTCCTCTAGTCCAAAATTAGATGCCGTAAAGTGGTTGTTAGTTGGTTCATTAATCACTGCGGGTCTCTTTGGTTTTTATTATTTTTCAGACACTTCTTTATTGTTGCGAGTGATTGTTTTGTTGGCAGCTTTTGGTGCGGCTGTGTACATTGCTTTACAAACAGTTAAAGGTCAAGGTGCCTGGTCTTTTGCACAAGAAGCACACATAGAAGTTCGCAAAGTGGTTTGGCCGACACGCCAAGAAACCTTGCAAATGACGGGTGTTGTGTTATTGATGGTCATTATCATGTCACTCATGATTTGGGGTATTGATAGTATTTTGTTCTTATTAGTACGCAGTGTGACTGGTTAATAAAGGCGTACTTTAAATGTCAGAAGAAATTACCCACCGTTGGTATGTTGTGCATGCTTATTCAGGCTTTGAAAAAAGTGTTGAGCGTTCTTTAAAAGAACGAATTAAGCGTAGTGATTTACAAGATTATTTTGGTCAAGATGATGAGGGCAACTTTTTAGTCTTAGTGCCCACTGAACCTGTCACTGAAATGCGCGAAGGGCGTAAATATACAACTGAACGCAAGCTCTATCCAGGCTATGTTTTAGTGCAAATGGCTATGAATGATGATAGCTGGCATTTAGTTAGAGATGTACCTAAAGTGATGGGATTTATTGGTGGAACTAAAGAACGTCCCGCACCGATTACACCTAAAGAAGCTGAAACCATACTTCAACATGTGCATGATAGTGCTGAAAAACCACGTCCTAAAATTTTGTTTGAGGTGGGAGAAGTGGTTCGTGTGACTGATGGTCCATTTAATGATTTCAATGGTGTTGTTGAAGAAGTCAATTATGAAAAAAGTCGTTTGCGTGTAGCTGTTTTGATTTTTGGACGTTCTACACCTGTTGAACTTGAATTTGGTCAAGTTGAAAAAGAATAGTTTAAGTATTTTATTTTTTTAGTTAGTCCTTCAATATAACCTATGGGGAGTTGTGCAATGTTGTTGATTGCCAACGCTAGCACCCGTCGAGGAAAGTCTCATGGCAAAAAAAGTTACTGCCTATATTAAATTGCAAGTGAAAGCTGGGCAAGCAAATCCTAGTCCTCCTGTAGGGCCTGCATTGGGTCAACATGGTTTAAATATCATGGAGTTTTGCAAATCCTTTAATGCGGCGACTCAAAACTTAGAACCTGGTTTACCTGTTCCTGTAGTGATTACTGCATACAGTGATCGCAGTTTCACTTTTGTGACCAAATCCCCTCCTGCTTCAGTTCTGCTCAAGAAAGCTGCTGGCATTAAAAGTGGTAGCAAAACCCCTCATACCGATAAAGTTGGAAAAGTCAACCGCGAGCAATTAGAAGATATTGCTAAAGCAAAATGGGAAGATTTAACCGCTGCGGATATGGACGCTGCGGTGCGCACTATTGCAGGTAGCGCACGTAGTATGGGTATTGAAACTGAGGGAGTTAATTAGTCATGGCAAAGTTATCTAAACGCGCCAAAATCATTAAAGAAAAATTAGAGCCAGGCAAAGCTTATCCTGCTGAAGAAGCCTTTGGTTTATTGAAATCTCTACCCGGTGCAAAGTTTACTGAATCTGTCGATGTCAGTGTTAATCTCGGTGTAGACCCGCGTAAATCAGATCAAGTAGTCCGTGGCTCAACGGTATTGCCTAATGGTACGGGTAAAACGATGCGGGTTGCCGTATTTACTCAAGGTGCCAATGTTGAGCTGGCTAAAGAAGCGGGCGCTGATCTTGTTGGCTTAGAAGATATTGCTGAGCAAGTTAAAGCGGGACAACTGGATTTTGATGTAGCTATTGCTTCACCGGATGCCATGCGTGTTGTGGGACAATTAGGTCAAATTTTAGGCCCGCGCGGCTTAATGCCAAACCCTAAAGTAGGGACGGTGACTCCTGATGTAGCGACTGCGGTAAAAAATGCTAAATCAGGTCAGGTACGTTATCGCACCGATAAAGCAGGCATTATTCATTGCCAATTAGGCAATATTAAATTTGAACCCGCTGCCTTAAAAGAAAACTTAGAAACCTTGTTAGTGGCACTGAATAAAGCTAAGCCTAGTACGTCTAAAGGCATATATATGCAAAAAATCACAATTTCTAGCACTATGGGTGCTGGTATTGTTGTGGATTTATCAAGTTTAAGTATTTAGTAACAGACTTTGTGGGACTATTGGGGCATTCACATAGCCGGACTCCCAATAGTCGTCAAAGACCGCAGGTGAGCTTTGGCTTTTAATGATTCTTTAGGGAAGAGCCTGCGCAGATGGCAAGGCATCTATAGATGTTGCCGTTGGGTGATGAATAAACTTCAAGTTTATTTATCTATGTTCGACATAGCTAGTATTTGCAAGTGCAAATACTTCAATAAAAAATTGAGGTAACCAGTGGCAATTAAGCTTGATGATAAGCGTGCGATTGTTGCGGAAGTTGCCGAGGTAGCAAGCAACGCTTTTTCCGCTGTTCTCGCAGAATATCGCGGCATGACAGTGGGAGATATGACCAACTTACGTGTAAAAGCACGCGAAGGTGGTGTCTATTTGCGAGTAGTCAGAAACACATTGGCTCGTCGCGCAGTTGAAGGCACTGACTTTGAATGTATGCAAGAAGCTCTGGTCGGACCTATTGTTTTAGCTTTTTCTCAAGAAGAACCAGGTTCTGCTGGACGTGTTCTGAAAGAATTCGCTAAAGAAAATGAGAAGCTAGTGATTAAAGCTGTTTCTCTAGGTGGTCAATTGCTACCCGCTGAAGATATCGAAAAACTGGCGAAAATGCCAACCTACGAACAGTCACTCAGTATGCTGATGTCTGTGATGCAGGCTCCGATATCCAAGTTTGTACGCACTTTGAACGAGCCTCATACGAAGTTTGTGCGTACTTTGGCTGCTGTTCGCGAGCAAAAAGAAGCCGCTTAAAAATATCTTGAGTTTATTGAGTGTGTATTAGACACCACAAACTCGTCATTGTTTTAACTTGTATTTTCTGGAGAGTAATGCCCCATGTCCCTTTCAAATGAAGAAATTTTGGAAGCCATTGCTAACAAAACTGTCATGGAAATCGTTGATTTAATCAGCGCTATGGAAGAAAAATTTGGTGTTAGTGCAGCGGCACCTGTTGCTGTTGCAGCGGCAGCACCTGGTGAAGGTGCGGCGGCAGCTGAAGAGCAAACCGAATTTGACGTAATGTTGGCCAGTTTCGGTGCTAATAAAGTCGCTGTGATTAAAGCAGTACGTGCTATTACTGGGCTTGGTTTGAAAGAAGCTAAAGCTTTAGTAGAAAGCGCACCTGCTGCGGTAAAAGAAGCTGTTAGCAAAGAAGAGGCTGAAGACCTCAAGAAACAACTGGAAGAAGCTGGCGCTACAGTCGAAGTTAAGTAAGGTTTATCAACTACAACTTTGATTGTCAAAAATCTTATATTTAAGATTAGTTAGAACAGGCTGGCAGCCCAAGCTGTCGGCCTTTTTGCGCTGAAAATTTTGCAAAAATAAGCCCCTATGCAACATCAGTTGTAACATCATATTTTTCGTTTCTCTGGAGCAAGCATACTCATGGCCTATTCTTTCACTGAAAAAAAACGGATACGTAAAGATTTTGGTAAATTGCCCAGCATTCTCAAAGTCCCGTTCCTTTTAGCCACGCAGATTAATTCTTATCGCAGTTTTCTGCAACAAGATAAGGCAGCTGATGCGCGAACTGATATTGGTTTGCATGGTGCCTTTCGTTCGGTTTTCCCCATTGAAAGCTATTCTAATAACGCAGCTTTAGAGTATGTTAGCTATCGTCTCGGTAAACCCCCTTTTGATGTGAAAGAATGCCAAGTACGCGGCATGACTTATGCCGCGCCTCTGCGCGTTAAAGTGCGTTTGGTGATCTATGACAAAGAGGCTAAAACCCGCACGGTCAAAGACATTAAGGAGCAGGAAGTCTATATGGGCGACCTGCCGCTGATGACGCGCAATGGGACTTTTGTTATCAATGGTACTGAACGTGTGATTGTCTCCCAATTGCACCGTTCTCCCGGTGTATTTTTTGATCATGACAAAGGCAAAACCCACTCCTCCGGCAAATTATTATTCTCTGCTCGTGTCATCCCCTATCGTGGTTCGTGGTTAGATTTTGAATTTGATCCTAAAGATTGCGTCTTTGTGCGTATTGATCGTCGCCGCAAACTCCCCGCCACTATTTTGTTGCGTGCATTGGGTTATACCAATGTAGAAATGCTAAATATCTTTTTTAAGATGAATAAGTTCACCTTAGATGGTGAAACTTGGCGTATGGAATTAGTGCCTGAGCGTTTGCGTGGAGAAACCGCTGCCTTCGATATTATTGGTTCAGAAGGAGAAGTGCTGGTCGAGCAGGGTCGCCGAGTCACTGCGCGTCATATCAAACAACTCAGCCAAGCTGGCATAACGGCTTTGAGTGTGCCGACTGAATATTTAATGGCCAAAGTACTGGCTCATGACGTTATTGACCTAGAAACAGGTGAAGTGTTGTTGCCTTCTAACACAGAAATCACTGATGAAGTGTTAGTTACAATGCAACAAGCAGCGGTCAAGGAGTTCCATACTTTATATACCAATGATTTGGATCGTGGCCCCTATGTTTCTGAAACATTGCGCATTGATCCGACCGCTTCTCAATTAGAAGCGCAAGTCGAAATTTATCGCATGATGCGTCCTGGTGAACCACCCACTAAAGAATCTGCTGAAGCTTTATTTAATAACTTATTTTTTAGCAGTGATCGCTATGATTTATCGGCGGTGGGACGGATGAAATTTAATCGCCGTTTAGGCCGTGATGAAGTCGTCGGTGAAGGTATCTTATCTAAAGAAGATATTCTGGAAGTGTTGAAGATACTCATTGATATTCGTAATGGCAATGGCACTGTCGATGATATTGATCACTTAGGTAATCGGCGCATTCGTAGCGTAGGCGAAATGGCTGAAAATCAATTTCGCATTGGTTTAGTGCGGGTTGAGCGTGCGGTTAAAGAACGTTTATCGCTGGCTGAATCTGAAAACATGATGCCGCAAGAATTAATTAATGCTAAACCGGTGTCGGCAGCGATTAGAGAATTCTTTGGTTCCAGTCAGTTATCGCAGTTTATGGATCAAAATAATCCATTATCAGAAATCACCCATAAACGCCGTGTGTCGGCTTTGGGCCCAGGTGGTTTGACACGAGAACGCGCAGGCTTTGAAGTGCGCGATGTGCATCCTACACATTATGGTCGTGTCTGTCCTATTGAGACACCTGAAGGCCCTAACATTGGTTTGATCAACTCATTAGCCGTGTATGCACGCACTAATGAATACGGCTTTTTAGAAACCCCTTATCGCAAAGTAGTAGAGGGTCAGTTGACGGATGATATTGAATATTTATCAGCTATTGAAGAAGGCCAGTATGTGATTGGACAGGCTTATTCAGATGTCGATGAAAATGGACATTTAAGTGCAGAGTTTGTTTCTTGCCGCCATAAAGAAGAATTTACATTAAAGTCTGCGGCTGAAGTGAATTACTTAGATGTTTCACCTCGCCAAATTGTTTCTGTGGCAGCTTCCTTAATTCCATTCTTAGAACACAATGATGCCAACCGCGCACTCATGGGCTCTAACATGCAACGCCAAGCTGTGCCTGTATTAAAAGCTGAAAAGCCATTAGTGGGTACAGGTATTGAGCGTGTGGTTGCGGCGGATTCAGGCGTGGTCGTCATCGCTGAACGTGGCGGTATTGTGGACACCGTTGATGCGGCGCGTATTGTTGTTCGTGTCAATGATGCTGAAGTGGGCGAAAATGAAGGCGGGGTGGATATTTATAACCTGACCAAATATACCCGCTCAAATCAAAATACCTGTATTAATCAAAGACCACTGGTGAAACCTGGTGATTATGTCGCTAAAGATGATATTTTGGCTGATGGCCCATCCACTGATTTAGGTGAATTGGCGCTGGGACAAAATATGTTAGTCGCCTTTATGCCTTGGAACGGTTACAACTTTGAAGATTCTATCCTGCTATCAGAACGTGTAGCGGAACAAGATCGTTTTACTTCGATTCATATTATCGAGATGTCTTGTGTAGCGCGTGATACTAAGTTAGGCATGGAAGAAATCACCGATGATATTCCGAACGTCGCTGAATCAGCCCTTAGCAAGCTGGATGAATCTGGCATTGTCCATATTGGGGCGGTGGTGAAACCTGGGGATATTTTAGTCGGTAAAGTTACCCCTAAAGGTGAAACTCAATTAACCCCAGAAGAAAAACTCCTGCGTGCGATTTTTGGTGAAAAAGCCTCTGATGTAAAAGATACTTCATTACGTGTCGGTTCTAGCACCTTTGGTACTGTCATTGATGTGCAAGTGTTTACCCGTGATGGTGTAGAAAAAGATGCGCGAGCTATTTCTATTGAACAGGCTGAATTGTCACGTTTCAAAAAAGATTTATTAGATCAGCAACGTATTCTCGAAGAAGATACTTTTCAACGTCTGACCCGTGTTTTAGTCGGAAAATCAGCCTTGCGAGGCCCTAAAGGACTGAAATCCAATGGGGAAATTACCGAAGATTATCTCGATGGCGTACCACACGATCAATGGTTTGAAATCGTTTTACAAGATGAAGAAGCCAATGATCAACTAGAACGCGGACAACAAACTTTACGTGATTTCCGCAAACATTGTGATGAGTTGTTTGAAGAAAAACGTCGCAAAATTTCTGCGGGTGATGATTTAGCCCCTGGCGTGTTGAAAATGGTCAAAGTGTATTTGGCTGTGAAACGGCGCATTCAACCTGGCGATAAAATGGCTGGTCGTCATGGTAATAAAGGGGTGATTTCAATGGTGGTACCGGTTGAAGACATGCCTTATCGTATCGATGGTCGTCCAGTTGATGTGGTGTTAAATCCTCTCGGTGTTCCTTCTCGTATGAACATCGGACAAATCTTAGAAACGCATTTAGGTTTAGCCGCCACCGGACTGGGTGAGAAAATTCAACGCATGTTGGATGAATACCGTCGTGAACAGATTGGTTTTGATGCGATCCGTTCTTTCTTAACTGAAGTGTATAACTCGACAGGTAAAAAAGAAGAATTGGATGAATTCAGCGATGCAGAATTGCTGGAAATGGCGCATAACTTGAAACGCGGCGTGCCTATGTCTACCCCCGTATTTGATGGGGCATCAGAAGATCAAATTCGCCACATGTTAAAACTGGCTGATTTGCCTGAAACAGGGCAAATGCAATTGTATGACGGACGTTCAGGTGATCCTTTTGAACGTAAAGTGACAGTGGGTTATATGCACATGCTGAAACTCAATCACTTGGTGGATGACAAAATGCACGCTCGCTCCACCGGGCCTTACAGTTTGGTGACACAGCAACCGCTGGGAGGTAAAGCACAATTCGGTGGTCAGCGCTTCGGAGAAATGGAAGTGTGGGCATTGGAAGCTTATGGTGCCGCTTATACTCTGCAAGAAATGCTGACAGTGAAATCCGATGATGTGAATGGACGTACTAAAATGTACAAAAACATTGTGGATGGCGACCATCGAATGGAAGCCGGTATGCCCGAATCCTTTAACGTGTTGGTGAAGGAAATCCGTTCGCTAGGAATCGATATCGAGTTAGAGCAAAATTAAATCTGTAGGATGGGCAAAGCTGTAGCGTGCCCATCGTTGTCTGATTACCACACAAATGATGGGCACGCCCTGCTTTGCCCGTCCTGCATTTCTCGTAGCTGAGGAGCAATGTCTTGAAAGATTTATTAAATATTCTAAATAACCAGGGACACGTAGAAGAGTTTGATCGCATCTGCATTTCTCTGTCCTCACCCGATAAAATTCGTTCCTGGTCGTATGGCGAAGTCAAAAAACCCGAAACCATTAATTACCGTACCTTTAAACCAGAACGTGATGGCCTGTTTTGCGCAAAAATCTTTGGTCCCGTTAAAGATTACGAATGCTTGTGTGGTAAATACAAGCGCTTAAAACACCGTGGCGTGGTGTGTGAAAAATGTGGCGTAGAAGTCACCCAAGCTAAAGTACGTCGTGATCGTATGGGGCACATTGAGCTAGCCAGCCCTGTTGCACACATTTGGTATTTGAAATCCTTGCCTTCGCGTATGGGTTTATTGCTAGATGTCACCCTGCGCGACTTAGAGCGCGTGTTATATTTTGAAGCTTATGTCGTCATTGAACCCGGCATGACAGCCTTAGATCGTGGGCAATTATTAACCGAAGAAGCCTATCTTGATTCTTTAGAAGAACACGGCAATGAATTTGATGCTCGTATGGGAGCAGAAGCTATTCAGGAGTTATTACGCTCGCTGGATTTAGCAGAAGAAGTCAATAAGCTTCGAGATGATATGGCGAATACCAATTCTGAATCTAAACTTAAAAAGTTCAGTAAACGCCTGAAATTAATGGAAGCCTTTCTGCATTCCGGTAATCGTCCTGAATGGATGATTCTCGAAGTGTTGCCTGTATTGCCGCCAGAATTGCGCCCATTAGTCCCTTTGGATGGCGGACGTTTTGCCACTTCTGATTTAAACGACCTTTATCGTCGTGTGATTAACCGTAATAACCGCTTAAAACGCCTGCTAGATTTAAGTGCTCCAGACATCATTGTGCGTAATGAAAAACGCATGTTGCAAGAATCTGTCGATGCGCTGCTAGATAATGGTCGTCGAGGCCGTGCAATTACGGGCACCAATAAACTGCCGTTGAAATCGCTAGCCGATATGATCAAAGGCAAGCAAGGTCGTTTTCGTCAAAATCTATTAGGTAAACGTGTCGATTATTCTGGGCGCTCAGTGATTGTGGTCGGCCCCAGTCTGAAACTGCATCAGTGTGGTTTACCGAAAAAAATGGCGCTGGAATTATTCAAACCCTATATTTTTGGTAAGTTAGAACTGCGTGGTATTGCTACCACGATTAAAGCCGCGAAAAAATTAGTGGAACGTGAATCCAGTGAAGTGTGGGACGTATTGGAAGAAGTGATTCGTGAACATCCTGTGATGTTGAATCGTGCCCCGACTCTTCACCGTTTAGGCATTCAAGCCTTTGAACCTGTTTTGATTGAAGGTAAAGCCATTCAATTACATCCTTTGGTCTGTAGTGCTTTCAACGCTGACTTTGATGGCGACCAAATGGCGGTGCATGTACCATTATCCATTGAAGCCCAGCTTGAAGCGCGTGCTTTGATGATGTCTACCAACAATATTTTATCCCCCGCTAATGGCGAACCTATCATTGTGCCCACGCAAGATGTGGTCTTGGGATTATATTGGCTGAGTCGTGAGCGAGTGAATGTGAAAGGTGAAGGCATGAAATTCGCCGATACCTGCGAAGTTCATCGTGCTTATGAAGGACGTTTAGTTGAACTGGGTGCGCGAATTGAAGCTCGCATTATGCATTACACTAAAAGTGATAAAGGTGAATGGGAAGGTGAATTAGTACGTCATAAAACTACTGTTGGGCGTGCTTTATTATCACGCATTATGCCTAAAGGTTTACCTTTTGAACTCATTCAACGCGATCTCACCAAGAAGAATATCTCCAAACTCATCAATGCTTGCTATCGCCAATTAGGTTTGAAAGATACGGTGGTTTTTGCCGATCAACTGATGTATACCGGTTTTCGCTTTGCCACCCGTGCAGGTATTTCCATTGGGGTGATTGATATGGTGATTCCCGATGAAAAAACCGGCATTTTAGTCAAAGCTGAAGATGAAGTGAAAGAAATTGAACAACAATATGCACAAGGTTTAGTCACTAACGGCGAACGCTACAACAAAGTGGTCGATATTTGGTCACGGACTAATGATCAAGTGGCTAAAGCCATGATGTCACGTATTAGTACAGACACTGTTAAAGATAAAGATGGCAGTGACGTTGTGCAAAAATCCATGAATTCCATTTACATGATGTCTGATTCTGGAGCGCGTGGTTCAGCAGCTCAGATTCGACAATTGGCTGGAATGCGTGGTTTGATGGCTAAACCGGATGGTTCCATTATTGAAACCCCGATTACGGCGAACTTCCGCGAAGGTTTAGACGTACTGCAATACTTTATTTCGACACATGGTGCACGTAAAGGCTTGGCTGATACCGCATTAAAAACCGCGAACTCAGGTTATTTGACCCGTCGTTTAGTCGATGTCGCTCAAGATTTAGTGGTGGTGGATTTAGATTGTGGTACATCGCGCGGTTTAGAAGTGGCCGCTATTATTGAAGGCGGTGACGTGGTTGAACCCTTGGGCGAGCGTGTGTTAGGTCGTGTGTTGGCTGAAGATGTCATCAACTACGGCAATGAAAAAGAAAAAGTGCCCGCAGGAACGCTGTTGGATGAAGAAGGCGTGGCTAAGCTCGAAGAAATGGGGATTGACCGCGTAGTGGTACGTTCAGCGATTACTTGCCAATCGCGTTATGGCGTGTGCGGACAATGTTATGGACGCGATCTAGGCCGTGGACATTTGGTCAATATCGGTGAATCTGTTGGTGTTATTGCCGCGCAATCCATCGGTGAGCCTGGTACCCAATTGACCATGCGTACCTTCCATATTGGTGGTGCAGCATCAGGTGCAGCAGCCATTAGTAGTGTTCAGGTCAAATCAGCAGGTACGGCAAAACTGCATAACGTGAAGCTGATTCAACAAAAAACCGAAGGTGAAGAGATCAAATTCATCGCGGTGTCGCGTTCTGGTGAGTTTAGTGTGCTGGATGCGGGTGGACGTGAGCGTGAGCGCTATAAACTCCCTTATGGTGCAGTGATTTCCGTAAAAGATGGTGACAATATTGAGCGTGGAGACATCGTGGCTCAGTGGGATCCGCATACTCATCCCGTGGTCACAGAAGTTGCCGGAACGATTAGTTTTGTTGATGTGGTCGAAGGCGTGACTGTCACGCATCACACCGATGACATCACCGGTTTAAGCAGTATTGAAGTCAGCGATCCTAAACAACGCCCACAAGGGGCTAAAGACCTGCGTCCATTAGTCAAGCTATTGGATGAGAAAGGACAGCAGTTATTATTGCCAGAAACAGATATTCCAGCTCAATACTACTTACCACCACATGCGATTATTAATGTGGAAGATGGCACCATGGTAGCGGTCGGTGATATTGTTGCTCGTTTGCCGCAAGAATCTTCCAAAACCCGTGATATTACAGGTGGTTTACCGCGTGTAGCTGACTTGTTTGAAGCCCGTATTCCTAAAGAACCTGCGTTGATGGCAGAAACTACAGGTACGGTGAGTTTTGGTAAAGATACCAAAGGTAAACAACGTTTGGTGATTACCGATAAACACGGTGAAACAGTCGAAACCTTGGTACCTAAATGGCGTCACATTAACGTGTTTGAAGGTGAACACGTAGAACGTGGTGAAATTGTGGTAGAAGGTGCACCCAATCCGCATGATATTTTACGTTTATTAGGCGTTCCCACACTGGCTGAATACATTGTCAACGAAGTACAAGACGTGTATCGCTTACAAGGTGTGAAAATCAATGACAAACACATTGAAGTTATTGTGCGTCAAATGTTGCGCAAAGTGATCATTTCTGACTCAGGAGAAACACGTTTACTCAGAGGTGATCAAGTTGAACGCTCACGGATGCTGGATGAAAATGAGCGCATGAGAAAAGAAGATAAACAGTTGGCTGAATGGAACCCTGTATTACTGGGTATTACTAAGGCTTCATTGGCGACTGAATCTTTCATTTCTGCCGCTTCATTCCAAGAAACCACGCGCGTACTGACAGAAGCCTCAGTGAACGGTAAATGTGATGAATTACGTGGCTTGAAAGAAAACGTGATTGTTGGACGTTTAATTCCAGCAGGTACAGGCTTAGCCTATCACGAAGAACGTCGGGCAGAATATCAGCAGTTTATGGCACGTAATAAAACGGGACATGCCCCCATTGTGGATATACCTTCAGAAGCAGCAGAACCTCCTGCGGAAGAAGCGGCTTCATAATAGTTGTTTTTTATAATTCAACCCTACCCCATTTTATGGAGTAGGGTTTTTTTAACGATAGAACCGCTTTTAAATTAAAACCCAACCTTAATGTGGCTACTTAAACTCCTTTCATTTTTTCCTCTCTGGTTCTTATACCGTCTTTCCGATATTTTATATTTATTCATTTGTTACCTCACGCCTTACCGAAAACCTGTGGTGCTTGAACACCTGCGCCGTTCTTTTCCTGATAAAACAGATAAAGAAATCACTCAGATAGCTAAGAAGTTCTACCGCAATATTGCCGATGTTTTGGTGGAAACGATTAAAGCCATGAGTATTTCTGAACAAGCATTAAAACAGCGCGTGGTTTTTACTAATCCTGAAGTATTGCAACCGTGGATTGAGCAGCAACAATCCATGATTTTTATGGCAGCACATCAATGTAACTGGGAATGGCTGTTACTAGGGAGTTGTGCGCATTTTCCTTTTCCTTTAGATGCGGTGTATAAGCCTTTGCATTACACACCGGGCGATAGCTTAATGTACGAGATTCGTGCGCGTTTTGGCGCTCGGCCTATTGCTATTAAAGATACCTTAATGGAAATCATGAAACGCCGTAGCGAGTTGCGCGGCTTTGCATTGTTGGCAGATCAATCGCCCTTGGAAGACGAAGAAAAATGCTGGACGCAGTTTTTACATCAGGACACGCCTTTTCCTGTGGGGGCTGAAAAAATTGCACGCTTGACTAAATATCCGGTGGTATTTGTCAATATGCAGCGGGTTAAGCGCGGTTATTATGAGGTGACATTGAGTTTGTTGGCTGAACCGCCATACGCGAAAACAGGCTACCCTATTATCGAAGCCTATGCGGCTGCGGTAGAGCAACACATTCTTGAACACCCAGAAGATTGGCTGTGGTCTTACCGCAAATGGAAGTATAAAAAACCTGTTTATAGTTGACTCAGAAGCTATCCAGCGTTTCAAGCTGCCATTTAGAAATCCCTATCCGTGCCACATACAGGGCATTTTCCAAACGAATTTTGTGCGGCAATGATAGACCCTCTACAGATTTATAGCGGGCAAAAGTGATATTCCAGCCTGCTTGTTGTATTTGGCTTAATTGCCCTTCAGGTGTGAAGCTGCGAGTTTGAATCTCGATGTCAGGTACGGGTAAACCTCGCACCCAGTAACGCAAATACACCAAAGGCAAACGGATGCTGGCTTGCTGGTCTAATAATGCTTCCGGCGTTGCTGCACGATACACTTCCCCTCCCGTATACATGACCACGCCCTGAGCGTCGCCTTGTAAACGCACCGCACCTTGTCCCATCGGGCCTTGCAAACGTAATTCATACGCTTCTCCAGCTTGCTGCCAAAAGACCCGCGCATTCCAACCATCATCTTCACTATTCGCCGCCATACTGGCACGCAATTGCCAGTGTTGTTGTTGGCTAATGACTTGTTGATGGGCTTCCCAGCGCTGTAACAAAGCAGGATTTAATTCCACGGGGACTGACACAGTACATGCAGAGAGTGGCAATAACAGTATTAATAGTTTGAAAAAAAATGATTTTTTCATGTGGCTCATGACAGGTGAGTGGGTATAAGAATAATAAATCAGTAATACGCCAGACCTCGCAGGTTTTAAAAACCTATCAGTTCTTAACTACGATGATCCAATACCACTGAAATATTATCCCTATCGGTACTGACCGCAACGCGGTCAAGACGGCATTCCCATGCGGCGAGGCTGTAAAAGAACTCCAAAAATGGGTGATTTTTTCTTCGTAAGCTATTGATTTTACGTTGTCGAAAGTCCCAAAAACGAGGTTCTTTTACAGCCTCGGCGCATGGGAACGAGTTAAACATCGTTTGGAAACGCTGGTGTTCTTTTGCGCCTCTTGCGCCGTTTGCGTTGCCTTTTAAAACTGAAATTATTTCGCTATATGCGTCAGGTACTAATAATTTTGATAAATCGGCTCATACATGTGTTGCTGAATATAAGCTGCCATGTCATCCGGCGGCGACACCTCGGCAAGTCCTTGTTCTATGGCATAAGTGGCAACAGCTTCAGCGATTTTAGCCGAAACTTCCCGAATGCGACTGAGCGAAGGGTACACTCGGCCTTGCGCAAGATCATAATCAGCCACTTGAGCGGCTAAAGTTTTCGCGGCAATAAAAAACATGCGTTCTGTGACACGACGCGCTTGCACGGCGATGACTCCTAATCCTACGCCAGGGAATATGTAGGCATTGTTGCCTTGTCCTGGCGAAAACACATTTCCATTCAAACTGACTGATTTAAACGGGCTGCCACTGGCAAAAATAGCGCGCCCTTCGGTGTGTTGATAGGCTTGTTCCGCTGTGCATTCCGCTTTTGAAGTAGGATTGGACAGCGCAAAAATAATCGGGCGCTCATTCCACTCCGCCATTTTTTCCAGCACGGGTGGGCTGAAGTGTCCAGCCTGTCCAGCAACACCAATAATGGCGGTGGGCTTCAAAGCTTGCAGGCTGCTATAAAAATCCGCTTGTGCTGGAAAATCATGAGCATACGGTAATTTATGTGCATTGAGATGCTCGCGTCCTTGCGTCACTAAGCCACTAGAATCGACAAACCAACAGTGTTGATACGCCTCAGCTTCACTTAAACCTTCTGCTTGTAGCGCTTCAACAATCAAGCGAGCAATCCCTGTAGCGGCCTCGCCAGCCCCTAAAAATAGAATTTTTTGGCTGCTTAAGGGCTTATCAATAATCCGCATCGCCGCATATAAACCCGCCAATGCCACAGCACCAGTACCTTGAATATCATCATTAAAAACACAGGCACGATCTTGATATTTTTCCAACAAGCGAAACGCATTACGGTTGGCAAAATCTTCAAATTGAATCAGGGCTTGCGGAAATATGTCTTGCACTGCGGTGACGAATTCTTCCACCAAATCATCATAATCATCCCCACGCATCCGAGGCATTTTCAAGCCTGTGTAGAGCGCATCATCTATCAGGCTTTGCGTATTGGTGCCCGTATCTAACATCACTGGCAAGCAATGCGCGGGATCAATCCCACCGCAAGCGGTGTACAGTGCTAATTTACCAATGGGAATCCCCATTCCATACGTGCCGAGATCGCCTAAACCTAGGATTCTTTCGCCATCAGTGACGACAATCACCTTGACTTCATCTAAAGGCCAATTTTGTATCACTTCACGCATATGTCCGCGATCATTAGCGGAAATATATAGCCCTTGTGGGCGTTGATAAATATGCCCGAAGGTTTGACACGCCTGCCCCACTGTGGGGGTGTAAATCAGCGGCATCATGGACTCTAAGTGGTCCACCACCACGCGGTAAAACAAGGTTTCATTATGCACTTGCAAGCTGGCAAGTTGCATGTACTTGTCGAGTGCTGAAGGTTGGCGTGATAGGCGCTCAAGAAAACGTTTCACCTGTTGTTCCATGCTTAAAACCGCAGGGGGAAGAAGACCGCGCAGTCCTAGCTTTTCACGTTCTTCTTGTGTAAAAGCAGTGCCTTTATTGAAACGGGGATTACAAAGTAAAGCTTTGCCCTGGGGCAGCATAATAAAAACCTCAAAGAAAGGAATAAAGTTCAGTGAATTTAAAAGGTACCTGCAAAAAATGATCAGCACCCGATTGTTGTATCAGCAGGGTTATCTCTTCTGCTGATTGTGTGGCGTATAACACTATAGGAATACTGTTTGTAGTGTCGGTGGCTTTAATCTGCTGACTGGCAGAATAACCATCAAGACCTGGTAATTGAGCATTCATAATGATTAAGTGTGGCAATGAGCTATAACTCATCTGTACAGCTTCAGCACCATTAAATATACATTTAACCCGATAACCTCGGCTGGCTAAAAAATCAGATAAAGCATGAGACTGCATCGGGTCGGCTTCAACTAATAAAATTAATTTATCTTGATTTGTATATTGCTCTATCAATGTTTGAGCAGGACTCTCTTTTAATGCTTCAGCAGCAGGCTGCCAAGGTAAAGACAGCTTAAAACAATTTCCTTGCTCAGTAGCCTCATGAATAATTTCACCATGATGCCAATGTGCTAATTGTTGTGCTAAAGGAAAACCTAGGCTTGTCTGTGGTGCAGGACTCAATAATTGCGCCGCTTCTTGTTCAGATAAAACAGGTGCTTGATCAAGTACACTAAAACATATTTTCTCACCCTCAAGATTGATATTGAGTTGCAAATGACTCTGAGGAGGGGAATGTATGAAGGCATATTCTAAAAACACAACAATGATTTGTTTAAGACGTTGGCTGTCTACAATAAAATTTTGAATATTTGAATCAATCTGAATATTTAATATTTGATGTTTTTTTAAAATACTTTCATGCGTCAAATGCTGAAGCGCTTGAACCAACTCCTCTATCATCGTGGATTCGGGGTTTAAGGGTAGCTTGCCTTCCATCGCCTTAGCCAGATCACTGACCTCAGCTAATAAATTTAACAAGGTAAAACCATAATCTTGTAGTTCAGTAATAGATTGTGATTGGCGCGGGGTGAGTTTTTCATACACCTCTGCTTTTAAACCTTCACATAAAGTCAACATACTACTAATGGGAGAACGGACTTCATGACTCACATAAGATAAAAAGTGTCCAAACTGCTGATCTTGCTCTGGCTTATTAGATGACATTATGATCCTCCTGCGGCATAAGATGTTGCATTTTTAATAATGCGCTCAATGGCTTTTAAATTAAAAGCATCAATTTGACAAAAAAAGTAGTGTAATAAATGTTCAGGTATTTGTGATTGGCGTTTTAGCTTTTGAGCGGCTGAATGTAGACCCAAAATATCTCCAATACGCATTAAATTATTCATATATTCGAGTTGTGTAGCCTCTAGCCGAGACAAGCTCATTTGAAGTTGTTTCTCTGTCGCCGCATTATTGTCTTTTTCATCCGTTGATACTAAAGCAAGCATTGTTGAATAATGCTAGCGTATTTGCAATATGTTCTTGCAATATCTTTAACAGTATTTGTTGATGAATAGGTTTAGCAATATGGGCTTGACAACCTGATGACAAACTGCATCCTACATCATCAGGGAATGCTTTAGCCGAAATGATAATAATGATGGTTTCTTTTAATGTTGGATGTTGATGGATATCTTTTATAGTGCTGAGTCTAACTATAACAGGCATGATTAAACCCTATGACTCAAAGCTTTTAAGAATCTTGTGTCGGTTCAAAATCCTAATGCAAAACCAGCTTATTGAGCACCTTGCGCGGCATAAAAATGCAATAAATCTTCAAAAGCTTCCCTATCTTGTTCTTCTAGTAAGGCTTCTAAACGTTTGCTTTTTTTCTCTGGAATCTGGCGTTCACCACTAAAGAAAGCATTTAAACTGCGCCGTAAATAAGCCAATTGTTGCCCTGCCAAAATACCACTCCCCAGATGATCCTCTTGCCCGCCATTGCGGTGGCATTTTTCGCAATAATCTAAATGCAGAAGCTGTCCGTGTTCAGCGCGTTCAGCATCTGCGCTTTGTAGTGCAGGGATAAAGGCTTGTTGCGCAAAATACTGAGCAAAGACCTTAATGCGTTTGTCTGAGTTAGCCAAGCGTTGATGAGGATCGGCTTCAATTTTTCGCTGGCCTTGTCGATAGGCGTGTAGGGCTTGACTGAGAGTTTTTTCGCTTAAACCCGCAATAGTGGGCACTTCGGAACGTTGGCTCACCCCTTGATGTCCATGACATTCAAAGCACTGGTCTAAGCGTTCTTGATCGATGGCCCAAGCCGTCCCGCTATGTATCAATAGAGTCAATATGAATAAACGAACTTGATACATCAGTCTTCCTCCTGGTGTTTAAATGCAGCCACCGCTTTTCCTTCGGTGTAGCCTTGTAAGTAAGTATCACTGGCAGCCAGTGGATGCTGAGTGTGATAGCTGTCCAGAAAATCGCCGCGTTGGTTATGCAGGCCGTCTTCATAGCCTTGTTGGTATAACAATTGACGTTCGGAGGCGGGGAGTTGGTCGGCAATATTGAGTAATGCCTGAGTGTCGTCGGATAGTGGCATGGTGATGCACTCCTCAATGGTGTTGAGAGCCTATACGAAAATGGGACAATCGGCTGCAAACCCGCCCTTTTGGTCAGGTTTTCGCTTCGATTCCCCATCTTCGTATAGACTCTGAGTGTTTTAACTTCGGTGTTGACGTTACGCACAGGCTATTTTTCTAGGTTTGATAATAGACTTGTTGCGCATGGCAAATGTCTTCGCGTAACGTCAGCCGTTATAACGCAAAAAGCACGCCTTTGCCCAGGCTCTAACGATGTTGCCCTGCCTCAGTATCGCGCAAAATCAGAGGCTTTAGAGCCTATACGAAAACGGGATAATCGGCTGCAAATCCGCCCTTTTGGTCAGGTTTTCCGCTTTTTTTCGTTAAATAGCCTGCTATTCGCCTTAAAAAACCGAAAAACCTGCCTCAAAATAGCGCATTTTCGCTTCGATTCCCCATCTTCGTATAGCCTCTTAGCGAAATGAGTGTGCTGATACTTTGATGCAATGCTTCTAGCTGACGCAAGGTAAACTGTTTACATCACTTAGCATTCCACCTATTCTATGCCGCACTTTAAGAAGCTGTTGGAACGATGTAAACCCACTGCACTCAAGCGGTGTTTGGCAGTTTTTTTAGACGCTTATGGATGGACTCACTCTCAGCAGGGTTAATTCAAAAATATGACCAGCAATACTGTTTCATCAAGCGTTAGTAGCTTTAATGGCGCACGCTTTTTATGGGCTACCCTACTGATTTACCCCTTATGGCTATTGATGGTGGGCAGTTTTGACCCGGCTGAAATGCTAGTCGGTGTGTTGGTGGCACTACTCACAGCAGGTTTGTCTCAAAAACATCTACATGTTTTGGATGACTTTAAATGGCATCCTCTCATGCCTCTGTATCTTCTGATCTATTTCGGCATTTTCTTATGGGCTTTGCTGCGTGCTAATTTAGATGTCGCAGGCCGAGTCCTGTCCCCGCGTTTACCGATTAATCCCGCCATTGTTGAGGTTGAAACCCAACTGCAATCTGATTTAGCTAAACTATTTTTAGCCAATAGCATTACTTTAACGCCAGGTACTCTCACCATCGATGTGATCGATCAACGTTTGCAGGTGCATTGGATAGACTCCGCAGCCGGACAAGATATGCAACATGCCACCGCATCCATTGCTGCACAATTTGAATACCATCTCAGCAAGTTCATGAAATAATGGAAAATCTACTCATTCTCCTCGCCTTTATTATGGGTGTCTGTGCGTTGCTATTAGCCACCTGGCGTTTTTTCTTAGGGCCCAGCACGCCGGATCGAGTGATCGCAGCCGATACTTTATCGGTGATGACCACCGCAGCCCTCGTATGGCTGGCTGATTTATTTGATAACCCTGTTTATTTAGATATTGCCTTAGTGTATGCAGCATTGGCCTTTCTCGCGGTCGTAGTGATTGCCCGCATGATTGAGCCGCATACGCAGAAGATGAACAAATCCACTGAATGAGAGCATGATGATGCAAATACTGGGGGCCGTATTTATTTTAATTGGAGCCAGCTTTTTGTTTTTAGGCGCTTTAGGGCTAATACGTATGCCTGATGTCTACAATCGCATTCAAGCAGGTACAAAAGCGACGACTTTAGGCGCTTTATCGGTGTTGCTGGGCGTGGCTATTTATCATCCTTTATGGTGGTCAAAGTTGCTCATTATTGCTTTGTTTATTTTGCTCACGTCTCCAGTGGCATCGTCTACATTAGCTCGAGCGGCTTATAAAGTAGGACTCACGCCTTATCGTATTGAGCCAACAGAAGGAAAACACTAATGGCTTTCTGGTTGACCTTAGTCACGGTGATAATGATGCTCAGTGCAGGCATTGGGGTTTTATTGTTGCGTAGCGAATTAGCCGCAGTGGTCGCCACTTCTGTCATGTCATTAGCCTTATCCATTTTATTTGTGTTGCTGCGTGCGCCCGACGTGGCTTTAGCGGAAGCGGCTGTAGGCACGGGCTTAAGCAGTGTTTTGTTAGTGCTGACTTTGCGCCGTGTAGGCTTATGGCGTATCTCTTCTTCTTCATCTCAATCAGACTAAACGGCTTAACATTATGAGCTTTCGAGATATTTCGGCGCTGGGTTTGCTCCTCGGTTTAGGTGTGTTATTGATTACCGTATTGGTTCATTTTCCTTTTAGCGGCAGCAATCTCACCGGAGTAGGTTCTAGCATTAATGCTTTGGCGGCTAAAGAGATCGGCACTGCCAATATCGTCACTTCGGTGTTATTAGCCTATCGTGGGCTGGATACCTTGGGCGAATTAATGATTTTATTTGTCGCCGCCACCGCAGCCGGTATGGTCTTAGCTCAATCACCTGAAGAAGACGCGCTGAGTCTGCAAAAGCTTAATAGTTTTCCGGCGGCAGGCTTTGTTTTGCGGGTCGCCACACATGTATTATTTCCATTTTTGCTGCTGTTAGGCGCTTACATCATCATTCATGGGCATTTAACGCCGGGTGGTGGTTTTCAAGGCGGGGCGATTCTTGCCGCTGCTTTTTTTATTCCCGTACTCACCACACCCGCAGGGCCTTTTGCTCATCAGACTTCAAGTTTGGTGGAGGGCTTAGCGGGTAGCAGTTTCATTATTATTGGCTTATTGGCCTTATTTGGGCAGGGTTCGTTTCTCGCACCTTTAGGCTCTCCAGGGGTGGTCGGAGAACTGTTCTCCGCAGGTAGCGTGCCGCTGTTGTCAGCGGCTATTGGCATTAAAGTCGGTTCTGAACTGGCAGGCTTACTGGCACGCTTTATTCAGGCTTAGAACAAAGCACTTTTTGCATCAGGGATTGAAACCATGGGTCATGAAAGCTGGATTCCTATTTTTGCGTATCTAGGTGCCGTCGGATTATTTATTCTTGGCTTGTTTGCCATGCTTTTTTATCACAATATGATTCGCATGATTCTGGGCCTATTATTGGTGGAGTCAGGGGTTAATTTATTTTTAGTGACAGTCGGTTATCGCACTCATGCTAAAGCCCCGATTTTAACTGATAGCCTACAAAACACGACGAACATGGTAGACCCCATACCGCAAGCGTTAGTGCTGACCGCCATTGTTATTGGTGTCGGGGTGCTGGCTTTGGCTTTAGCTTTAGTGATTAAAACCTATCAAGCCTTTGGCACTTTGGATGTCCGTCAATTGACCCTCAAAATTGCTCATTTACCCACCGATTCTCACTCGCTTAAACCCACTGTTCCTCCTCAAACCATTCCTTCTTCTGATAAGGAACCCAGCCAATGATGGGGCCTATCCTATTAATTATCCTGCCTTTTCTCGGCGCATTTTTGTTACCTATTATTTATCGTCACTATAACCAAGCGGGGTATTGGGCCGCACCTGTGGTGTTAGTGATTAGTTTAGTGATTTGTATTGGGCTTTGGCATGGGGTCAACATTGTCGGCCCTCAAAGTTTGGTCATGGGCGGCGTGAGTGCTCCACTGGGCATCGTGTTTTATGTGGATGCTTTATCCATTTTATTTGTATTAGTGCTGTTAGTGGGGAGCTTGATATTGTGGTTGGGCGCTTGGCATCGGCGTATTAAAGAAGAAATGCTGTTATTGCTGATGGTCGGTGGAGGCAGCGGCTTAGTATTGTCGGGCGATTTATTCAATATTTACGTGTTTTTTGAAATTGTCGCGGTGGCTTCTTATGGTTTATCCGCCAGTCGCCGAGGCGATCCTTGTGGTTATGCGGCGAGCTTGCGTTTCTTGCTGCTGGGTTCGCTGGGTTCGGCCTTTATTCTATTAGGTATTGCGATTATCTATGCCTTAACCGGCACCTTGAATTTGTCTCACCTCGCCATGTTGGCACCACAAGCTTTACATGGAATGGCAGGATTAAGCGCCTTTGCGCTGATGTTAATAGGTTTTGCAGTGAAGGCGGAATTGTTCCCCGTCAATACTTGGGTGGCTGAAGTGTATGCCCATGCCCCCGTGCGTATTTCTGCACTTTTAGCGGGGATTGTGTCAAAACTGGCCATCATTGTGGTCTTGCGCCTGTTATTGCTGCTTTATGCACATGAACAAGCCTACATGCTCTTACTATGTATCGGTGTAGCGGGTCTTATCACGGGAGAACTCGCCGCTTTTTATGCCAAAGATTTACGGCGCATGTTGGCTTATTCCTCGATTGGACAACTCAGCGTGATAGCCATTGCTTTTTCCATTCCTGGCACTCTAGGTGTGGTCAGTGGTCTGGCCTTAGCGTTGCACCATGCGCTGGTAAAAACAGGCTTATTCATGTTGACTGAAAAATGGAAAGGTTCTATTAGCTCTTTACAAGGTATGGCTCATAGCGCCAAGTGGCCTAGTGTGTTATTGATTATTTTTGCCTTGTCTTTAATCGGTGTGCCGCCCTTACCAGGCTTTTGGGCCAAGTTTTTACTATTTAAGGCAGGATTTAGCGCAGGCGGTGGGTACTCATACGCCATGTTGCTGATCTTATTGTCAATCATTATAGAAGCGGCTTACTTTTTCCGTGTTATCCATCTTTTGTATCAAACACCCGCCGCGTCCTCTACTCCCCTAATACCTCGCAATAAAGAGCTGCAACCCATGTTAGTCATTAGCGGTTTATTATTACTGGTGATGCTGACGATTGATCCGATTTACCATCATCTCTCCAAGATTGCTACCCAAGTCGTTGATGTTCAAGCCTATATCGACCATACCTTACCTGCCTGGAAATCCACTCACTGAGCGAGAGACTGACCATGAATTTGCTGGATTTGTTATTGCTGTTATCCCTGCTGACTGTGGTACTCATGTATTTCTACGGTCATCGCCGCGAAGCAGGTTGGTTGGGCGTGGCGGCTTATGCCATTCAGTTATTAGTCCTCATAAAACTCTATAGCTACATGCAAAGTGATCGCATCATCGTGGCTCATTTAAGCTTCTCCGTGATGGAACATATTCTAATCTGGGGCATGACGGGTCTAGGCTGGTTTTTCGCTGTGATCAGCCTAGGTGCAGCGTTGTTTGCCAGTTGGTATACGGCGGGTGAATGGCAAGACACACAAAAAAACATGCGCCTGCAACACATTGTTTTATCGTTAAATGTGTTCGCTATGCTGATCCTCTTGTGCAGTCAAGATTTCATCACGCTGTTCATCGGTTGGGAATTGGTCAGTTGGGCAAGCTTTTTCATGATGACTCACTCCGGTGGCAAAGCGGCTAAAGCGGCGTATCGCTATCTTATTTATGCCATGAGCGGTGCGGTGGCATTATTTGCGGCGCTGGTGTTAATCATGGTTAAGCTAGGCTCTACAAGCTTTAGTGTTTTTTGGGCGGCGCTGCCCACCTTACCCGACAGCTTTCTATGGTTACTCGTGGTGCTGTTTTTTATCGGTTTCTCCATCAAAATGGCGATTTTGCCCTTTCATCTGTGGCAAGCCGATGCTTATGCCGAAACGCCGGGGGCTAATGCCAGCTTTTTAAGCGCAATTTCTGCGCGTATGGGTTTGTTTGCGCTTGCACTGGTCTTGCTGCAACCCGTCGGCATTGAACGTCTGCAACATCTCATGATGCCGCTATTCACCTTCGTCGATGCCCGTACTCTATTGGCTTGGATAGCCGCACTCACCGCCATTATCCCCACCTACATCGCCTTGCAGCAAAGTGATGCCCGATTATTATTGGCTTGGCATGGGATTGGACAAGGCGGCCTGATGTTGCTGGGCATCACCGTCGGTACACCTTTAGGAGTGGCGGGGGGATTACTCCATGCCTTTAACTATGCTACTTACCAGGGTGCTCTTTTCTTAGCCGTCACAGCGGTTTTGCACCGCACAGGCACCACTGATTTAGATCGACTCGGCGGTTTGATTACCCGTATGCCTTGGTCTTACGTAGTGCTACTGCTGGGTATTATTGGGCTGGCAGGCTTGCCGCCCATGAATGGTTTTGTGTCCAAATGGTTGATCTATAAATCCCTATTAGATCAAGGCATGCCCCTGCTATTAGTTGCCGCCAGCATCAGCACCTTGGGCACTATTCTCAGTGTGTACAAACTCATCCACAACATCTTCCTCGGTCAATTACGCAAAGCCCATTACGAAGTCAAAGAAGCCCCTTGGTCTATGGTGTTGCCGATGCTTATCCTCGCCGTGATCGGTTTTATCACCGGGCTTATGCCAGGATTGGCCTTAAGTCTGGTGGATAAAGCACAAATGGCGCTCGGATACGATGCGCTACCGCATCACTTAGGCGGCTTGGAATGGAAAACGGGTAGCTTAAATATGCTGTGGGTGGTGGGCATTCTGATTTACGGCATTGCGATAGGAGCCGTGGTTTTTTATCTCTTCGGCGGTCGTTCTCATAAAACCCATCAATGGGATAACTATGCAGGCGGACATTTTCTCTCCGCCGAAGTGCCCTATCACTATTCACACAACTTCTATCCTGGCGTGATGCGTGTTATTGGCGGCTGGTTTCGTCATCAAACACTCAACGTTGAAATGGGCATCCGTCACTTTGTGCAATGGAGTGCAGAGTTGTGTTGCCGTCTTTCCCAAGTGGCTCATCCCACTTTATATATGCTCATGCTGGCTGTTGCAGCACTGGCTTTTGTTGGATAGTAGTGCTCACTGGTTAAGGATTAAACAATGGATACGGGCGAATTATTGGCAAAGCCAGACATCTTACCTACATTAAACTTATCAGAATTAGCCTTAGACATGGTACTCATGCCATTAGTCGCATTTATTGTGGGCTTAGCTTTAGTCTTAATGATGCGCAAAGTGCGTGCAAGTATTGAGCGCCGCGTAGGGCCACCTCTGTTACAACCCATCTACGACATTGTTAAGCTCTACAGTAAAAAAACTCAAATTTCCCACGGCTACATGCATGACATCGCCGTTATGATGTTGCTAGGGGGCTATATTGCCGCAGAAATTTTCATTCCCGTTCCTGGAATGGATGGCTTAGCCTCCCATGCTGATCTCCTCACCCTCATGTATCTGCTCATGGTGCCCATGTTAGGCATGGCTTTGGGGGTTGGACAAACCGCTAACCCGAATGGTTCTATCGGAATTTCTCGCGCCTTGTCAGCCATGCTGGCTTACGACGTGCCCTTTGTGATTGTGGTGGCGGGCGCTGCGTTGGTGTACGGCACAACAAACCTGAGCGAAATAGTCAGCCTCCAGCAGCAACAAGGTTGGGGCTTAGTGCAAATGCCTTTACTCGCCATTGCCGGATTACTGGCAATGCATGCCATGATGGGAAAAGAACCGTTTGAAATTTACGTCGCCCCCGCAGAAATCGCCACAGGGCCCATGGTTGAAATGAGCGGCAAATACATGGGCGCATTATTTGTCATGCAATGTTTTCAGCTTTACACCATTGGCGTGCTCTATACCACCCTATTTCTCGGCGGCGGTACTCAATGGCTCACCTTTCTACCTAAAGTCTTCGCCGTGGTGCTTTTCTCGGTATCCATTACCAATGTTTTTGGGCGTTATCGCACTGAAGATGCCATCCGCTGGCTATGGAAATGGCCCACCATCATCGCTTTATTGGGCCTAGCCTTTGTCGTCGCCTAATCACTGACCCTCAAGATAAATACACGTCATCTCAAGCCGCTTTAAGGCGCTTATTTTTAATCCTCATAACCGCCTGTGGGCGGTGTTATTTCCCATCAATAGGGGATGTAGGCTGGACAACTTCTCACTGGAATAAACAGCACTAATCCACCACATCCACGCTGACCATCCCAATACCCGCGCCGCTTTCAGGCGTGATTTCAAGGGTGTACACCCCTGCTTCCAATGTCTGCAACAAGGCGGTGTCGGTGGCATAAGCGGGCACTAGATGAGAGGGCAAAGCACTGATCTCTTGGGCGCGAGGATGCTGTTGCCAGTTTTGAATTTGCTCTAAGACTTCTCCTGTTCCCTCATTAATCTGATACAGCGTGGCTTCTGGGTCGTACACGCCACTGGTATCTGCCGCGCTGCGAATGCCGCGTAACAGCGTTTTAAGGCTGCCCAAACCGCTGACGACAAAGCCTGCAACGGCATGGTGTGGGGCATTTTGTACTTGGCAGCGTCCGCTGATGTTGAGTAGTCGGGAAGCACTGGGGATGCCTTCTGCGCTGTCTAAATCATCCACACTGACCACACCGATGCCAAAAGTGTTGTTTATCGGTGAGGCGATAGCGGTATACACACCGGGCGGCAAACTCATCAATAAGGCAGCGTCGTTTGGATATTTAGGTATTAAATGCGAGGCTAATTGTCTGATCTCTGCCGCTTGTTGGCTGTATTTCCAATATTGATTAGATTCAACATGTTGCCATTCTCCATTGATGAGTTGCAGCAGTTCTAAAGACAGATCAAAATCCATGTTATTTTCAATAAGACTACGAGTAGCACGTATTAAAACCCGTTTGCTTCCTGCACCTTCAATCACAAAGCCTGCAATCGCATAGTCGGGTGGTTCTTGAATGTAACAACGGGTGCTAATGTTGCTCAGTTGTGGAATGTGGCTTTTAATCCGCACTTCTTGCCACACCGGTGATGACCACACGCCTTTCATATTTTGGGCTTCATATATGATGCGCCATTGTCCGCTGGTGAATAAGGCATTCAATGGCATGTCCCAGCGTTGAAGATCGGGTTGATAACTGAGTTCAAAGCTCATGTGGGGAGACATCGTATTGGAACTGTCATCACGCACAGTATCACTCGCCGCATCTGGCAAGGCTATGAACTGCGCCCGCACGCGGCGAATGTCATCGTCAGGAGAAGTGGTCACCCATAAGTGACTGCCAGCAATAGCAGGCATGATAGACAGTGGTTGCATGTCAATAATGTCAGGTAATAAAGTTACCGCCAGGCCGCGTCGTCCCAGCCAAGTATTGTCAGCCATTTCCTGACTGCCTTCCAACACGGGCGTTTGTCTGCGGTATAGCCCAGGCAGTCCAACCATTTCAGCACTAGCATGAGTAAAGGCTAGTCCTAAGCTGCGCCCGATACGCAAGCTCTTCATGAGGAGATGGGAAAAGGTATTTTCTCTTACATTCCAGTCAGTGTCTTCTGCGCGGGTGCTGGTTAGAATGAGACGATTGTCCGCACGCAAAGCCTCAATAAAAGCACCGGAACGGGCGGTATCAATGATCAGTATTTGCTGCGCGTGAGAGGGAAGCCTGTCCAACAAAGTTTTAAGCGTTTCGGCTGTCATGTGGGTGTTTTGGTTCAGGCGAAAAGTGGGCGGCATATTGGGTTCACCGGAATAAGCCTCAGCGTGTCCATGTAAATACAATACAAATTGCTGACCGGGTAAGAGGGTTGAGGCGATGTCTTGAAAGGCGTGTTCTAACTCGTCCAAAGGATGTTTCAATTCATAATCCATCACACCATCGTCATATCCATCACCGTCTAAATCTTGGAATGGAGCAGGGGTGAAATACAGGATGTCTTCATCCGTAAAGCCTCGGTCGCGCAGTAGACGGTACATACGCTGAGCCAGATCATGGGTGTAAGGAAACAGCGTATTGTTGGGAGATGCGTCTCCACCCGCTATCACGATTGCACGTCCGACATCAAGCGGGTTGACTTTGATCAAGGTGGATTGAGAGATGCCGTCTGCATCATAGGCGGTGATTTGCACATTGCCTTCACCTACTGCCGTTACTATGCCTTGTTGATCGATCTGCACAATGTTGTCATTAGCAGATACCCAAGATGATGGGTTCTCTCCGGCTAAAGGTATGATGTGTAACGATTCTCCCACACCTAAGACCTGTTCTTCAGGCAAGCTGAGTAAAGGCGTGGTGACCAAACCTGAGTTCCACACCTTGATGGTACGATCTTGACTGCCTGCATAAATACGGCGACCTGTGGGGGAAAAAGCGATGCTCGTGATGCTACCAGTATGAGGTCGAGTTCTAAAGACACGGATTTCTTCGCCAGTGTTAGCTTTCCAGAGTTTAACTGAACCCCCTTGGTCGCCAGAAGCAATGAACTGTCCGTCAGGAGAGTAGGCCACAGCGTTAAACGACCAGGTGTCCCACCAGGCATCCCACCACCCCTTTTTGAGGGTATGCCATTCTTTTCCCGTCACCACGTTCCAGACTTTCATCGTATCATCCCAACTACCGGAGACAATAAAACGCCCGTTAGGGGAGTAGGCTACCGTGGAGACATAATCAGTATGACCGATCAGAGTGCGTTGTTCTTTGCCAGTGCTAGTGTCCCAGATTTTCACTGTGTGGTCATCGCTGCCAGAGGCGATGAAACGTCCATCAGGGGAGTAAGCTAGTGCGTTGACAATATTGGAGTGCCCCACCAGAGTATGTTGTTCTGTGCCCGTTCTGGCATTCACGATTTTCACCGTGTCATCCCAACCACCAGAAGCGATGAAACGTCCATTAGGGGAGTAAGCCACAGCGTTGACCCACCAAGTATGCTCACTGAGGGTGCGCTGTTCTTCTCCCGAAGTGGCATCCCAAATCTTCACCGTCTCATCTTCACCACCAGAGGCGATAAAATGCCCGTCAGGGGAATAGGCTACCGCATTCACCTTATCGGTATGCCCGTTGAGAGTCTGTAGTGTCGTGCCTGTGGATGTATCCCAGATTTTTATGCTGCTGTCACTGTTGCTGCCAGAAACAATGAAACGTCCATTGGGAGATAATGCTAAAGATTTGATCGAATGGTTATATCCTAGGGTACGAATCGCTTCTGTTGAAGAAAGCGGCACCTCCATCGCGTTCAATACAGGCCAGATTTTCACCGTTGTATCCACACTGCCAGAAGCAATGAAACGCCCATCAGGGGAATAGCTCAAAGCGTTGACCCAACCGCTATGCCCACTGAAGGTATTCAGTATAGCGCCCGTAGCTGTATCCCAGATTTTTACAGTGTGGTCACTGCCGCCAGAGGCGATGAAACGCCCGTCAAAGGAATAGGCTACAGCGTTGACCCAAAGATCATGCCCACTGAGGGTGCGCTGTTTTGCCCCTGTGGCTGCATTCCAGATGTTTACCGTGCCATCTCTACTACCAGAAGCGATGAAACGCCCATCAGGAGAATAAGCTACAGCGTGGACAGCATAGGTGTGTCCGCTCAAGGTGCGCTGTTTTGTACCCGTAGCCACATTCCAGGTTTTCACCGTATTATCCGTACTGCCAGAGGCCATGAAACGTCCATCAGGAGAGTAAGCCACAGCGTTGACATCATCGCTGTGACCGCTGAAAGTGTGTTGTTCTGCCCCTGTCGCTGCATCCCAGATTTTTACCGTATTATCTTTACTACCAGAGGCAATGAAAAGCCCATCAGGGGAGTAAGCTACAGCATTCACCTCATCGCTATGCTCACTGAGTGTGTGTAAGACGGAACCTGTTGCCACATCCCATATTTTCAGTGTTTTATCCCGACTACCAGAGACGATGAAACGCCCGTCGGGCGAATAAGCCACAGCGTAGACAAATCCGGTATGCCCATTTAGATGGCTCCATTCTGCTCCTGTAGCCACGTCCCAAATTTTTAAACTACGATCCCAACCCGCCGACACTATCCAACGTCCATCGGGTGAATAAGCTACCGTAGTTATCCAGCTAGTATGCCCCACCAACTGTTCTTGAGGCGGAAAGGAGAATAAAGGCTTAGTCACCTCTTCTACTGCTATTGCTACTGCTTCCAGCCCGCCGCATAAAAGCCAGCCTAAAACAGCATACGTGAGGTTTTTTTTGCACCAAAATGCCATGATTTATCTCCTATCTCATTATGAAAAGCATGAAGCTACGCAGTAGATTTGCCTACATGTCAACAGAACCTAGTGTAATGACGTTGGCTGGATGGAGCGGTACGTATCCGATAAATCCCCACGAAACTCTTCTGTGCGGTCGTCATGCAGAAGGAATACATCCCACTTCACCCAACCTGCAAAAATGTGCGCCATTTAGCCCTCACATCCGCGCCTGGTATGACAGCACATCAAGTGATAAAAAATGGAGGATGGATGAGAAAGGCTGCCCAGGTTCAAACAACCCTGTGTGCATTGCGCCAAATGGCTTCTAGGATGTCGGCTAATTGCATCGGATCAAAAGGTTTAGGGACCACATCAATCGCCCCTAGTTGTTTATACTGCTCAATTTCGTTAGCAGTCGCTTTAGAAGTCATGAACACCACGGGAATACTTGATAATTCATCGGCTTGCTGCATGATGTGCAAAGTGTCAGGGCCGCTGATACCAGACATCATGACATCCAACAAAATGAGATCAGGGGCAAATTCTAAGACCTCTACCAAGGCCGTCTCGCCAGAATCACAGAGCCTCATGTCATAGCCTCCCAAGCGTCCTAGACTGGCTTCCACCATGGTGCGTAAATCGGGGGCATCATCGACATACATGATTTTTTTCAGTTTCGGTACCATACTTCATGTCCTCCTATTCACAGACCTTACATAAACTGCATGAAATGAATGACAAAGGCTTAAGCTCTATTGCCCTTGCCTCATCATCACTAGACTTGTCCGAGTTTAAACGCCGTAGCGAAAAGCAGCGGGATTGAGTGTTTTTTTCGTTCGTATGAAAAGCATAGTGATTCGTGTCACGAGAATGAACGGGGAAAACCGCCCATATCCGCTGTTTTGCAGTTGGTGTTTTAAACCCGGACAAGTCTACTAAAGTTTATATGAATACAGGCGCATCGACTGCAAAGTCCCCTCTTGAAACTGTGTTTATGCTTGTTTGGATTGGAGAAAGAGAAGAGAAGGGCTATTTTTCGCTACGATGCGGGGTATCTTTATGAACTTTAAAACTTTGGAATGATAAAAAAATGAAGAGATTATCCACTTTAAGCCTGTCCTTACTGTCATTGGCGGTTTTAACCGCTTGCCCAGTACAAGACAATGAGACCGCCACGCCATTAGCGACAACCTCAATCACAGCGGATGTTCAACGTTTATTAGCCCAAAAAAACATTGATCCTATCACCCGTTATATAGAAGCGCATTCATCCGATACCGATCACCCGCAGGTCATCAAACAACTGCGCGATGAACGTGAAAAACGTTGTCGTCAGATTGCAAAAGTCTATGCGGAACGCGAAAAAAACATGAATAATTTGAACCGCTTACAGCAAGCGTATCAATACTCCTGCCCACAGCTCGTAGCGAACTTTGCACGCACTGTGGCGACCACCACGTTAGCCACTCCCGCCACGCAAACGCTCTCACCCGGTGAGGCATGTCATCAGCACTATGCGCAAGCAGACTATGCCGCTGCCCGACAACAGTGTCGTATCCGTGCAAAACAAGGTGATCCTCAAGCTCAATTAAAGCTGGGCATTTTATATGCAGATGGACGCGGCGGTGCTAAAGATCAGCAAGAAGCTTATGTGTGGTTTTCTTTAGCGGTACAAGGCGGGATAGAACAAGCGCAAGTGCTGCGTCATAGCATTGCCAAATCCTTGAGCACCGAAGCCTTAGTCGCAGCCAATGATCGAGTGGTGAAACTCAGTGCACAGTTTCCATAATTGAGTCTTGCGTAAAGGGCGTGAATAAAAAGCAGTTGCTTAATATCAATATATTACCCATCTCTGTACATAGACAAATGGCAAGGGGGATTCATCAGCTTTTCACTACGATGACCTCTTACCATCCGTCTCATGTGTGAAAAGAATCACCGTGTCCAGCCCATGTTGGATTAATAAATACCAAACCATTCCGTAATACTTTTGTTTATAAAGGGATTTTCATGCCACATTCAAAACCAATTGCGTACACTCAAGATTGCCCTCCAGGACAAATGATGCGCCTGCAAGTGATGGGCAAACGTTTATTACTGGCTAATGTTGAAGGCCAATTCTTCCTAGTGCAGGAAATGTGTTCACACGAAGACGTATCGCTGTACTTAGGCTGCTTACAGGGCAAAACCTTGAAATGTTCCTTACATGGCAGCCGCTTTGATCTAAGCACCGGACAACCTTTGGATGAACCCGCAGATGAACCCTTGCAGATTTATCCTGTAAGAGTGGAAAATGGTCAGATTTTTCTTTCCTCAACATGAGAACAGCTTATGACAATGAAATACTTGGGTGGCGCAACAAGCGTGACCTCGACAAAAACAGGTAAAACACACGCATTTCAAGCCTTAGCACCTGTATCAGTTTGGCTAAACAAGGGGGCTGCCGTATCCGCTAAAAAATATCTGCTGTTTAGTGTTTTGCTGGTCTTGCTGTCGAGTTGTGGCTTTCAATTACGCGAGCGTGTCAGCCTGCCCAGCAGCTTGCAACCCGTGCTGGTGAAAGCCAAAACGGGTTCGCAAACAGCGGCTTTATTAAGACAACGACTAATAGAGCAAGGTGTCGCAGTCACAGCCACCGCAAAACAAGCCAAATTATGGATTGAATTAAGTCATGAAGAACAAGATGAGCGCATGGTCTCGGTCTCGACGTTTTCGACCACCATGCGAGAAGTGGAACTCACATATCAAGTGTATCTGCAATTACGTAAACCCGATGGGAAGGTTTTAGTGGAAAAACGCCCGTTACGCTTGGTGCGAGAGTTTATTTATAACGAAAATGAAGTGTTAGCCAAAGCCAGTGAACAACAGGTTTTGCGTGATGATATGCAGCAAGAAATTCTCGCACATATTTTGCGCCGCTTAAGTCATTTGCAGGATGCCGCGCCATTAGATAAATAAATCAGCGCGTGCGTTGCTCCTCGTTCCCATGCACCGCATGGGAATGCCATCTTGACCGCGTTGCGGTCATTGGTATCCAGTCCTCCCTTCGACTTGCAGAAGACCATGCAAAAGGTTTTCCAACAGTTCACTCCCACACTTTAGCGTCACTGTCATTCAGTGAAGCCCCAAAGGAGCATAATATCTATATTAAACAGATAGAAGAGACTCAGCCCTGAAAGGGCGACATAAAATGCCATGCCCCTTTTATTGCGCCCTTTCAGGGCTGGGGGGGGGATCATCGACAGAACCCAGGGCGTTGCCCACTGCCATTTACTTAAGCCTTGTAGCATAGCAAGTGGTTGATATTATTCCCCCTCTTGCGAGGAGGGGAAGTGAGTGGCTTGAAGTCTAAGTTTTTTCCTTAAGTTAATAGCAGTGACGCAGGGCGCGTGGGAATGAGATGAAAGTAGGATGGGCAAAGCGCAGCGTGCTCATTGAAATCATCAATACAGTAGACTTGTTGCAAGGGGTCTTCATCAACTGCAAAAGCGTCGATTTTGGTCTATTTTTCAGCTTTTTCTCGTTAAATAACCCGCTATTCGCCTTTAGGCGGGCTTATTATGTGCCGGACTTGAAGTACAAGCCGTAGAAGACATTACCGAGCCTTTGTATTCATTTCCGCCGCAAGAACGATTACGGTTGGGGCATACGGATAAGGTGAATGCTGTGGCGTATTCACCGGATGGACGTTGGCTCGTGTCGGCCAGTGACGATTACACTTTAATCATTTGGAACACGGAGACGGAGACAAAACAGCAGATGTTGAGAAGACACAATGATGAGATATAAGTAGTCAATCACATATATTTTAACATTTGAATTTTGAAACTACACACTTTAAAAACAGTAGCTTACATATAAACTTATGTGAGAAAACTTTAAAACACTTATGGTCAACTACTTATGCTGTGGTTTATTTACCGGATGGGCGTTTCATTGCTTCTGGCGGTTACAGCATAAAAATCTGGGATGCAGCTATAGGGGCAGAACTCAACACCCTTAGCGGGCATAGAAGCTCTATCAAGACTTTGGCCTACTCACCGGATGGACGTTTCATCGCTTCTGGCAGTTATGAGAGGGCAGTAAAAATCTGGCCTGCATAGGCAACGATTGAAGCGCCGACACTAGATACGGCAGCAAAATACACTCTAGTGTTGTAGCAATTTTTATGTGACGGGTTATCCTTCTTTAATTATGGGTCAAAAAGAGGAGAGTCACCATGTCTAAATTCTACCGGGTAACTTTAACAGAAAATGAGCGTAAAACGCTCTTAGACTGAGTGGCACGCCGTAGTGAAAAAGCCGATCCTGTGAAACGGGCATCTATTTTATTATCTGCCGATGAAAATGGAGAACAAAACTGGACGGATACACACATTAGCAAAGCGTATCGAACCCGCTTAAGGACTATTGAACGCACACGGTTTTCAAAGAAAAAATATTAGATGGTGAAGTAGAAGCTCATTTAATAGCCCTACGTTGTAGTGATCCACCAGAGGGTGACGCACAATGGAGTTTG
>JADGEH010000045.1 GCA_016744475.1 Thiotrichales bacterium | reverse complement strand
ATGCGAACAGCCATAGCTCGTTTTATTTCTAATGGCTTTCCTGTATTTATGAGAAATAATAAATCATCTTGCGCTGTCATATCTTTAATTTACCTCATGAATTTTATTAATATTAAGTCAAATAATTATATTACACATATTATGTAATATAGCTATATGTTAAACGGTTAATTTAAGGACGTTTTATGACTAATGAACTAACAGTAAATAATCATTCAAAAACACTCATTTCTGCATTAGCAAAAGAGCATTCTGTAAGTGAGCAACAAATATTGAGTACCGCATTAAAATACGGACTACAAGAAATAAGAAAAGAAGGCATAAAAAAGAAAAGCAGAATCGCTGAATACGTAACTGGCTTTGCGATGCTAATGGGGATCGTCTGCGGAATAGTTTATGTACTGTTTTTTAAGCAATAAGCAAGAGAACTAATAATGATACAAGGCATTCTATTAATTGCATGTGGGCTAACAGGCCTCTGGGATGGGTTTACTACTTTTTACGGCACCTCACAAATAGTAGGGGACGAGGATATACAAGTTATTGCAGCAAGTATATTTGCAATAATAATAGGTGGCTTTCTTTTCGGCACGAAATTTATCTGGGAATATTATGGAGAAGCTTTTTTAGTATTTCTTCTGCGCTCTCTTTGGCTAGTTGCATTTTTCTATGATATTTATACATCATTTATTGGCAATAGAGATATAATTTTTGGGCAAACTAGTGGTGGCGATCAGATTATGATATTAATAGGTATGACTATTTTAGTTAGTGGCGCACCGATAATATTTTCTTTTTTGATAGATGAGTAGTCTAATAAAACATTCCAGCGGACACGCTAACCCGTTACCTGCCATATTGGGATAGCCAAATGCAGCATGGCGCTACCGCTTATGCGACCTACGCGAACTCCCCCGTCTTTTGGTGTGCACGCAATACCCTGCTACACGTTATCCTTCCCACGTTCGCACCGCAAAAAACACGCGGTGGAAACCCTACAAAACTGCCTGTCAAGCAAGGTTTTCATCAGAATGTTTGAATCATTTATCGCTTAAAGATAATTTAGATGTGACTTTTTGAGAGATGAAATGAGGAATAAAACTATTCGTTTGACTGTTTTCCATTATGTTCTAAACAACCAGCAATGGTCATCATGATGTTTTAAATGAAGGATTAGATATGGATACATCGAGTTTAATGTGGGGACTGATATTTGGTTCAATCGGCTTAGGATTTTTTGTTTATGGCAAAAAACAAAAAGCGGCTATACCGCTTTTTAGCGGAATAGGGTTAATGGTGATGCCTTATTTTATTTCAAATATATAGATACTTGTTCTTTCAGGCATGGTGTTAATGGCATTACCTTATTTTGTAAGAATTTAATGCCATATGTTTCGCTACGCGGGTCAAGATTTGAAACTATAGCTAAAGTACATCATTTATAGGCTTGTGATATATCCAAACCCAAGACTGCCAGTCCTTCAAGGACTGGCAGTCTTAACAACTGATATAATTTTTCTATATGACCCAAATGTTTCAACTATCTCCAAGCCTCAGAAAAACATTCAAGTTTGCCAAAACGTTCAGGTCGAGGTTACAAACCTCGACCCGCGATTGAGAATTTAGGATGTTTGTCGGGTTACGGCTATCGCCTAACCCGACCTACGTTTAACCCCCTTCAGGCAAGAACTGAAACAACATGCCGTTGCGGGTGTTGAGTGAAACACTGCCGGGGCTGGATTGTACGTCTAATGAACCCTCTCGGCCTGTCCATAGCGCTGTGGTGTCGGGCCATAGGCGCAATAGAATCACTGATTCATTATTATCCAGCGCTTGCGTCACTTCTAGCCAGCCATCCTCTGCTTGTGCGAGTACAAATCCTGGGACTAAGGCATCGACCACTTGTTGTAACTGACTGAGCACACTGCCGTCGCGCCCTTGCCCGCCGAGTGCAAAACTTAAACTTAAATCGGGTGCAGTCGTGTTGCTTAAAGAACGGTAGCGGATGGGCGTGTTGTTAGGTACTTGGAGATCGCCGGAGGCTAAGTCGATTGACCAGCCTGTGGGCAGGAACGGTACGACATCTCGTGGTGCGATGTGTTGAGGGGCTAGGCAGGTCAACCAACGGCTGAGTTCAGTTGAGGGCATTTGCTGCATTTGCAGAGGATTGAGAGCGGCTAATTGTTCTCGTGTGAAGGCGTTGATCACTGTGTCGGGCAGGGCTTGCAGTTGTGCGACGCGCCAATCGCTGAGCGTGGCAGGCGGCAGGGCTTGCAGTGCTGCGATGCTGAATTGTGCGAGCACTTCTGGGCTGAGATTAGCCAGTTGTGCGGCGTTAAAAGCGCTGAATACAGTAGGGCTGATGGCGCTCACTTGCTCGGCATTCAGCCACGCCATGAGGCTGGGTGTCACGGCGGCTATATCGCTGGGTTGCAGACTGGCGATCAGTGCGGGAGTGACCTGCGCGAGAGGATTGGCGATAGTGGGGGATGGAATAAAGCTGGCGGTGCAGGTTTTGTCGGCGGATAGCTGCACTTGTCCGTTGGCATCGCAATCGCCGCCCCAGCCTGCAAACTGAAAGCCTGGGTGGGTCACGGCATGAAGCAATAGGCGGCTGCCGTGGCGGAATTCGCCTGCGCCATCGACGTGTCCGCCTTCGCTGCTTGAGGCGTTTAAGCGATAAGCATCTTGGGTGAAAAGGGCTTGGCAGTCTTTCTGCGCGTCTAACCAAACGGGGAGTACGCGCTGTTGTGCGTCGCCATGACAATCACCTTGCCAGCCTGCAAACACCCAGCCCGCAGCGGGTTCGGTGCTTAATAATACGCTGCTTAAGGCGGGGTAGGTGCCGCTGCCTGTCACTTGGCCTGCGCCTGAAACGCTGACATTGAGGTTGAACTGGGTGTCGGCTTGGGTGTTTGTGAACTGTGCGTAGCAGGTTTTGTCAGCATTCATGATGACTTGCCCGTTGCTGTCACAATCGCCGCTCCAGCGGATGAATTGTTCTCCTTCTTCTGGGGTGGCGAGCAGTTGTGCGGTGCTACCAAAGGCGTAAGCGCCTGCGCCTTGTACCTGTCCTTGGCCTTGGCTGTCGGTGTTTAAGAGATAGTAACCTTGACTGAAGATGAAGATGGCGATGCAATGTTGGTTGCGATCCATGAGCACTTGACCGTTGCCATCACAAGCACCTTGCCAGCCGACTAATTGCCAGCCTGGTGCGGGTGTAGCGGTGAGTTGTACGGTGACATTATGTAGATAGCCGCCCGTACCGCTGATGCTGCCCTGTCCTTGCGTGGTGGCAGTGAGTAAATGATTGGCGGTGATAAAATAGGCGGTGCAGCTTTTGGGCGCGTTCATGACTACGAATCCTTGTGCATCACAATCGCCTTGCCAACCCGCAAAGGCTTGGCCTAGAGCAGGCTCGGCTTGCGCTTGCGCTTGCACCTGACTCATGGCGGTGTAAGTGCCTGCGCCGGTCACACGACCAAAACCGACGACATCAAGTTGCAAATCGTAGTATTTCAAGACGGGGGCGAAACTCACGCTGCATCGTTTGTCGGTGTCTAAATAAACTTGTCCGAGACCATCACAATCGCCGCTCCAGGCTTCGACCGTCCAACCGGGGGCGGGTTCAGCGTGAAGGCTGAGATGTTGATTGGATAAAAAGGTGCCTGTGCCTTGTAGACGGCCTTCTCCGGCTAGGACTTGAGCGGTAAGGGCGAATTGGCGTTGGAGAAAATGGGCGGTGCAGATTTCATCCTGGTCGATGATGACTTGGCCTGTGGCATCGCAATCGCCTGTCCAGTGATCAAAAGCCCAGCCGTAGCTGTCGGGGGTGGGGAGCACACGGTGTGATTCGCCGAGCGAGACGACGCTATCGTGTTGGACTTGGCCTTCGCCGACGACATGGACGGTCAATGTGCGCTCGCTGTCGAGCACTTTTAAGGTGGCACTGGCATCGGTGTATTGCGGATGAGCTGCCGTAAATGTCACGGTTTGTGTCGTTTCCAGTTGATTATCATCGATCATATCAATGGCAAAATCAGCGGAAGTCTGGCCTGCGGGAATGGTGAGTGTGGCGGGTAGCGTGGCTTCGCTGGTGTCGTTGCTGTTGAGTTCAACGGTGAGGGGCAGCGCTGTACTTCCAGTGCGGGTCAGCGTTGCTGTGACGGCGGCAACACCTTGATCTTCAATCTGTTCTGCGCGGTTAAGACTGAGTTGCAAGGCGGTTTTTTGAATGAGCAAGGTGGCAAGGGGTGAAGTATCAGCTCCGTTGTTGGGCGTGCCGCCGCTATCGACCGCTTGTATCTGTATCTGCGCAATCCCCTCGCCTGAATTGAGTTGATAATGCAAGTCGCCATTGGCTTCTAAGCGCACAGGTACGGCATCGTTGAGAATGTTGTCGGGGTCGTCCACGCTGAGCACAAAATGGCTGATTTGCTGTAGCCCGTCTTCATTATCGGGCCCGACATCATAGCTATGCGCCCATCCCACAAGGCTTTGGTCGCCGATGCTGTCTACGGGATGTAATTGATCGTTGCCGTGCTGAAAGGTGGGCGCGTCATTGACGGGCAAAACGGTAATTTGTGCGGCGTTGGTGTCGGTACTCACAGCGCGGGTGCCGCCTTGAAGGCTGACATCCATGAGGCTGCCATTGTCACCCTGAGTGGTATCCCAAGCGCGAAATTGGCATTGCGTGTTGCCATTAAAATCTTGTCCCGGCACATAGCGGATGCGGCTTTGGGTGTCTGCTGCTAACAAGCGGGCTTGTTGCGTACTCACGTCTGCGAGCGTTTGCCAGGTGCCGCCATTATCCACACTAAATTGCCAATCGCCTGTGCTGTTATCCACTTGAGTGATGGCTAAGCCTTCTGTAGCACCGATGCTCACGCTGTCATCATCCGTGATCAAATCTACCGATAAGCTGACGGAAGCAATAATCTCGGACACTAAAGTACCGAGGTGATTGACTTCATCTTCATCAATATTGAGCAGTAAAGCGGGCGTGCTGGTTTGCAATATCGGTGCGTCATTGGTGTTGCTAACTTGGATACTAAAGTGTTGTTCCACATCATCAATGCCTGCGTTGAGGCTTAAGCTCACGAGTTGCTGACTCGCAACATGGCTGTTATTAGGCGTGCCTGTCAGCACCGCGCTGTTGGATTGAATGTGCGTAAGGGCTAACCAATCGGGTTTGTTTAACACACTGATTTGAGGAATGAGTCCGTCGCTGGTTTCGTGATCGACAAATTGAATGGCGTAGGTGTACAGCGCGTCTTCTTGCGCTTGCGTGGGGGCTTGGCTACTAAATGTGGGTGTGCGTTTTTCATAAGCACCAATATCGCAAGCTTTGCCTTGTGGGCGCGGAATACCGCGTGCGTCGGTGGCTAGACAAACACTGTTATCTCCGGCATTGATTAAGGCGGCATCGGCTTTGAGAAAATCCGTGGTGTAGACCACGCCGCCATTGTCTTCTAAGGGCGCTAGCTGAACGGTCGCTGTTAAAGCGGCGTTGCAACTGCCATCGCTGATCAAGTTGTGAGAGGCTTGCAACATCTGTCCAGTATTTATGCACATCGCGCTTGATGCAGAGGAAGCCACTGAACTAGGAAAGGCGTTGTTAGCAAAGGGCTGCACCGTGCCTGCGTTATATAGGCTTTGACCCTGTGCGGCTACATTGCTGACAAAGGTGTTATTCAGCAAGCTGGTGCTGGCATTGGGGGCGATGTAAAGGCCACCTGCTACGGCTGTGTTTGGGCTGGCATTGGCGACACAAGTAGGCGTTTCAGTGTGGCAGGTGCGAGAGAGCGATGTGCTGAGATTGCCTATGAATTGGCTATTCCACACCTCTAGGTGCCCTTGCGCGAGATAAATAGCGCCGCCTGCGAATGCGCCATAGGCAGTGTGATCTTTGAGTACGAGGTTTTCCATATGCAGTTGTGCATTGTCGGCGTAAATGCCGCCACCACCAACATCATCCTGATTGATACCATTGATTAAAGTGAGGTTTTTTAGCGACACCTGGGGGCTGGTGTGATGTATCCAAAAAACCCGGTGTTGTCCATTGGCATCTAAGGTAATGCGTTGTGCGCCGCCATCAATGTTTAAGGCTTGAGTGATACGCAAGCTGTCAGAACTGAGGACAATGTGCTCATCCGCATCAAAGCTGACCGTGCTACCTTCACAGGCTATCGCCAGTGCTTCGCGTAAAGAACCTGTGCCGCTGTCGGCATTATTAGTGACAACAGGATTGGGGGTACAACCGGAGACGGCTATGTTGAAACTGTGCTCAATGTCTTCGCTGCCAGAGTTCAAAGTCAGTAGCACCGGATGTATTCCAACATCTGCCGCTGTGGGCGTGCCGCTTAAGCTTGCGGTGTTATCTCCATTATCAAGAAATTGCAGCCAGGTGGGTAAAGTGGTCGCGCTGATCTGCGGGCTGGCGGCATCAAGGCTTTCGTTATCTTGGAATGTGACTAAGTAAAGATAAGGCACCTGAGAAGTGGCTATTGATAGCACCGTGCTGGTAAAGGCGGGAGGGAATTTTTCATGAGTGCCTAGATCGCAAGCCTTATTTTGTGGGCGAGATGTGCCGTATAAATCAGTGCTTGGGCAATGCGCGGCACCCGCTGCATTTAATGCCGGAGAGGCGGGCAATAGCGCGAAGCTTTGCATGACACCGCCGTAAGATTGAAAAGCACTTAACAGCGGATCACCTGTGACTAAGTTCTCAGCGCCTGTTGCGCAACTGCCATCTTCAATTAAATTGTGCGAGCTAACAGGCGAACCGATGCAGTCTGCGCCTTGGCTGTTGGCGATGATGTTGTTAAATAAAGAGACATTTCCAGTAGCGATAACGCTGGCTCCGGTGCTGCTATTGATATTGCTCGACAGCGTGTTATGCGTCCAGGTGCCCGTATCGCCTGCGGCTAAACTAATAGCGCTGCCTGACAGGGCTTGGTTGTTGAGAAAACTGCTTTGATGAATGTTTAAGCTAACACCGGAGCCATCGGTCGCTATTGCACCACCGACATCTGTGGCTTGGTTATCCTTAAAAACGCTGTTGTTGATCGTGACTTGTGCGCCGTTACTCAGCAGCATAGCGGCACCCTTATCGGCTTGCGCCTTTTCAAAATACAACTGCTCAAAACTGACTGTAGCACCACTGATCTCAAATAGGCGCGTGCTATGACCACCCTCAATGTGTTGTCCAGTGCCCGCAAAATGCAGGTTTTTATCAATGAAAATAGGACGATTGAGGGTTAAGGTGGGCTGGCGAAAAGTAATCGTATCGCCATCACGCGCATGAGCGATGACCTCGCGTAAACTGTTCAACCCAGAACTGCTGTCGCCTTCAGCGACATCCTGAACCCCGCCATCGGCTTTGAGTGTTGTGACATTAACTGCAACAGTAGTAACAGCAGAACTGCCGCTATCATCGCTGACAAAATAAGAAAAACTGCGGATACCTGAAGTGTGTGGTGTGTAGCGAAACTGACCTGTATTTAAATCAATGATTTGGATCGCAGATTCATCATTGTTTTGCACACTAAAGCGTATTGCATCGCGTTCTGCATCGCCACCTTGCAACACCCCTTCTAGGGTTTCATCCATGCGCACTGAAAAAATCTGTGTATTCATCCAGTTGTTATCATTGCTATTGAATAGCTCTGCATTAAACTGAGTGGTTTTATCCGTGAGCACCGTGCCGCTGGCATCTTCAAAATCCCAATAAGCCTGTAAACCTGCTTCGTTGCCAGCAAACACGGTGTACATATGGGCTTGAACCTCTGCAACAGTATGTGCAACAGTCCATATTCTCACTTCGTCTAACTGTCCGTGAAATCTGTTGTCTGCGTGGCTGTCTGAAGCTAAAGATGTGGTTTGAGAAGGGGAGAAGGGAGAAGGATTACCGCTTAAAGCTTGGGCTTGTCCATCAACATATAAAGCCCAAAAGCCTCCAGCACGGGTGATGGCAAGGTGATGCCATTCGTTGAGAGGTAATTCATAGTTGGAAGTGGCTGAGCTTACGCCATCACATTGAATACTCAGCGTATTGTTGCTGCCTTCTACGACTAAAGCATAGCCATTGAAACCTGCTGCGCCATTGCTGAAAATGATTTGTTGGCTGCCTGTGCGTTGCGTATTGTTAACCCAGGCTTCTAAGGTGATGTTATTCGCGGCAGTGGTGACTAAAGAGCTACGCGCATAGGTATTTCCGTCAAATAATAGGGTATGACCAAAACCTGCAACCGGTGGAGCCGCATAGATGTGATGGGGGAAGAATAAGATGCAAACAAAGAATATGAAGGAATGTGAAAGATAGGATAATAGTTTCATTTTTTATACCTTTTGAAAGAGTCTCTTGACACAAAACTCTAAAAGGTATGCAAAATCTGTAACTATTATTTCAGGTGGATTAAGAGCCTATACGAAGATGGGGAATCGAAGCGAAAATGCGCTATTTTGAGGCAGTTTTTTCGGTTTTTTAAGGCGAATAGCGGGCGTGTGTTGATAAAAAGTGGAAAACCTGACCAAAAGGGCGGATTTGCAGCCGATGATCCCGTTTTCGTATAGGTTCTAAAATAAATTCTGTGGGTCTACATCCAAAGACCAGCGCAAGCCTTTTGCTGTGGATAAGGTGTTTAAATCTATCACCCAATGCTGTAACAGGGCTTGTAAATGGCTGCGCTGATGCGCCTGACACAGCAGTTGAGCACGATAAAAATTAGCACGGCGTTCCAGCGGAGCGGGGATGGGCCCCAAAATCTCTACATTTTCCAAGCCTTGTTGTGCTATTTGAGCCTCTGCCTGTGCATAGGCTTGTTGCAAAAAGTGATTTAATGCGGCTTCTTGTTTGGCTTCAACCCGCAGCAAAGCAAGATAAGTGTGTGGCGGTAAGCAGGTCTGTTGACGCTCTTCTAAGGCATTATTAGCAAAAGCGTTATAACCACGTTCTAATAAAGCTTGTAGCAATGGATGTTCAGGATGATAGGTTTGCAATAACACTTCCCCGCGTAAATCAGCACGCCCCGCCCGTCCTGCCACTTGGACTAAACTCTGTGCTAAGCGCTCGCTGGCGCGAAAATCTACGCCAAATAAGCCGCCATCCAGATTCACCACGCCGACTAAGGTGACTTTGGGAAAATGATGACCTTTTGTAAGCATTTGCGTGCCGACTAAAATATCCACTTCCCCCTCATGAATGCGTTCCAATATCTGTTGCATCGCATGTTTGCCGCTGGTGCTATCGCTGTCGATGCGCAAAATTCTCGCTGTGGGAAATAGCCCACGCAAGGCTTGTTCAATGCGCTCAGTGCCATAACCTAAACGACGCAGACGAACTGATTGGCATTGTGGGCACACCGCAGGCAGGCTTTGTTCTGCACCGCAATGGTGACAATGCAGGCGGTTATCAGTGTCGTGATAGGTTTGACGTGCTGTGCAATGCTGGCACTCCGCCACCCAACCGCACTGATGACACATTAAGGTCGGCGCAAATCCTCGCCGATTGATATAGACCAAGGCTTGCTGTTGCGCGTCTAACCGAGTTTGAATCGCTTTGAGTAAGGGTTGGGATAAGCCTTCCTGCGGTTGATAACGACGTAGATCGATCACGCGAAAATCGGGGTGTATAGCGGTGCCTGCACGCTCAGTTAAGCGCAAACACTGATAACGCCCGCGTTGCACATTAAACAGGCTATCTAATGCTGGGGTCGCACTGCCTAAAACGACGGGAATATTCGCGTAATGCGCTCGCATGACGGTTAAATCGCGGGCTGAATATTGAAAGCCGCCTTGTTGTTTGTAAGAGGCATCGTGTTCTTCATCAATAATCAACACGCCAGGACGCGCCAAAGGTGTCCAAGCCGCTGAGCGAGTGCCAATGACGATAGCTGCCGTGCCTTGTTGAGCCATTAACCAGGCTGACAATCGTTCGTTGTCCGTGAGTTTGGAATGCAAGATGGCGATAGGTTGAGAAAAACGCCGCTCAAAGCGGGTGAGCATTTGCGGTGTGAGATTAATTTCTGGCACCAATACCAGCGCTTGTCGCCCTTGATTGATCACTTCTTGAATAATCTGCAAATACACTTCAGTTTTGCCACTGCCCGTCACGCCATCCAGCAGAAAAGCACGAAAACTGGATAGATGCTTGCACACGGTCTGCACTGCTTCAGCTTGCGCGGCATTTAAGTTTAAAGACGTTTCTGGTGACAGGTTTAAGTGAAAAATTTTGTCGATGCGACATGCTTCAATCCAGGCTTTTTTTTGCAGGCTTTTCAGGCTGGTATAGCTATTAGGGAAATGCTGATTAATAGTCGCCTGACTGGCAGCGTGATCTGAGCATTGATGCAAAAATTTAAGTAATGCCTGCTGGCGGTGGGCCCGTTTAGATAAGCTATTTAAGTCAAAAGCTTGCCCCTCTGCGGTTAATTGCCAACCGGGCAAAGTGGGTAATTGCGCAGCTTCGCCCTGATTGAGCAATGTCGGCAAGGCGGTTTGCAAGACTTGTCCGATGGGATAGTGATAATAACTCGCTGCCCAACGCAGGAGTTTGAGCAGGTCAGCAGGAAAGAGCGGTGCTTCATCCAGCAAGCGAGTAGCAGGTTTGAGGCGTTTAAGCGGAACATCGGTGTGACTCGATAAACCTAGCAATATGCCTAAGCGCTCATTACGCCCAAATGGCACGCTTAAGCGTACTCCAGGCTGCAATTGTTGTTTGTCTATCCCCACAGGCGGCAGATAATCAAACAAACGCGGCAAAGGGCCATTGACCGCTATTTGTAAAATCACTGTGGGATGAGCACTATTTGCGGAAGTCATGATAATTTAAGTGAGGATGAGCGGTTTGATAGTGAAGAGGGGCATCGTGTAGTGGTGTTCTTTGAGTGAAAAATATTGTTTGGCATCATGTAAAGGCGGTGAAACGTAAGTATTCCAGCCAATCTTGTGGCGTGTCTAAATCGGCTTGTTTATTTAATTCCGCCCACTGTATCCCCTTGGCTTGTAAATTTAAGCGAGCTTCTGCCATAACTTGCGGATGACTCCATTGCTGATGCAGAAAAATCTCAGGCATGGCTTGATTCACCCCCACCAGTGCATAACCGCCATCTACACTAGGAGCGAACACAGCAGGCGTTCCAGCGCTTAAATGAGCAAAAGCTTGATGTATGTCGTGAGCTGATAAGGTAAAGCTATCGCTGCCAATTAATACCGGCAAGTGATGAGTTTTTAAGGCTTGCGTTAAAGCGAAATGCATACGATCACCTAAGTCGCCAGCACATTGAGCGTGCAATGTTAAGCCAAAATGTTGCTGGCAATGCTTAAAAAATGCAAAATCTGTATGTGGTGCGCACCAAAGCTGTACAGGCGCACAATGACTGGCTAACTCCAATGTGTGCCACAGTAATTGCGCATAAAGCTGGCGCGTAGCGGTCAGCCCTAATACAGGTTGCAGGCGGGTTTTGATTTTTGGAGTAGAAGGCGCTTTTGCAAGCACTTGAATACATAGCATTATAAAAAGCCTTTTGGATTTTTAAGGCTGAAGTCTCTTGACACCAAAGGGCATCCCCAATACACTCCGTCGCACATCATTAAATGAATGAATGACGAAATAAGAATAACCTTAAATTGAATATTAATTTTCTTAATGTTCAGAATTTAGAGTGATAATTATGCTAGCTGAGTATTTACCGATACTTCTATTTATTCTAACGGGTTTGTTAGTCGGAGCAGGGCCTATTATTGCGGGCTTTATTTTTGGTGCGCATCGGCCCAATAGTGAAAAAGACTCCCCTTATGAATGCGGCTTTGAAGCCTTTGAAGATGCTCGAATGAAATTTGATGTACGCTATTATTTAGTGGCCATCCTGTTTATTATTTTTGATTTAGAAATTGCATTCTTATTTCCTTGGGCGGTTGTGTTTAAGGAATTGGGTTTATATGGTTTTGTAGTGATGTCTATATTTTTAGGTATTTTAGTGGTGGGCTTTATTTATGAGTGGAAAAAAGGAGCGCTAGAATGGGAATAGAAGGCGTTTTACCAGAAGGTGTCATTACAACTACGTTAGATAGCGCGATTAATTGGGCGCGAACGGGTTCTATGTGGCCGGTTACTTTTGGCTTAGCTTGTTGTGCAGTAGAAATGATGCAAGCCGGTGCCGCACGTTATGACTTAGACCGCTTTGGCATGGTATTTCGTCCTAGTCCTAGACAGTCAGATTTAATGATTGTCGCAGGGACTTTAGTGAACAAAATGGCACCTGCTCTGCGCAAAGTCTATGAACAAATGCCTGAGCCTCGTTGGGTTATCTCTATGGGTTCTTGTGCTAATGGTGGTGGTTATTACCATTATTCTTACTCTGTCGTGCGTGGTTGTGACCGCATTGTTCCAGTGGATATTTATGTGCCTGGTTGCCCACCAACAGCAGAAGCTTTGATTTACGGTATTTTGCAATTGCAAAAGAAAATTCATCGCACTAATACGATTGCAGCTTGATAAGCATTGCCCCTATCCTCTTATGACTGAAAAAACTCAAACTTTAATAACCGCCTTGCAGCATCGTTTTGCAGAACAAGCAACGTTGCAATTAACTTTTAATGAAATAAGCTTAGAAGTAGCCGCAGAGAATTTATTAACCGTTGCGACTGCTTTGCGTGATGAATTTAAGTTTGAGCAATTAATGGATTTATGTGGCGTTGACTATCTTGAATACGGTCAAGCTGATTGGGAAACCAAAAGAAGCAGCGCAGGTTTTAGTCGTGGTGTAAATAAAGGCTCACATCAAAAACAACAAGATTCGCACCCTGAGCGCTTTGCCGTTGTTTACCATTTATTATCGATTGAAAAAAATCAGCGTTTGCGATTATGTGTATATACCTCAGATCAATTACCTTGTGTTGATTCCGTTGTTGAAATATGGAATTCAGCTTCATGGTTTGAACGCGAAGCATTTGATCTATTTGGTATCGTGTTTAATGGACATCCTGATTTGCGTCGTTTATTAACAGATTATGGCTTTATCGGACATCCTTTCCGCAAAGATTTTCCTTTAATTGGGGAAGTTGAAATGCGTTATGACCCAGATAAAGGGCGTGTCATTTATCAGCCTGTGAGTATTGAGGCGCGTACTTTGGTTCCGCGAGTGATTCGGCATGATAACCATGATACTGGGTGTGAGGATTAAAAAATGACGGAAATTCGCAACTGTACAATGAATTTTGGTCCGCAACATCCTGCCGCACATGGTGTTTTGCGTTTAGTTTTAGAGTTAGACGGTGAAGTGATTGAACGCGCTGATCCTCATGTTGGTTTATTGCATCGAGGTACAGAAAAGCTCGCAGAAAGTAAGCCCTTTACACAAAGCGTACCTTATATGGATCGCTTAGATTATGTATCTATGATGTGTAATGAACATGCTTACGTGATGGCGATTGAAAAAATGCTGAATGTCGCCCCACCCATTCGTGCTCAATATATTCGCGTGATGTTTGATGAAATTACACGAATACTTAATCACTTGATGTGGTTAGGCGCACATGCTTTAGATGTGGGCGCGATGAGTATGTTTTTATATGCCTTTCGTGAACGCGAAGACCTTATGGACTGCTATGAAGCGGTATCCGGTGCGCGTATGCACGCAGCTTATTACCGTCCTGGTGGCGTGTATCGTGATTTGCCTGATTTTATGCCTCGGTATGAAGTGTCTAAATGGCATAATGAAAAAGATATTAAGCGCTTAAATGAAAATCGTCAGGGTTCTTTACTCGATTTCATTGAAGACTTTACCCGTCGTTTCCCGGCTTGTGTCGATGATTATGAAACATTGTTGACCGATAACCGTATTTGGAAACAACGTACAGTCGGTATTGGCGTTGTTTCTCCTGAGCGTGCCTTGCAATTGGGTTTTTCAGGCCCGATGCTGCGCGGTTCAGGGATTGAATGGGATTTACGTAAGAAACAGCCTTATGAAGTTTACAGTGAAATGAAGTTTTCTATTCCTGTAGGCACTGAAGGCGATTGTTATGATCGTTATCTTGTACGTATGGAAGAATTACGCCAATCAAATGAGATCATTAAACAATGTGTTGATTGGTTGCGTCAGAATCCTGGTCTAGTGATGTTAGATGATCATAAAATAACAGCACCTAAGCGCAATGAAATGAAAGAAGATATGGAATCCTTAATTCATCATTTCAAATTGTTTACAGAAGGTTATTGCGTTCCTGAAGGTGAAGTTTATTCTGCCATCGAACATCCTAAAGGTGAGTTTGGTATTTATTTGGTATCAGATGGAGCTAATAAACCTTACCGCCTAAAAATTCGTGCTCCAGGCTTTGCTCATTTAGCCTCTATCGAAGAAATGGTAAAAGGGCACATGTTGGCTGATGTAGTCGCAGTCATTGGTACTCAAGATATTGTTTTTGGCGAAATTGATCGCTGAGTAATACGAAGATATATACGCATGGCAACAGCACAAGACATATTATCAGCTAGTATTCTGGCTGAAATTGATAAGTATATTGCGAAGTATCCAGCAGGACGTAAACAGTCTGCCGTGATGCCAGCTTTAACATTGGTGCAAGATCATAATGGTGGTTGGCTAACAACTCAACTGATGGATGCTATCGCCGATTATTTAGATATGCCACCCATTGCTGTCTATGAAGTAGCTAGCTTTTATTCAATGTATGAATTAAAGCCTGTTGGTAAATATAAGGTTTGCGTTTGTACCAATGTTTCTTGCATGTTGTGTGGTTCAGATGAAATTGTTGCACATTTAGAAAAACGTTTAGGTATTAAACTAGGTGGAACAACTTCAGATAATAAATTCACATTGAAAGAAGTTGAATGCTTAGCGGCTTGTGGTAACGCACCAATGTTTCAAATAGGGCGAGACTATCATGAGAATTTGACACCTGAAAAAGTGGATCAAATTCTGGATGGGCTGGAGTAAAAAAATGGCAAATGAAGTTTGTTTCAGCACCTTGCATTTGGATAAACCTTGGACACTTTCTACCTATGAAAGTGCAGGGGGATATTCCATGCTGCGCAAGATTTTGCAAGAAAAAACCTCTCCTTTGGAGATTATTGATGCTTTGAAAGTATCTAATTTGCGTGGTCGAGGTGGAGCAGGTTTTCCTACAGGTTTGAAATGGTCTTTTATGCTGCCGCGTGATGAAGCTGCGCGTGAGCGTATGGCGGATATACAAAAATATATTGTTTGCAACTCTGATGAAGGCGAACCGGGTACTTTTAAAGATCGAGATATTCTTCGTTACAACCCTCATGCCTTAATTGAAGGTATGGTCATTGCGGGTTATGCCATCGGAGCGACTGCTGGATATAATTATATTCGCGGAGAATTTGGAGAACCTGTTGATCGTTTTGAAGCGGCTATAGTTGAAGCTTATGAAGCAGGCTTGTTAGGTGAAAACATTCTTGGTTCTGGTATTGATTTTAATCTCTATACCCATCTTGGTGCAGGTGCTTATATCTGCGGAGAAGAAACCGCTTTATTAGAATCGATTGAAGGTAAAAAAGGACAGCCTCGTTTTAAACCTCCATTTCCTGCTGCATTTGGTTTATACGGCAAACCAACCACTATTAATAACACCGAAACATTAGCTTCAGTGCCTTATATTTTAGCCAAGGGTGGCGAATGGTTTGCTGATTTAGGCAAGCCAAATAACGGTGGCTCTAAGTTATTTGCTGTTTCTGGCCATGTCAATAAACCTGGGAATTATGAAGTTCCCATGGGAACCCCCTTTAAAGAACTCTTGGAAATGGCTGGTGGTATACGTAGCGGTCATACACTCAAAGCTGTGATTCCAGGGGGTTCATCTACACCAGTATTACCCGCCGAGATTATGATGGGTGTGACAATGGATTATGACTCCATTGCAAAAGCAGGTTCAATGTTAGGTGCAGGTTCAGTGATAGTCATGGATGAAACCACTTGTATGGTTAAAGTTCTGGCTAGAATTTCTCATTTTTATTATGAGGAATCTTGTGGACAATGCACCCCTTGTCGGGAAGGTACAGGATGGTTATCTCGTATGCTTCATCGCATTGCGCATGGTCATGGAAACATTCAGGATTTGGATGTTCTAGATGATGTCGCTGACAAAATTGCGGGTAAGACGATTTGTGCTTTAGGTGAGGCAGCAGCTATGCCTGTGCAGAGTTTTCTCAAGCATTTCAGAGATGAATTTGCATACATGATCGAGCATGGTGAAAGTAAAGTTGCCAAGCAATTTGCGGCCTAATTGCCTTAAAAGAATAAGAAGTGCACAGGAATTAAAACTTTATGGTTAAGATTACAATTAATGGAAATACTTACGAAGCGCAAGCAGGTCAAATGTTGATTGACGTTGCTGATGCCGCTGGTATAGAGATTCCACGCTTTTGTTACCATAAAAAATTATCAGTTTCAGCTAATTGTCGTATGTGTTTAGTTGATGTTGAAAAAGCACCTAAGCCTTTACCTGCTTGTGCGACACCCGTTATGGATGGAATGGTTGTACAAACACGTTCTGAAAAAGCTCAACAAGCACAGAAAGCCGTGATGGAATTTTTATTAATTAATCATCCTTTAGATTGCCCTATTTGTGACCAAGGCGGTGAATGTGAGTTGCAAGATGTAGCTATGGGCTATGGGCAGGACAGTTCCCGCTTTAAAGAATTAAAACGTATTGTTCCCGATAAAAATCTTGGACCACTTATTTCAACTGAAATGACTCGTTGCATCCATTGCACTCGATGTGTACGTTTTGGAACTGAAGTAGCTGGTATTCGTGAAATGGGGGCTACTGGACGTGGAGAAAATACCCGCATAGGCACCTATATTGAGCGTGCTGTTGAATCTGAATTGTCGGGTAATATGATTGATGTTTGCCCCGTAGGCGCGTTAACTTCTAAAGCCTTTCGTTTTCATGGTAGAGCCTGGGAAATGCAGCAATACCCAAGCATTGCACCTCATGATGGTTTAGGTTCAAATATTTATATGCATGTTCGGCGTAATAAAGTTTTGCGTGTTGTACCTAGAGAAAATGAAGCAATTAATGAAGTTTGGTTATCCGACAGAGACCGCTTTAGTTATGAAGCATTAGAGTCTAGTGAACGTTTGCTTCATCCTATGATTAAACGCAATGGGAAATGGCAAGAAACAAACTGGGAAACCGCACTAAATTATGCAATAGAAGGGCTTAAAAACATTATAGCGACATACAATGCTGATGCTATGGGCGCTTTAGCCTCACCAGCTGCTACGTTGGAAGAACTTTATTTGCTGCAAAAATTAGTACGTGGTTTAGATTGTTCGAACATAGACCATCGCCTCCATCAAATTGATTTTAGCGATCAGAATGATGCGCCTTTATACCCTTATCTGGGTCAACGTATTGAAGAATTAGAAAAATCTGATGCTGTATTATTAATTGGTACAAATCTACGTAAAGAGCAACCGTTATTAAATCATCGCCTACGTAAAGCCGCTTTGAAAAATACGGGGATGATTAATGAGGAAATTAGCGCAAATATAATGCTCATTAATCCTGTGGACTATGAGTTTAATTTACCTATTGCAGAGAAAATAATTGCAGCTCCTTCAAAAATAGTATCTGAGCTTGCAAGTGTTGCTAAAGCACTGATTTCTCTCACAGGTAAAAATATTTCTGATGAAATAACAGACTTGTTAGCCGATGTTTCTACTAATTCAATTCATGAGGCTATGGCTAAGCTTCTTAATGAAGGTGAATATAAAACGATATTAGTTGGACGTTTAGCTTCAACACATCCAGAGTTTTCAAAAATTCGTGCTTTAGCTGCATGGATAGGAAAAATAACAGAAGCTAAGCTTGGTTATCTAGCAGAAGCGGGAAATAGTGTAGGTGCTAGTTTAACTGGCGTGTTACCGCATCAAGGAATAGCTGGGCATAAAGTTGAAAATGAAGGTAAAAATGCGTTTGAAATGCTCACTAAAGAACACGCATTGAAAGCTTATCTTTTGTTGGGAATAGAGGCAGAAATAGATAGCTATGCAGGCAGTAATGCCTTATCTGTTTTGGAAGAAGCTAAATTTGTGGTGTGTTTAAATTCATATAAAACAAAGCAAATGCAGCAATATGCAAATGTAATTTTACCTATTTCATTGTATCCTGAAACCTCAGGTACTTATGTGAATTGTGAAGGTGTATGGCAAACCAGCCATGGAGTTATTCCCCCCCCTGAAAATGTTCGTCCTGCTTGGAAGGTCTTACGTATCTTAGGTAATTTATTTGATTTAGATGAGTTTAATTACGATTCTAGTCAAGAAATTCAAGACGATATCCATAAAAAAACCGTTAATGTTTCATTACCCAATAATCTTCAAGACTGGAAAATGCCTGAATCTATTAATATTGCCATATCTAATGAAGGCTCTAGAGAATTGGAGAAAATTATAGAGATGCCTATGTATGCAATAGATTCTATGGTTAGACGTGCTACATCTTTGCAAAATACACAAGATATAACACAAGCAGCCAGTCTTTATGTGAGTTCTAGGCAATTGAAGGATATTAATATCACTTCATCCGATGGAACTTCTTTAGATACTCAAATGCCTATTATGGGTGATGAGCGCGTACCTGATGGCTGTATTTTGTATTATGCTGCTCAAAAAGATGGTTTCTTTTCTATCTGGAACGAATCATTTAAATTCTGCTCATCATCCTATCATGTGGAGTAATTAATCTAATGTTACTTTCCTTTGCTTCACTGGCTGTTGGTCTTTTTTTATTACTAGCTGCTTTACTGATTACCTTAATTCAGCTACCAGACAAAATACTTATACTCGGTTTGATTGTTACCGTGCCTGTATTATTGCTTATGGTGGCTTACCTAACTTATGCTGAACGCAAAATTATTGGTTATATTCAAATTCGTATAGGTCCAAATCGAGTAGGGCCACGAGGTGGGTTGCAGCCTATTGCCGATGCCATTAAATTGATGTTTAAAGAAATTATTCTGCCTAGAACATCAAATCGTTTTTTATTTATTTCAGCGCCTATCCTGGCTATGGCTCCAGCATTAGCCGCTTGGGCTGTTGTTCCTTTTGCTAAAGACTGGGTGTTTTCTGATATCAATGCGGGTCTTTTATATATATTAGCAATGACATCTATTGGTGTTTATGGAGTCATTATTGCTGGATGGGCATCTAACTCTAAGTATGCTTTTTTAGGTGCATTACGCTCTGCTGCACAAATTGTTGCTTACGAAATTGCAATGGGATTTGCTTTAGTGGGTGTATTAATGGCTTCGGGTAGTTTGAACTTGAGTGCCATCGTAGAAGCTCAAGCTGGAAAATTTGGATTCTTTAGCTGGTTTTGGTTGCCTTTATTTCCCCTTTTTGTTATCTATTTTATTTCTGGGGTGGCTGAAACTAATCGTGCTCCATTTGATGTTGCAGAAGGTGAGTCAGAGATTGTAGCTGGTTTTCATGTTGAATATTCAGGGATGCTATTTGCCGTATTTTTTCTGGCTGAATATTTGAATATGATTTTAATTTCAGCACTCACAGCTATCATGTTTATGGGGGGCTGGTTATCTCCATTTGTAGGAACTCCCATAGAAGTTTGGTTTTCTTGGGTACCTGGCGTTGTATGGTTCTTTGGGAAAACAGCATTTTTCTTGTTTTTACTTCTGTGGTTTAGAGCAACTTTTCCACGTTATCGCTATGATCAAATTATGCGCTTAGGTTGGAAAGTATTTATTCCGATTACAATCGTTTGGTTATTAGTGGTTGGGGTGTTTATCTTAGCTGAATTGCCACCTTGGTTTTCTATAGAAGGAGGCATCTAATGTCCATGTTTAGTTATTTAAAAAGCCTATCCTTATTAGAATTATTAAAAGGTTTGAGAGTAACTGGAGAACATTTGTTTAAACCTAAGTTTACTGTTCAATATCCAGATGAAAAAACCCCATTATCTTCACGTTTTCGCGGACATCATGCTTTGAGGCGTTATTCTAACGGTGAGGAACGTTGTATTGCTTGTAAATTATGTGAAGCTGTTTGTCCAGCACTAGCCATTACAATTGAAGCTGAGCCTAGAGAAGATGGTTCAAGGCGGACTATACTTTATGATATTGATATGTATAAATGTATATTCTGTGGTTTTTGTGAAGAAGCTTGTCCGGTTGATGCAATTGTTGAAACACGCCGGTTTGAATATCATGGTGAAAACCGTGGTGATTTGATAATGAGTAAAGAAAAGCTCTTGGCAATCGGTGATGAACTAGAATCTCAAATTGCAGTTGATCGTGCCAAGGAAGCTCAATATCGTTAAGGAGGCAAACAGCTTATGAAATACGTTAAGTTAATATTAAGTATTTTCATGATATTGGGTTTGAATTTTCATCTTTATGCAAATGAAGAAAAAAAACTATACCCTTCTGGATCCGTGCATTTTATTTACAACAAGTCAGATGAGAAACTAGATGGTGTCAGTAAAGAGTTTTATGAAAATGGTAATATAAAAACAGAATTTACTTATGAGAAAGGAAAGTTGATTTCTGAAAAACGATACAGAAATGATGCCCAAATAGAGTATGAATTTTATTTAAAATATACAAAAAAACATGAAACATTGAGAATCTTTCATTCCAGCGGAGCTTTGTTTAGAGAAAGGTTATTAATTGATGGAGCACAAGAAGGTGTTGAACGAGATTATTATCCAAATGGAAAGCTGAAAGCAGAACGTAATTATAAAAAAGGTAAAAAAGAAGGTGTAGCGAAGGGTTATTACAAAAATGGTCGCGTTCAGGGAGATTGGCTTTTTAAAAATGGTGTGCCTGTCTCAGCCACTATTTTTTTTATGACAGGAGAAATGCACCTTGTTCATGAATTTAAAGATGGAAAAATTCATGGCGTAACAAAAGAATATGATAAAAAAGGTCATTTAAAAGCTGAGCGTCATTATCAAAACGATAAACTTATTAAACGTGTTAGAAAATAAGACTTCCCTTAAATAAAAGAAGACTATAACTATGATTACATTAGTTTTTTATTGCTTAAGTGCCATATTAGTATTTGCGGCAGCTAGAGTAATTACCGTGCGAAATCCTGTACAAGCAGCGTTATTTTTAGTATTAGCTTTTTTTACTTCGGCAGGTATTTGGTTATTGTTAGAAGCTGAGTTTTTGGCTATTGCCTTAGTCTTAGTTTATGTAGGCGCAGTCATGGTTCTTTTTTTGTTTGTTGTTATGATGCTGGATATTAATACTGATTCAGTTCGAGAAGGATTTGCTCGCTATTTTCCTGTAGGTGGATTAGTGGGTGTATTGATTTTGATGGAAATGATATTGGTTTTAAGCTCCACTTTTTTTAATAAAAAGGCTGAGAATATATCTTTAGATGTTCCTTTAGTTGATAATACAACTGCTTTAGGCAGGGTTTTATATGTGGATTATTTATACGCATTTGAAATTGCTGCTGTTATTTTATTAGTTGCCATGGTTGCTGCTATTACTCTAACACTAAGGAATAGAAAGGAAAGTAAACGACAATATCCAGAACAGCAAGTCAAAGTAACACGGGCTGAACGGATTAAACTTGTTGATATGACTTCTGATGGCAACTAATTTAGATGTGAACTTTAATTGAGAACTACCTATGCTCGTTTTATCCCATTTTCTAGTTCTAGGCGCAGTTTTATTTTGTATTAGTATTGCTGGTATTTTTCTTAATAGAAAAAATATCATTATTTTATTAATGTGTATTGAGTTGATGCTTCTAGCTGTAAATATGAATTTTATTGCCTTCTCTCACTTTAATGGTGATATTGCGGGGCAAGTATTTGTCTTTTTTATTCTCACAGTCGCGGCAGCTGAAGCTGCAATTGGTTTAGCAATTTTAGTTGTGCTATTTCGTAATAAACGCACAATTAATGTTGAAGATTTAGATAGCATGAAGGGTTGATATGGAACTTATCTGCACCTTAATTGTATTTTTGCCTTTAGTGGGTTCTATTGGCGCAGGATTATTTGATGTAACTCGAAAAACAGCTCATCGTCTTACCATTGTGTCTGTCGGAACATCATTCTTTTTATCGGCTTATATTTTTAAGTTGGTTGCATTAGATGGAATATTGCCTTTCAGTAATAATTCTTCAAATGTATTAACTTTATACCAATGGATGACATTAGGTAAAATTAATCTAGAAATTGGTTTTTTAGTTGATGCCTTAACAGCCATGATGATGGTAACCGTTACCTTTGTATCTTGGATGGTGCATATTTATACCATCGGTTATATGAAAGATGATGAGCATAATTGGTTAAATAATAGCCTGGCTGGAAAATATAGCTACCAACGTTTTTTTAGTTATATTTCTCTATTTACCTTTTCAATGCTCATGCTTGTCATGTCAAATAATTTCCTGCAATTATTTTTTGGTTGGGAAGCGGTCGGTTTAGTTTCATATTTATTGATTGGTTTTTGGTTACAGCGTGATACGGCTGTTTATGCCAATTTAAAAGCCTTTTTGGTTAATCGTGTTGGTGATTTTGGATTTTTGCTTGGAATAGCTGCTGTGTTAATGTATTTCAACACTTTAGACTATAAAGAGGTTTTTCTATTAGCTCCAAGCCTGGAGAATTTAAATATTGAAATATTTCCTGGTTCTGAGTGGTCAGCTATTACCGTTATTTGCATTTTATTATTTATAGGAGCAATGGGTAAATCAGCGCAAGTACCTTTGCATGTTTGGTTACCTGACTCAATGGAAGGTCCTACCCCTATCTCTGCTTTAATTCATGCTGCTACAATGGTAACTGCGGGGATATTCATGGTGGCTCGAATGTCACCCCTCTATGAATTAAGTTCCACTGCATTAAGTTTTATTTTAATTATTGGAGCTACTACCGCTTTATTCATGGGATTTCTTGGATTGGTGCAACATGATATTAAGCGGGTAGTGGCATATTCAACATTATCCCAATTAGGCTATATGACAGTTGCTTTAGGTGCCTCTGCATATACAGCAGGTGTATTCCACTTAATGACTCACGCATTTTTTAAAGCATTATTGTTTTTAGGTGCAGGTTCAGTGATTATTGCTATGCACCATGAACAAGATATGCGAAAAATGGGAGGCTTAAGGAAATACTTGCCCATTACTTATATTACAACCTTGTTAGGTAGCCTAGCTTTAATTGGCACCCCATTTTTTTCAGGTTTCTTTTCTAAAGATGCCATTATTGAGGTGGTACATTTTGCTGATACACAAGGACGTTTTGGTGCTGGGTTTGCTTATATAGCTTTACTTTTGGGTGTGTTTATTACTGCCTTATATTCATTCCGTATGTTCTTTCTAACATTTCATGGAAAAGAGCGCATGGATGAGCATACAAAAGAACATCTACACGAACCTCCATTTGTTGTCACTGTTCCTCTTGTCTTATTAGCTATTCCTTCTGTTTTTATTGGCGGACTAGCATTAGAAACAATGCTATATAGTGATTTTTTCAAATCATCCATTTATATTATGCAAGAACATCAGGCTTTTCATGATTATCATGGAGTAGTTAGTTTTGTCCTGCATGGTTTAACTCAGCCACCTTTTTGGTTAGCTTTAGCTGGAGTTTTAACTGCTTACTTCTTGTACATACAATGGACTGAGTTACCAGCACTTATTCAAGCACGATTTTCTACAATACATAGTATTTTAATGGATAAGTATGGGTTTGATCGCTTCAATGATTGGTTCATTGCTGGTGGTGCTCGTAAGATTGGAAATGTGTTTTCAGCTATTGGTGATATGAAAATTATTGACGGCTTTTTTGTCAATGGTACCGCCAATGTTGTTGGTGTCTTTTCGCAAATCTTCCGCCGCATGCAAACAGGTCTTCTTTATCAATATGCCTTTAGTATGATTATTGGCCTATTGGTATTATTGGTCTGGTTTGTTCATTTCTAATTTTTCCCCCAAGATAAAAATCAATTTTTAAGGAAAAAGCATGTCTGCTGAATTGCCATTATTAAGTTTATTGATTTGGCTACCCATTCTAGGTGGCATTTGGGTTTTAACACAGTCTAAAGAAAATGAAGATGCGCCTGCTGTTAAGCCCATTGCTTTAACTATTGCCTTATTGACTTTTCTATTCTCTCTGCCGCTGTATTTTTATTTTGATGTTAGTACAGCCTCTATGCAGTTTGAAGAAAAACTTCCCTGGATTAAAGCACTCAATACACATTACCACTTAGGTGTGGATGGTATCTCGATGCCTTTAATTCTACTGACTACATTTATTACTGTATTAGTGATTCTGTCAGCTTGGGATGTTATTAAACACCGTGTTGCGCAATATATGGCGGCCTTTCTTATTATGGAAGGTTTAATGAATGGTGTTTTTGCTGCATTAGATGCCATGCTTTTTTATGTGTTTTGGGAAGCAATGCTAGTACCCATGTTCATTATTATTGGTGTCTGGGGCGGTGTGAATCGCATTTATGCGGCGGTTAAGTTTTTCTTATACACCTTTTTAGGTTCTGTTTTAATGCTGATTGCCTTTTTGTATATGTATAAGGAATCAGGTGGTCAATTTGGCATTCTTGATTTCCATCAATTACATCTCAGTTCAACGGCTCAAACTTTAATCTTCCTTGCATTTTTAGCCGCATTTGCCGTTAAGGTGCCTATGTGGCCTGTACATACTTGGCTACCTGATGCTCATGTTGAAGCGCCTACGGGTGGTTCGGTAGTCTTGGCCGCGATTATGTTGAAGATGGGCACTTATGGTTTTTTACGATTTAGTTTGCCTATTACTCCTCAAGCAAGTCAAGAATTAGCGTGGTTAATCATTTTACTGTCATTAATTGCTGTGGTTTATATTGGCTTTGTTGCGCTGGTGCAGCAAGATATGAAAAAATTGATTGCTTACTCTTCAATTTCACACATGGGTTTTGTCACTTTAGGTTTTTTTATTATATTTTCTATTATGGCAAATACTCAATCCGTTGATATTGCGGCAATGGGCGTTGAAGGTGCTTTGATTCAAATGATTTCGCATGGCTTTATTTCTGGAGCTTTGTTTTTATGTGTCGGTGTTTTATATGATCGTCTACATAGTCGCCAAATATCTTCTTATGGTGGAGTAGCGAATACAATGCCACGTTTTGCCATGTTTGCTGTTCTTTTTGCAATGGCAAATGCGGGTCTTCCCGGAACTTCAGGATTTGTAGGAGAGTTCATGGTAATTCTCAGTAGCTATCAAGCCAATTTTTGGATTGCTTTTCTAGCTGCAACCACTTTAATTCTAGGGGCTGCTTATACCTTATGGATGATCAAACGAGTTATTTATGGTGTCATTCCAGAAGACAAGTTAGAGACTGTGGGACGCTTAAGCGATATTAATGCAAGGGAAACATTTATCCTGTTGATTTTAGCGATTGCAGTTTTGTTCTTTGGTATCTGGCCTGAACCATTGCAAAATGTCATGCATGTCTCTGTCGTTAATTTAATTGAACATGTGACCATTTCTAAATAAAGGATTCACTCATAATGAATATTCCAATGTCTGACCTTTATGTGTTATTGCCAGAGATTTTTGTTCTTACCATGGCATGTATTATTTTAATTGTAGCGGTATATATCCCAAAACAGTTAATGGAATTAAATTACCATCTAGCACAAGTGACTGTCATTGGTGCAGCTATTTTAACATTAACGAATTTAACTGAATCTAGCTCTATTGTTATGAATAATATGTTTATTCATGATCCAATGAGTATTCTCCTTAAAGCCTTTATTTATTTGATCACGTTCACCGTGTTTTTATATTCTAGGCAATATCTAAGAGCGCGCGATCTATATAAAGGTGAGTATTTTGTTCTGTCTTTAACTGCACTATTAGGTATGCAGATTATGGTGTCAGCCGCCCATTTCCTCAGTCTTTATCTTGGCTTAGAACTGTTATCTTTATCTTTGTATGCAATGGTAGCTATGTGGAGAGATTCTAAACAAGCTAGTGAAGCAGCTATGAAGTATTTTGTACTGGGAGCATTGGCATCAGGAATGTTGTTATATGGAATGTCTATGTTTTATGGCATAACAGGCACGCTAGAGTTACAAAAAATCTCAGAAGTTATTGCGACAGGTAAAATAGAAAATACATTATTAGCCTTTAGCTTGGTTTTCATTATGGTTGGGGTGGCCTTTAAATTAGGTGCTGTGCCTTTTCATATGTGGGTGCCTGATGTATATCAAGGTGCTCCAACAGCCATGACTTTGTTTATTAGTGCTGCACCTAAACTCGCTGCTTTTGCCATGCTTATGCGCCTTTTAGTGGATGGTTTACAGGGATTACATACCGATTGGCAAGGTATGTTGATGATTATGGCTATTTTATCAATGGGATTGGGTAATATTGTTGCCATTGCACAAACAAATATTAAACGTATGTTGGCGTATTCCACTATTTCTCATATTGGTTTCTTATTATTAGGTGTTTTGACGGCTACTAAAGAAGGCTATAGTGCATCAATGTTTTACACCATTGTTTATGCACTGATGAGCATGGGTAGTTTCGGAATGATTTTGCTTCTGAGTCGAGCAGGTTTTGAAGCAGAAAATATAGATGATTTTAAAGGCTTAAATGAACGTAGTCCTTGGTATGCCTTTATAATGATGATTTTAATGTTGTCTATGGCAGGCGTTCCTCCTATGCTGGGTTTCTGGGCTAAATGGTCAGTTCTCAATCAAGTCGTTGCTTCTGGTTTTGTATGGTTAGCCGTGGTTGCAGTGCTTTTCTCTGTCATTGGTGCTTTTTTCTATTTAAGAATTATTCGCTTAATGTATGTTGATAAGCCGGAAGACTTAACTAAAATTGTTGTTGCTGCGGATATGCGTATTGCTATTAGCATAAATGGTTTGGGTATTTTAGCATTAGGTCTTTTTCCTCAGATACTTTTCCAATTATGTATGAATGTTTTTTAGCAAAAGGCTTTGATCTATTGTCTTAGCTTTGAAATACATTTATATGCCGTAGTCAAAATAGAATGAGTCATTTTTAGGCTTGTTCTATTTTCTTTTTAAACGCATATTTTATTGTGTTTACTCTCCTTATGTTTCTCCATGGCGTTACGCCTAAAGCTGTTAAAAATATCACCATAACATGCCTGAAAACTCTGCCTTTAGTCAGCGCCTCTTGCTCTGGTTTGCACAATATGGGCGTAAAGACTTACCTTGGCAACAAGACCCTACGCCTTATCGTGTCTGGGTGTCTGAAATCATGTTGCAACAAACTCAAGTCAACACGGTTATTCCCTATTTTCAACGCTTTATAGAAGTATTCCCAACGCTTGATAGTCTGGCTCGTGCTTCATTAGATGAAGTGCTACAGCTATGGACGGGGCTTGGTTATTACGCTCGTGCGAGAAATTTACATCGCAGCGCACAACAAGTACAAACAGATTTTAATGCGCAATTGCCTCAGGACTTAAGCCTTTTACAGAGCTTACCGGGCATTGGACGCTCTACGGCTGGAGCGATTCTGTCATTGGCATATGGGCAACGGCAAGCCATTTTAGATGGCAATGTCAAACGTGTATTGTGCCGTTATCAAGCGGTTGATGGATGGCCAGGAAAAACACAAGTAAGCCAACAATTATGGACATTGGCAGATGATTTGATGTCTTATACGCAAGCGGCTGAATATACGCAGGCAATTATGGATTTAGGCGCTACGTTATGTACTCGTACTCGTCCAAGTTGTGCGCTATGCCCGCAGAAAAACTATTGCCAAGCCCATCAACTAGGACAAGAAGCGCTTTTTCCCACACCTCGCCCACGCAAAACCTTATCCGTAAAACAGGTGTATATGTTGATGTTGAAAAATGCCAACGATGAGATATTTTTGCAGCGTCGGGCTGAACTGGGTTTATGGGGTGGGTTATGGAGTTTTCCTGAATGCACTGAAGAGGCGGATATTTATACTTGGTGCTGGGAAGAATTAAAGCGCCCTGTGCCTCATTATCAACTGTGGCCAGCATTTCGTCATAGCTTCACTCATTATCATCTCGATATTATTCCGGTGCATATTCAATGGGCGGATAGCGTGCAGGAAGCGGATGAAATACCCTCTGATGCCTGTTGGATCAATATTGAACACGCAGAAGACATCAAAGGGGGCTTACCTGCTCCTATTTTACGTTTGTTACAAGCGCTGAAAAAAACCTTTTAAACACAACATCATTTTTTATCCTGTCGCACTCTTTTCCAACCGACATCTTGCGTATCAGTCAGTCAATGCGTAGGCTCAAAACCTTATAAGCACAGTACATATTTTTTAAAATATGTGACAACGGCTCATCGAGCTTAAGGTCTTCTATATCATGCATCCCCCTCAACTACCCTATAAACGTTTGTCTGCACTGTATTTTTGGTATTTTGCCATGGTGGGAGCTTTTTTCCCGTATTGGGGCTTATATTTGCAAACATTGGGATTTGATAGTCGCCAAATTGGTGAACTCATGGCGGTATTTTTAAGCACTTCACTACTCTCGCCCAATATCTGGGGATGGCTTGCGGATCACTTAGGCCACCGCCTGTTTTTAATTCGTATAGCTGGATTGTTGAGTATTATCAGTTTTGCAGGCATTTATCTGGATCAGCAATATGCCTGGGTGGTGTTAGTCACATTTGCCTTGGGCTTTTTTTGGCACGCAGCCATGCCGTTAATCGAATCTTTGACTTTATCTTTTTTAGATAAAGATACGCAGGGTTACGGTAAAATTCGCCTCTGGGCTTCTGTCAGTATTGCTGTTTTAGCGGCGGCTACTGGATATTTTTTAGAAAATCGTCCCATGAGTATGCTTCCCGATGTCATATTGAGCATTTTAGTCATTATTTTTCTAGTCATGCTGACCATTCCTCATCTTCCAGAAAATCATACACATCCTCATCAAATTCAAGAATCATTCATCCAAAATCTTAAAAAGCCTACCGTGTTATTTTTATTATTTATCTGTTTTATGGTGTTTTTTAGTCATGGGCCCTTCCAAGCCTTTTCAGGTATTTATTTTGAGAATGCGGGGTATTCACGTAAAGCTATTGGCTGGGTTTGGACATTGGGATTAGCCAGTGAAGTGATCTTATTATTTTGGATGTCTCGCCTGCTAACCCGGTGGGGTTTACCAAAAATCTTATGGTTAGGCATCTTTTTACATATCCCCGGTTGGTTATTGATCGCTTTTCAAGTTGAGCATCTTGCTTGGCTGTTATTGGGGCAATTATTCGTGTCATTGGGATATGCCGCCTGTATAGGCACAGCCATTGGTTTGATTCATCAAACCTTTACTGGACGTTTGCAAGGACGCGGACAGGCTTTATTTCTTAGCTTTAGTGTGGGAGGGGGGCTTATGAGTGGAGCTTTAGTCAGTGGTTATGTGTGGGATATTAAGGCACCGCATCAAGTATTTGTAATGGCGGCTGGAGTCACACTGCTGGCTAGCTTGATGGCTTACTTTTTCATGTTCAAACAAAAAGCCTGATAAAGTTCATCACCTTATCAGTCAGGCTTTATAAACAGCGGATAAGCCGATAGCGCTCAATGGCTTTAGCTGTTTAATAGACTTGTTGCGAGGGGTAGGCATCGTAGCGAAAAGGTGTGGTTTTGAGACTGTTTTTTCAATTTTTTGAGGCGAATAGCCGGCTATTGAACGAGAAAAAGCGGAAAAACAGGCCAAAATCCACGCCCTTGTAGTCGATGGATACCCCTTGCAACAAGTCTAATATCCCCCTTTACGACGGCTTTCGGGTAAGCCCGCAATGCGCCCACCTTGTTTAGAAGGGTCTTTAGGGAATAATTCATAGAGTGATTTACTGTCTACTTTCTTGTCGCCCCAAGCTTTTTGCATGGCTTTGACAATGCTACGTGTATTCGGTTGATTTTCACGATTATTAAAAAACTCATCACGCAGATAGTTGAGTAAATCCCAATGTTTATCGGTTAAAGTCAAGTCATCTTCAGCAGCCATTTTTTCCGCTAAAGCTTCACTCCAGTCACCTTGCTCAATGAGATAGCCATTCGGACCTGTTTCAACGACGGTTCCATTAACTTCATATTGCATAGTCTTAACTCCTTGTTTTAAGTGTGTTTAGAAGAATGATAAATAGCTTTCTACCGAATCGGCATGACAACTATTGTCTCATCTTACTTCTGATCCACCGGGCTAATGCCCTTGTGGGGAATAAACAAACCACAACCCATTTTGCGCCCCTCGCCTAAACCTTGCTGTTGCAACAGCAGGGCATCCTCAATACTTAAATCAGCCAACATCAAACTGCGGGTGAATAAGTCTTGTTGCGGGGTTTTTATCTGATGACTACGCCCCGGCATGGCTTTGCGGCATTGAATATTTAAGCGCTCTAAATGCTTCAGTGCAGTGTGCAAGAAATCTTCTTCGCTGTGCTGAGCATCACATAAAATATGTCGCGCAAATAAAATATTGGTTTTCTGCAAAGGTTTTTGGCTTGTTGTACCAATTTTAAGCGGGTGTCCGGCAATGTCCAGAATTTGTCCACATAAGCCTTGTGCTTTTTCAATCTCTAGGCTTGATAAGCGCAAAGTTAGGCGCGTGCGACGAGATAGATACAGTGTACCGTCGGGATTTTCTGGGCGTTGCCAACCATTACCTGATTCCGCACCATGAATTAAGTGCAATCCCGCTGTGGGGCTTGGTGCAAACCAAGGTAGGGCTTGTTGAATCGCATGGGATAAATCATAAGCGTGATCTAAAGGCAGTGTTTTGCACTCTAAGGCAAAACTTAAATCTATGATTTCATCATTAACAACAAGGTGTTCTGCCTGTTCGTCTTCTTCCCAAAGCATATTTAATCTCGCTTATTGATCAGGGATTTTTGCCCGCAACTCATCACGTTCAAACCACCAATCTTCTTGTACTAGCACTTCCAGTATTAAACTCAAACGCCCTAAAAAATATTCGGGGGTATCGAGTTGCAAGCGTTGAATCCAAGCATCAAATTGAGCTTGGGTCTCTACATCGCTATGTCGTCTCGCTACTTTGCCCAGTAATTGATTAGTAAAGAAGCTGAGTTTATCGCGTGCTTTACCTTCTGCACGTAAATCCACTAAATAACAACCCGTGGCGGCAGCCACTGCGGCACCGTCAGACTCACTGGGTGTTTCTTCAACGATATGTTCCAACATGGCTACGCTCAGCTCAGGATCAATAGGAAAGGTGACGGCTAACCATACGCCACGCCCTAGAGCGGCTAAAGCACCGGGCAATTCAGTGCGAAATAAGATGTCACAAGCTTCTACGGCTGGCTCCCATTGTTCTGCTTGTAAAAAAATATGAAAGGCCGTTTCAGCATTATGTTCGGCTTCTTGCATTAACTCTGCGCCGACTTGAGCATGAGCCATTTGTAATAATAATGGTCCACGCTCTGACGGCGGTGCTGCTTCGCCCAAAGCGTCTAGTTGTTGTTGTAGTTCTAAAGCCTGGGATTGCAAAATGGCTTTGGATTGTTGTGCATCGGCAAATTCTGAACTGAATGCAGGTTGTTCTTCTTTAAGAAATTTCATATAAACCTAAACGTGTATGAGGCCAAAGTTAATAGACTTGTTGCAAGGGCTATCCATCGACTGCAAAGGCGTGGATGTTGGCCTGTTTTTCCGCTTTTTATCAACACACGCCCGCTATTCGCCTCAAAAAACCGAAAAAACTGCCTCAAAACCACACCTTTTCGCTACGATGCCTACCCCTCGCAACAAGTCTAATAAAACGTGGCTTCTAAGCGATCTTCCCAGTTTTCAGGCGTGTCCTGAAACGGGGGCTTAATATCCATACGAAAAAAACGATAACCTCGTTTGTTTTGTTCGACTAAATCCACTAAGGCATCAAAAGATGCTAAGTCATGATGTTGTATTAATAATTCACTCAAATACAACATGCCATCTTCTTTACTCATATAAAGCTCCATTTTAGAGGCTATTGATGGAGTTCTCTATTTTCCAAACAACCTCTTAAGTATTGGCCATGCGATCAAAATAACGCGCTCGATACAGTAACCGCTGTTGTGCTGCATGGTCACCATTCGCAAAACCCGTTCGATTGTGCAGCACGTTATTACTGATCACCCCTTCATTTGGGTTTAATCGGTAACGAAATATGTAGGCATTATCGGAGTGAAACAAGTCTGTTAAAAAAGCGATAGCATCACTCACCCGTGGATCAGCTTTCCATTCGATATTACGCGAGCGTGCTGTGTAACGTGTATGCAAGGCTCCTCGCTCATCTATCGAGAACACAGGACCAGTTTGTGCGGGGCGAATTTCATGTCCATTTTCTTGATTGGCAGGAATGGTCATCACATCCGCGTCCATTAAAGCTGTGATCCAATCAGGGTTTTCATCACGCATGAGTAAATAGGCGATTTCATGATCCAAATACGCATTTTCACCGCCTTCTCCCGCGTGACGAGCACAATGCAAAATCATCCCGCGTATTTGCTCTTCGGGCTTATTGTAATAACCATCAGTGTGCCAGTTAATCGGACGATTGCTGTAAGGAATGTATTCTTGCGAACGCCCACCCGTAGAGATTTGTAGCGCTGCAATGCCGTCTGGGTCGGCGCACAGATTATGATCTAAACGTTGCAAACCAAATTGCAGACCTAGGGCTTTTACATCCCTTTTATCCATAGGACGCTGAGCACGATATAAAGCCATATTGGTTTTGCGGCATAGACGCAAAATATGCTCATGTTCGGCGTTGGATAATTGATTGGGATGATTGATTTCAACCATGAAATCTTCAACCTGGGTCGGATAATCGTGTAATTTTTGTTCGCGCCAAACGGCATAAGCTTGGGCATTTTCAGGGGCAAAAGGTGAAGTGATGGCGTTTGGCATAAGCGATGAGTTCCCGATAGGGAGATAGACACTGGCGTGAGCGTCTATGAAAAAGGCAGAGGGAGATATGACTGAGTATGACAAACACAGGGGCATTGGCAATGCCCTGTATTCGTAGCAATTTTAAGAATTTTTCTCTTGTTCTCTAGCCACCGCACGGTAGCCAATATCTGGGCGAAAATACATATTTTCCCAATCAATTAAGTCCACCAGTTGATAGGCATTATCTTGTGCTTCTTGTGCTGATTTACCCAATGCGCAAGCACACAAGACTCGTCCACCATTGGTGACAATCGCTTCCTCATGTTCTGTGGTACCTGCATGAAACACTTTGTATTTACGGGCTAATTTTTCTGGCAGAGTAATGGGTTTTCCGGTTTCATAAGCCGCTGGATAACCGCCAGCGGCTAATACGACCCCAAGGGCGACCTGCTTATCCCATTCAACCGTGATTTTATGTAGGCGTTTATTCAGTGCCGCTTCACATAATTCCAGTAAATCCGACTTGAGCCGCATCATAATCGGTTGGGTTTCAGGATCACCAAAGCGACAATTAAATTCCAGCACCTTGGGTTCTCCATCAGGGGCAATCATCACGCCTGCATATAAAAAGCCCGTGTAAGGATAGCCTTCCTCTTCCATGCCGCGCACAGTCGGTTCTATCACCGTTTGCATGATGCGTTCATGAATATCGGGGGTCACTACAGGAGCAGGAGAATAAGCCCCCATGCCGCCGGTATTTGGGCCGGTGTCACCGACATCACGCGCTTTGTGATCCTGAGAAGTGGCCATCGGCAAGATGTGTTTGCCATCCACCATACAAATAAAACTGGCTTCTTCGCCGTATAAAAATTCTTCCACCACGACTCGATGCCCTGCTTCACCAAAAGCATTGCCCGCCAACATATCTTCCACCGCTTGACAGGCTTCATTTTCAGTTTGCGCGAGAATCACGCCTTTGCCAGCCGCGAGACCATCCGCTTTGATCACAATGGGCAGCGTTTGTTGGCGAATATAAGCGTGAGCAGGTTCAATATCAGTGAATACCGCATAGCTGGCAGTCGGAATATTGTGGCGTTTGAGAAAATCTTTACTAAAGGCTTTAGAACCTTCCAATTGTGCCGCATGGCGGGTGGGGCCAAAACAACGCAAACCCGCTGCTTGAAAAGTATCCACGACTCCGGCAACCAGTGGTGCTTCAGGGCCTACGATAGTCATATCAATGCGTTTTTCTTTGGCAAAGCTGACTAAACCGGGTAAATCATCAATGCCAATCGGCACGTTAGTCACTTTAGTCTCTAAATGTGTACCCGCATTACCTGGTGCCACAAATACTTCTTTCACTTGAGGCGATTTGGCTAACTTCCACGCCAAGGCATGTTCGCGTCCACCTCCGCCAATCACTAATACTCTTTTTTTCTTCGTATGAGTGACGCGCTTGCGTTTTTTATCGGCTTTGGGATCAGGCGTGAGCTCACCATCAGGGGTAAATAAATAACCTTTTTTGCGCACGGTGCGAATGTAACTAGGACGGGTGGGTTCAGGCTCAATGCGGCGACGTAAGCGGCTAATGCGCACGTCAATGGTGCGGTGATCTTCCTTATGATGTTCTCCCGACAACAATGCTGTCAGTTGATCACGATTTAAGGTGTCATAAGAATGCGCCAACAATACTTTTAATAAGTTAAATTCCGCGTCCGTCAGTTTAATTTCCTGACTACCTCGGCTTAAACGACGCTGAGTAACGTTTAAGGTGTAAGGGCCAAAATGCGCAATACTTTGGTCGCCTGCATCAACGCTTTCAGTCTCGTTATTTTGCACGGGCATTTCAGTGTAACGCCGAATCACAGCTCGAATTTTGGCATATAACTCTCTCAGCTTAGGCGGCTTAAGCAGGTAATCATCAGCACCTAAATCAAGTCCAACGACGCGATCAGTTTCTTGAATACGTTCAGAAGAAATCATGATGATCGGTAAGCGGCGATTTTGCAGGCGCAGTTCTTTCACCAAAGCGAGACCATTGCCATCGGGAAGTACCACATCTAATACGATTAAATCGACCGGATGTTGCTTGAGATACTCGCGTACCCCTGCACAACTTTTTTCCCAATCAGCTTTAACACCTTGAGTACGCAGATAATCGCGGATGACTTGACCATCATTTTTGTCATCAACTACTAGTATGTTTTCTTGTTTCATAGGGGTCTGGTTGCAAATGAATGGAAGTTATGCAAAAGCTTTTTTTGGGTGTGTAAAAACGTATTTAGACACTCAGAAATAGCCTTTGCTCCACACTGCGTTGACAGGAATGCGCAGCTTGTTGGACAGCTTTATTTGTCCACACGGTTTGCATAATAAGAATGAAGATTAAAAATCAAAAACCAAAAAGGCATTGTAACATTTTTCGCCAAAGTTATTGTTTTATAGGTAATCTGATCGATAAATTCAA
>JADGEH010000044.1 GCA_016744475.1 Thiotrichales bacterium | reverse complement strand
CTAACATGCGGGGTTTTCTAGTTGATGGTAGTTTCGCTATTATAACCTCTGAGTTCTTTTACAGCCTCGCCGCTTGGGAACGAGTTAAAAAGCTTTGCTTCAGATAAGACATTTGATTTTCCTAAAATGAATATTTGTGGAGAAATCGTATGAATGATGAATTATCTCTATATCAATGTTTGAGCGTGCTAGCGGAGTTTCTCACGAATCCGCTGTTCTAAAGTATCCACCAATTCTTCATTGCTCACTTTATACTGCGGTTTGCCATCAACATACAGCAAGTTTTGTGGGGTGCCGCCAGTTAAACCGACGTGTACTTCGCGGGCTTCGCCTGGGCCGTTGACAATGCAACCAATCACGGCGACATCCATGGGTTGTAAAATATCTTCTAAACGTTCTTCGAGTTCATTGGTGACTTTGATTACGTCAAAATTTTGTCGAGAACAGGAAGGGCAGGCGATGAGATTGATGCCTTTATGGCGCAAATGCAGGCTTTTTAGAATATCAAAACCTACTTTGATTTCTTGTACTGGATCAGCGGCTAAGGACACGCGAATGGTATCACCAATGCCATCTGCCAGTAGCATTCCTAAACCAATGGCTGATTTCACCGAGCCTGCGCGGAGTCCTCCGGCTTCAGTAATGCCCAAATGCAGGGGTTGTTCTATTTGCGTGGCGAGCTTGCGATAGGCTTCAACCGTGGTGAACACGTCAGAGGCTTTAAGGCTGATTTTGAAATTGGGGAAATCTAAGCGGTCAAGGATGTCGATGTGGCGTTGTGCTGATTCGACTAGGGCATCCGGCGTGGGTTCGCCGTATTTTTTTTGCAGGTCTTTTTCCAAAGAACCTGCATTAACACCAATCCGAATTGGAATGTTTTTATCCCGTGCGGCATCGACTACGCTGCGCACGCGGTCTTCTCGCCCGATATTGCCAGGGTTAATACGCAAACAATCCACGCCGAGTTCCGCCACACGCAGCGCAATTTTGTGATCAAAATGAATATCCGCAATCAATGGAATATCCACCGCTTGGCGAATGCGGCTAAAGGCTTCGGCGGCCTCTAGGCTGGGTACAGACACGCGGGCTAAGTCCGCACCAACACTTTGCAAGGCACGAATCTGTGCCACAGTCGCTTCTACATCACAGGTGTCGGTGTTGGTCATGCTTTGCACGGCAATCGGTGCATCACCACCAATGGGCACATTGCCCACATAAATTTGGCGTGATACGCGGCGTTTGATGTCTGGCTGGTAGTACATGATAGGCTCTCGTTACTTCAGGGTGAGACGCGCAACGCGATCTTTGAAACGGGATAAATCGACGGGTTTACCTTTGAAATTAAACACTTTGACACCTTTAGGCCGTCCCAGCGTGACTTTAATTGGTAAGCTGGCTGTTTCAATGCGATGGGATTCTCCCGCTTTAGCCGTGCCATACACCAATTTTTTGCCTCGGCTATCGCTAATAGACACCCAAGATTCTTCAGTGAAGCTTAATTCTATTAACAATTCGGGCGCTGCCGCTGCGGGTTCAGCGCTGTCTGCCAATTTTTCAGCCATTGAAGAGATCATCTCGGCATCGGGTTCACTGTCACCGTTGGCTTCCATGTTTGCCGCGTGATTCACCGCAGGTGTGCTGTCTTTATGCGGTTCTACGGTGTCTAAGCTTAACGGATTGCTGAGCGGATCAGGCGTTGTGGCTGGGGTTGTGGCGGTGTCTGCCTGAGTCGTTGAGGAGGCTTGCTCGGCACGATCTACGACGGGTTCAGGAAGCGGGGATTCCGTAGGTGGCGTGTATTCGATGATCCTACCTTCAGTCTGCGGCAATAAAGAGGGTGCTGAGCTGATGTCTGATTCAGGCGGTGTGGACTGTAGCGGCAATTCCGCCATGTCTGATGTCGATTCAGTGCCGTCAGACGAATCGCTATTGAGCAAATTAGGAAAAGCTAAATGCCCAGCATAACGCCAAGCCACTAAGCCGATTAATAACAAGATCAAGATTAATGTCGTGGTGCCCCACCAGTTATTTTTATGCGTGTGTTGCGGCATCGGTTGGGCTTTGCCCGTATTCGGCGGGATAATTTTCCGTTTGCTGTGTTTGCTCTCATTAGAGCCTTGGGGTGGGGCTTGATCAGTGGCTTTGTAATAAGCGTTCAACACGTCATCAGGCGGTAAATCCAAGAGTTTGGCATAGCTGCGTAAATAGCCTTGGACAAAGATCACGGGTGGCAATTGATCATAATGCTCTTTTTCCAAGGCTTCGATAATGCGCGGTTCCAGATATAAACGATTAGCCACTTCGTCAATGCTTAAACCTTTTTCTTCCCGCTCTTGGGTTAAACGATTGCCCAAATTAGACGGCAAAATGACCACCGATGGCGGTGTTATCTCTGGTGATACGGGAGTCTCCTCCGTCGGGGGCGACATCGGCGTGTCCAGGTGGGAATCTTCTTCATCATTAGACGCAGTGTCACTGCCCATATCCTCAGGCAGCTTACGAGTGGCTTGTTTATGCATAAATAAATACCTTGTGAGGCAATGACGGGAAAAAACATCAGACTATGAAGCACTCAATGTTCGATTAATATCGATTTTGTTCAGAGAGTCCTAATAAACGGGCGAATTCAGTGTTTGGATAGTTTGATTTTAATAAAAAAGCATAATTTGCTTCTCTGTCTCTCTGGCCTAAAGCACGCGCAATACGCACCCCTAACCATAAAGTTTGTGCAGTGTGAGGGGCCACTTTTTCATAACGCTCAAAATATTGCAGTGCTTGATTGATTTCACCTTTTTGCTCATGCAACTCAGCTAATTGATATAAGGCCGTGGAAAAATCTGGATTGTCTTTGAGCGCGGTTTCAAAAGATTCACGCGCTTGGACGGTTTGATTAAAACGCAAAGCACACAAGCCTATATTGGTATGCACTAATTCAAGCGTGTCATACAAAGGGTCTTTCATGGCTTGTTTGAAATGCTCTTGTGCGAGAGCAAATTGTTGTTGGCGGCATAAATAACTGGCGTAATTATTATGCGTGGAAGCATCCTTCGGGCGCAATTTCAACGCTTTAGCAAAATGCTCATTAGTGACATCCAATTGTCCTAATTGTTCATACAACAAAGCCGCTGTGACATGAGCTTCATGATTATTATCGTCTTGTTCCAAGGCTTTTTTTAATTTGGCTAAGGCCACCTTGTAACGCCCTTGTTTCATATATTCAACGCCTAAGCGGGCATTCGCTACAGCGGCTTGCTCTGGGTCGTATTTATAATCGTTCCCCGACAGCACTGGAGAAGCCGGATTAATCGCTCGTGGCGGTTGTTTAGGTGAAGAAGAACAAGAGACTTGAATCAATGCAGCCATCAGCAAACATGACAACACTAGCGGTGATGCATTCACGAGTTTACCCCAGAAGTAGAAGTAGAAAAACGTCGCTCACGGCGACTACGATCTTGAACTTTCCCCGCCAATTGCCCGCAGGCCGCATCAATATCTTCTCCACGGGTTTTGCGAGTGACGGTGATTAAATCCGCTTTGATTAAAATATCGCGGAACAATTCAATGCTTTTTGGTGTAGAACGTTCATAACCCGATTGGGGAAACGGATTAAAAGGGATCAAATTCACTTTAGATGGCAAATGGCGCAGCAATTTAACTAAAGCACGCGCTTGTTGCGGAGAATCATTCACGCCTTTAAGCAACACATATTCAATCGTCACTCGTCGCCGAGTATCATCGCCTAAATAACGCTGGCAAGCAGGAATTAACTCTTTCAAAGGATATTTCTTATTCAAAGGCACCAACTCATCACGCAAATCATCGTCGGGGGCGTGCAGAGACAGCGCTAAATTCACGCGGCACTCCTCGCGTAAACGGTCAAGTGCAGGCACCACGCCTGCGGTGCTCAAAGTAATGCGTCGCCACGACAAGCCATAAGCATAATCATTCATCATAATCTTCATGGCTGAGACAACATTATCAAAATTCAGCAATGGCTCGCCCATGCCCATCAATACCACATTAGAAATCATTCGATAAGGCCCAGAAGGTTGCGCATTGGGCACCGTAAACCCCTGCTCTTGGCGCAAGCTATGTTCCGCCATCCATAATTGTCCAATGATTTCTGCCACGCTTAAATTGCGGTTAAAGCCTTGTCGTGCGGTGGAACAAAACTGACAATCCAGCGCACATCCCACTTGAGAAGAAATGCACAACGTATTGCGCTCGGTTTCAGGAATCAGCACGGTTTCAATCGCATTGCCTTGATCGACTTGCAATAACCACTTGCGCGTGCCGTCTTGGCTGGTTTGTCGGGTGATTTCCTGCGGCGGATGCAGAGTAGCGATGTCGGTTAAATGTTGGCGCAAGGTTTTGCTGATATTGGTCATGACATTAAAATCCGTCACGCCTTGTTGATGAATCCATTTAAGCAGTTGTGTCGCACGAAACGGTTTTTCACCGTGGGCAGCAAAAAAGTCCTGCATCCTTGTTTGATCCAAACCAAATAAATTAGGCTCTGCCGCTTGTGAGGAAGGCGGCAAATCAGAGACGGCGGTGTGCAAAGGTGTGGCTGTATGCATGATGTCCAGGAATATCAAAAAAAGGTCATATAGGATGCGTTTTCAGACGCTTAATTGCAATCATCAGAAGCTGTCTGACTCATATAAATCTACTACGGTTAAGCTGACTTTGGCCATCTTATCCCAAGATTTTCGTTAAATAGTGGACTATTCGCCTCAAATCTTGAAATAACCTGGCTCAAATCAGCTAAACCTCGCTACGATGTCTATGAGCCAGACAGCTTCTACACACTCTGATGCAAAGCATGTTGCGCCTGGTAGAGCCTAGCATACGCCCCGTTGGCGGCGAGCAAATCTTGATGCGTGCCCATTTCCACCATATGCCCATGTTCCATCACTACAATGCGGTCGGCTTTTTCAATGGTCGATAAGCGATGCGCGATAATAAAGGTGGTGCGATTTTTTTGCAGCTTTTCCAATGAGGCTTGTACTTGCTTTTCAGCTTGAGAATCCAGTGCTGAGGTGGCTTCATCAAAAATCAAAATCGGCGCATCTTTCAACAAAGCGCGAGCAATGGCAAGACGTTGGCGTTGACCGCCGGACAATTTCACGCCGCGCTCACCAATCATGGTGTCCAAACCCTGCGGCATTTTTTCAATGAAATCCCACGCAAAGGCCGCTTTTGCAGCCGCTTCCAGCGCTTCACGCGAACTGTTCGCCATGCCGCCGTAAGCAATATTAGCCGCCACCGTGTCGTTAAATAACACCACATCCTGACTGACTAACGCCAAGTTATCGCGCAAATCCCGCAAAGGCAGCGCATTAATATCCAGTCCATCAAACTGGATGCTGCCGTCGGGCAATGAATAAAACCGCGCCAGCAAATTCGCCAAGGTGGTTTTGCCGCTGCCTGACATGCCGACTAAAGCGATGCTTTCTCCAGGTTTCACCGACAAATTGATGTCGTGCAGCACCGCTTCCTCGCAGCCTTCATAGCCAAAATGCAGTTGTTGAATCTCCACCGCACCGGATAAACGCTGGATTTGATGCTGCCCCGCATCCACTTCAGACACGCGATCCATCAAATCAAACACACTTTGCGCCGCCGCCAAACCCTGTTGCACTTGCTCATTGACTTTAGTCAAACGCTTAATCGGCGCAAATAACATACCCATCGCGGTAAACAAAGAAATAAACCCACCAACCGAAATCTGATCTTGTTCTGACAACACCGCTGCAATATAAATAATCACCGCCAACGCCCCTGCCGTCAGCATTTGCACCAGAAAAATGCTCAAATGCGATACCGCTTTCGTCCGCACCTCGAAGGTTTTTACCCGCCCAATGGCTTCATCAAAACGTCGGGCTTCATAGTCTTGTCCGCTAAATATTTTGACCAATTTATGCCCGCTAATGGCTTCTTCGAGAATGCGCGTCATATCGCCCATCGCTTCCTGCATAGATAAATTATCGCGGCGCAAATGTTTACTGGCGATTTTCACAATCACAATAATCAGCGGCAAGATGGTAAAAACCAGCAAGGACAGCTTCCAATTCAAATAAAACATCCAGCCCAACAAACCCAGCACGGCAATGCTATCGCGCACCAAAATCAGCAAAGCGTCCGTAGTGGCTAACATCACGCGATTCACGTCGTAAGTGACTTTAGATAACAAAGCCCCCGAAGACACATTGTCAAAAGTTGTGGTAGGCAAAGTAAGCAGGCGTTGAAACAAAACATTACGAAGGTCTTTGACCACATGGCTGGCGACCCAAGTTAAACCCACTTGACTGACATAAGTTGCCACACCGCGCATCAAAGCAATGAAAATGAGCAGCAAAGGAATGGTTTTGATGATATCTGGGTCTTTTTCCACAAACCCGCCATCCAGCAAGGGCTTGAGTAAAGCCGGAATCGCAGGTTCCGTGATCGCCGTGATCACCATTGCAAAAATAACCAGACCAAAAACTTTTGAGTAAGGTTTGACGTAACGGAGTAAACGTAAATACAGGGAATTTTTAAATAGATTCATGAACACTAGACTTGTCCAGGTTTAAGCCGCCGTAGCGAAAAGCAGCGGGATTGAGCAGTTTTTTTCGTTCGTTTGAGGCGAATAGTCATTTTATTTAACGAAAAGGAACGGGGAAAACCGCCAATATCCGCTGTTTTGCAGTCGGTGTCTTAAGCCTGGACCAGTCTACTCACTAAACAGAGAGAGAAAAGGCGGGATGAGGCGTAGAGCAGCAGAACTATACACTCAACAGACTATTGCCTGCGTATAATAACTGAGCTGACGCAAATTAAGGAGCGAATCATGCCATTGAAACCGAAAGTCCATGTCTGTTTGTTGTACAACACCGCTACAGCGAATGTCACCCCCGCTTTAGACCCCGCTTTCCAACCCGAAGAAGTCATCTTGGTACACAACGCCGAGCAACAATACCGCGCTGACAGTTTAGCAGCGGTGTTAAAACCGGCGGGCATCAAAGTCACCCACTGGCTCGTCAATGACATCTGGCAACTCGATAGCCTGCGAGATCGTTTATTGGATTTACTCGTAGCCCGCGAAGACGATGATTTAGCCCTCAATGCCAGTGGCGGCACTCGCCCCATGAACATGGCGGCGTATGAAATTTTTCGTGAATTTGGCTGCCCGATTTTTTTCGTCCATCCTCACACCGACGAAGTGAACTGGCTGCACGACCGCACACTGCCCAGCTTTAATGTGGCAGACCGCATCAAATTGCCGTCTTTTTTACGCGCTCACGGTGCAGAACTCGGCAGCATCGGCGCACGCACCGGCGTAAAACCCCCATTGCGCCGCTTAACCGATGCCTTAATCCGCGAAGCCCAGGATTTAGCCAAGCCCTTAAGCGCCTTAAATTGGTTAGCTCAACAAGCAGAAGGCAGTTTAGTCTCGCCAGAACTCACCGACCGACAATTACGCTGGGACGCTTTAACCCATTTGCTCAGTGCGTTAGAAAACGAAAATATCTTAGAATTCCGCCGTGGGCGCTTATATTTCCCCGACGAAGATGCGCGATTTTTTGCCAACGGCGGCTGGCTAGAAAGCCATGTGTTTGGCTTAATTTACGGCCTGCGCACCCGCATTCCTAAAATCCAAGACATTGGACGCAGCGTAGAAATTTTGCGCGATAGTGGTGGACATGCGGTGAAAAACGAATTAGACGTGGCCTTTTTGTGCAACAACCATTTGTACATTATCGAATGCAAAACCAAGCGTTTTCAGGCCAAAGCCGATCCGGAACAATTCGACACCCACGGTGCTGATGCTTTGTATAAATTAGACACCTTAAAAGGCTTACTCGGCGATGTGCACACTCAACCTTTATTGGTCAGCTATCAGCCCTTATCGACCTGGGATCGCCAACGCGCCAAAGATTTAGGCGTGCAATTGTGCAGTGCCGATCAATTACAACGCCTAGGCAGTTGGTTAGAACACTGGATTTCTATCCCTGTGGAAGCATCGTAAAAGAAAATAGGTGGAAGGAAGGAGGGTTAATGACTCACTTTCCACATACAATATGAAACAAGTGATACTTCCCCGTTTTTCAGCGTTTAAATTTTTTAAAACGCTGAATTGAGCCTTTGTGTAACATTAATTAATAGACTTGTCCAAGTCTAATGCTTCTAAAAAAACTTTGGCATCAGGAAGTCGAGTTAAATTTTTAGCCGATAAAATTATATATTACGGAGAATCTACCGTGCGAAATGAAGGTGACCCAATTTTCATATCAGAATATACTCAATCAAAAATAACCAATTCTGTACAGATAGGTACTGGAGATTCAAATTTTAGCTTTATTCATGGAAATAACAAATTATTCTTCCTGAACCCAGATGATTATCTCTCATATTATGATTTTGAAAAAAAGCTACGTATGAAACCCGTTTGAAATATCTTGCTCCAATTGCTTGGGTTGAATTAAAAAATAAACTGCTTTGTGTTCATTGGAAGAGCGGCAATTATTACTTGTATTATTTTAATGAGTTAAGACAATTTGCACTAAGTAAATCAAGAAGCCTTTTGATGAAGAATAAGTATAATAAATTAAAAAATGCTGCCCTGTTTCTTATATAAAAGAATCTAATTCAGTTGTTTGCGAAACAAAAAGCAAAAGAAAAAAAGCTTTTCCAGACCGACTATAGCTAAAATATATCAGTTGTTAAGGCTGCCAGTCCTTCAAGGACTGGCAGCCTTGGTTTTGGCTCTATCGCAAGCCTATAAATGATGTACTTTAGCTATATACTACTCTATATCACTAGATGAAAATAAAAAGGATTTTCTTATTGAAGGTAAGTTGAGCAGCGTTATTTATTGGAATCCGTAAGCTCGCGTAGGGCGGATAAGCCAGGTAGGGTGCGCACGCGCTCGATACATCAACATAACACTCCCCGCGTTCGCGCCGACAAACTCGGCGCAAACCCTACGAAAACGGCTGAAAGCAGGTGGTTTTTACTTGCAGGTCAACGCCTCGCGGGTCACGTTTTGGGTATATTTGAAGTTGTTTGAAACATTCGGATCGGCTTTACAAAAGCCGACCCGCCTAGGGTGCAAAAAGACGCACCGTCATCCGCCCTACGCGATCTTTTTCTGAAATATCCATACTTCAGAACTCTAACATAATAGAACTCAAATGGATTTTATAGACAAACTCAAGACAGCCAGTCCTTCAAGGACTGGCTGTCTTAACAACTAATGTTATTTTGCTATATGTCAATTCAAATAAGAAGCCTTTACCTAACGTTAGCATCCAGCATTCTTTCACCCAAAAAACCGAGCCGTTGAGCTATAGTCTCCATTCAACAGCGAGGAATTAGCCATGCAAACCCCCTCTTTTCCCAGAAATGAAAAACAACGCCTGCACGCTTTATGTGAGCTTAATGTGCTGGATACGAGCAGCGAAGAGCGCTTTGATCGTTTAACCCGGATTGCCCAGCGGCATTTTAAAGTGCCAATTGTGCTGGTGAGTTTGGTGGATGCTGCACGCCAGTGGTTTAAATCACGTCAAGGTTTGTCTGCGATAGAAACACCGCGCAATATTTCTTTTTGCGGACATGCCATCTTAAGCGAAGATATTTTATATGTGCCGAATGCTTTAGAAGACCCGCGCTTTTTTGATAACCCCTTGGTCACAGAGGCGCCCCATATTCGTTTTTATGCGGGTGCACCTTTGAGCAGTGTGCAAGGTTTTCGTGTCGGCACTTTATGTCTGATCGACACTCAAGCGCGTGAATTAAGCCCCGTGGAATTTGAGACCTTACGTGATTTGGCCAATTGCGTTGAGCAAGAATTGCAACAAATGTCGATGCGTCAAGCGATGGAAGCGATTAATGAACATAAATCGCACTTGCAAGCGGTGCTCGATACGGTGGTGGATGGGATTGTCACTATTGATGAGCAAGGCAAGGTACTGAGCGTGAATCCGGCTACGGAAAAAATCTTTGGCTACCCGGCACATCAGTTAATCGGAAAAAATGTTAAACAATTAATGCCGGACAATTATGCGCGTGAGCATGATGCTTATCTTTATGATTATTGCCAAACAGGTGAGGCTAAAGTCATAGGCATTGGGCGTGAAGTCATGGGTCGCCATCAAAATGGCCATGAATTTCCGATGGAATTGGCGGTGTCTGAAATGTGGCAAGGCAGTCGCCGCTATTTTGTCGGCGTGGTGCGAGATATTAGCGAACGCAAAAAAGTAGATCGCATGAAAAGCGAATTTGTCTCTACCGTGAGTCATGAATTACGCACCCCGCTCACGTCTATTCGAGGCTCGCTGGATTTAGTGCTCGGCAAGGCGCGTGAAGGTTTGCCACCTAAAGTAGTGCGTTTGTTAGAAACCGCACAGCGTAATAGCGAACGGCTTACTTTGTTAATCAACGATATTTTAGATTTAGAAAAAATTGAATCGGGATGTTTAGAATTTGAATTTTCTGCACAGGATTTACTCAGTCTGTCGCATCAAGCCTTGGAAGCCAATGAAGGCTATGCCCACAAATATAATGTGCAGTTACATTTCAACAGCACGCTCTCGCAAGCGGTGATTTGGGGCGATGCGCACCGTTTATTACAGGTGTTTACTAACCTGATGTCTAACGCTATCAAATATTCATCACCGACGGGGACTGTGGATATTTCAGTACAAGAAGAGAATAATCGTTACCGCGTGTCGGTACGCGATTATGGGGCGGGGATTCCAGAGGCTTTTCGAGGGCAGATTTTTCAGCGTTTTGCGCAAGCTGATAGCTCGGATTCGCGTGAAAAAGGCGGTACAGGATTGGGTTTAAGTATCGTCAAAGCGATTATTGAACGCCACGATGGGCACATTGATTATCAAAGTATTGATGATGAACCCGGCACGGAATTTTATTTCACTTTACCGCGGTGGCATGAAGTATTACATGTCAATACACATGATGCGGGGCCCGCACAAGTCTTGATTTGTGAAGATAATGCGGATGTCTCTTTTGTATTGTCCCATTTGCTAGAACAAGAAGGTTTGTTTTGTGATATTGCCACTACTGCCAGTAGTGCAAAAACCTTGTTGAGTGAAAATGATTACCGCTTGTTGTTATTGGATTTAACGTTACCCGATGCGGATGGCATTGAATTTCTCCGTGAACTGCGCACGATTAAAAGCACCGAAACTTTACCCGTGATTATTATTTCAGGACAAGCTGAAAAAAACCGTACCCAATTCAAAGGAGATGCTTTGATGGTGGTGGATTGGTTACAAAAACCCATAGATAATGTGCGTCTATTCAATACGGTGAATGGTGTTTTACGTGGTAGTCAGCGAGTGAAGGTATTACACATTGAAGATAACCCTGATATTTTGCAGTTGGTGACATTATTGCTGGAAGAAACCGCAGATATTGATTATGCCATGAGTTTAAAACAAGCACGCATAAAGATGGAAAACCCTGATTATGATTTGGTAATCTTAGATTTGAATCTACCCGATGGCTCAGGTTTAGAGTTATTGGAAGAAGCCCAGCAAAAGCACCTTCCTGTTGTGGTGTTCTCAGCAGACACAGCTGATGTAGCGCGTGATAAAATAGCATCTGCTTTAACTAAATCAAAAACCAGCAATGAAGAGTTGGTGAAAACCATTAAGTCCACCTTAAATCGTTGCAAGGAGAATTAACATGTCTGACATAAAACTATTATATGTTGATGATGAAGAGGATATTCGTGAAATTGCTGAGTTTTCTTTAGAGGATGAAGGCTTTGAACTGCTACTGTGTGCCTCTGGGCAAGAAGCATTAGATCGCATCACCGAGTTCAAACCGGATTTAATTTTATTAGATGTCATGATGCCAGGGTTAGATGGGCCTAGCACCTTAAAGCAATTACGCCAATTACCGAGTTTTGAACACACGCCCGTGATTTTTTTTACCGCTAAAGTACAACCTAAAGAAATTGAACACTTTAAATCATTAGGGGCTGTCGATGTGATAGCGAAGCCGTTTGATTCAATGCAACTGCCGCATCAAATCCGCAGTATTTGGGAGCAACATCATGGGTGATGCGCCTCATAAAGCGAATAAGTTTTATCAATTGCAACAGAAATATATTCAACAATTGCCGAATAAGTTGACCCAAATACAACAGCACTGGCAAGCTTGGAAAACTCAATATCAGGCAGATGATGTTGAAGCGGTGAAACGCTTAGTACATAGCTTGGCGGGTTCGGCAGGTACTTTTCATTTTTCTCAGCTCAGCGAGCAAGCCCGTTTACTGGAGCAATATCTGTTCGCTTTAACCACTGATAAGCTTTCTGATACGCAAGAACAAGAGATTGAATCAGCCTTTATTGAACTTCAAAAACAAGTTGAAAAAGGCCCAGAAGTTATCGTCCCAGATACCAATATTTCTCCCGCCTCCGAACCCGAACCTTCTCGTCCTGAATATTTAATTTATGTGGTGGAAGATGACAAACATTTAGCCGAAGAAATCCGTCAACAACTGTGTTTTTTTGGTTATCAAGTCGAGACTTTTCATGATGCCACCACAGCCCTGGAGAAAGTTCAACAGCAGCTACCGACGGCGATGATTATTGATGTGCAATTGCCTGAAGGTGAACTGGCGGGAACCGCACTGGCACAACACTTCCATCATTTTTCGGCACAAAAAATTCCGCTGATTTTTATTTCAATGCGCGATGATTGGGATGCACGATTGGCAGCGGTGCGCGGTGGAGGACAAGCCTACTTAGTAAAACCCATTGATTTTAGTGAATTATTAGACCGTCTTGATATGCTCACACGAACCCATGAACGTGCTCCTTTTCGAGTGCTGGTGGTGGATGATATGGCGCTGTTGGCTGAACAATATGCGCTGGCACTCACTCATGCCGGGATGAGTACACAAGTCGTCACTGATGCCAATCGCTTGTTTGAACCCTTATACGATTTCAAACCTGAATTGATTTTGATGGATTTAAACATGCCGCATTGTTCAGGAGGGGAGGCGGCAAAAGTGATTCGTCAAAAAGAAGAATTTACCAGCATACCCATCGTATATTTATCCACTGAATCAAATCATGATTGTCAGTTGAATGCGATGCGCTTGGGCGGCGATGATTTTTTAGAAAAGCCGATTAGTAATGAAGATTTAGTGGCGGCGGTATCCATTCGAGCTGAACGTTTTCGCAACATTCGTTCTTTAATGAACCGTGATAGTCTGACCGGGTTGCTTAATCACGCTACCATTAAAACCTATTTAGAGACTGAAATCAGTCGCCTTCAACGGCAACAGACAGGGCATTTAAGTTTTGCCATTGTAGACCTCGATCATTTCAAATCCGTCAATGATACGTATGGACATCCCACTGGAGATCGAGTGATTAAAAGCATTTCTCGTTTGCTGTCACAACGCTTGCGCAAATCTGATCTGATTGGGCGTTATGGCGGGGAGGAATTTGCGGTGATTTTTCCTGATACGGATGTGGAGGCAGCGATGAACGTGGTGAATGAATTACGCGAGCGTTTCGCCAGCATTATTCATGTCCATCAAAACCAGCGTTTTTCTTGCACCTTCAGTGCGGGCATTGCAGCTATGCCACCGTATCAAAGCAACATGGATGAGCTGATTCGCCATGCCGATGAAGCTTTGTATCAAGCCAAACACGCGGGGCGCAACCGCGTAGAGCGGTATTCTGCTGAGTCAGTGTCTGCACACGATTAACCGAGAGGGTCGAAGCTTGTGAGTTCAATAAAATGAACCCTAGCGGCACGAAAGATACAAAAGGCACAAACGGACTTATGTTATTTCAACAGAACTCATTCCCATGCGTCGCATCACTTAGACTCATTTGTTTGGCTGTGCTGTCTTTTGTTTCTACCTATTTATTTTCTGCCGTTTCTATTTCAATGCTATTGAGCAATGCCACTAATTTATGTCCCATCGCATGAGCCAGATTGACAGGTACAGCATTTCCAATTTGTTTATATTGACTACTGACTGAACCCATGAATGTCCATTCATCAGGAAAGGTTTGAATTCTGGCATACTCTCTAATATTTAAAGGTCTCGTTTCTTCAGGGTGACACCGTTCAGTTTGTTTTTGAGCAGGTGCACAGGTTAAAGTTAAACTAGGACTATCATAAGACAATCTTCTAGCCATTCCCGTCTTGCCGCCTCCCATAAAATAACTTTTTTGCATATATTCCCGTTGCACATCATCAGGCAGGTCTACCCAACAACCGCCAGGAGGCACCATAGACAAAACCTGCTTTTTCCGTTCAGGGTACACTTGTCCTTGGGATTGAGGACAATCTGAATCATATAAAACCCCTTTCTTCAGAGCATCTTTTAAAGTTAAAACTCGATTAAAAGGCTGCGGCCATTCAAAATGAGCTTGTTTAATGAGATCATTGCGAATACAAACAAGAAATAAACGTTCTCTTTTTTGCGGCACGCGATAGAAAATAGCTTTTAATACTTTGGGTTCAATTAAGGTATAACCTATTTCTTGAATCACTGATTTAATTGCAGCTAATGTTTTTCCATTATCATGGGTTAATAGCCCTCTTACATTTTCACCTAGAAACACTTTAGGCTTTATTTCTTTAATCGCTCTAGCAAACTCAAAAAACAAAGTACCTCTTGTGTCTTCAAACCCCAACTTATTACCCGCATAAGAAAATGCTTGGCACGGAAATCCGCCTGATAAAAAATCTATCTCTTTATACACAGTAAAATCAATCTGGCTAATGTCGCCCTCAAGGACATTCCAATGAGGGCGATTTTTTCTTAATGTGGCGCACGCATTTTTATCTATTTCATTCAATGCTACGGCATTAAACCCCGCTTTTTCTAAACCTATGGCTAATCCGCCTGCACCAGCAAACAATTCAATGGAATTGTATTGTCTGATAGGTTTTATTTTTTGTTCTTCAATCCAATGAGATTCCAGCATGGCTTTAATTTGAGGGAACCGTTTCAAGTCGGATAGAACATAGCGCCCATTTTTCAAGGGTTTTATTTTGCCATTTTTTTTCCAACTTTCGACGGTTCTTTTGGATACAGACATAATATCTGCTAACAATGATTCGGAAACAGTGTCTTTAGACATTAAAATCACCAAACCCTTCATATCTTTCAAAAGATAGTAAATAGAGGCTTTTAAGTAAATGAGGGGATATTTTTTCTAGCTCTGCAAAAACAGTATTGGATTGACTGTCTAACTTTACCTTAGTAACAACATCTTCAATCACTTGAGGCAATTTTTCACAAAGTGATTTAAACGCTATTCTATCTCCTGTCACCAGTTCATAAAATTTATCAATTGAAACCCGCCTTATTTTTTCATTAGAAACGGAAATACCATCTAAGCTTATATTCCAAGTGATATTTTGACTATGATGAGCTATCACTTCTACCAACATACAAGTGGCATCTGGGATATTTAATAGCGTATTTTGCATCCTCATATATGTTTTCTGAGAAGCTGATGAGTTCATAGTATTATGTTTATTTTTCATTTCCACATAATAATGATTATTCAAATTAACAACGTCATATCCTTTTTCTGGCACACTCCAATCACTACCAATGTAATTAAAAATATTTTGATGAAAATAGCCTATGTGATTGGTATTGGATTTATCTATTTGCCTAGCAATTTCATTCTCAATCACATCTTCAATATTTCTATCATAGATTTTTGAATCAAAAGTGAGCTTAATGGGATCAATGAGATTTTTATTGAACTGGGCAAGATTAACTTTAAATCTATATTTTTCAACAGTGTCCTTTGTATGGTTAAATAAATCCTCATCGCTAATGAACTTAAGACCGTATTTTCTCAAATTTTACTCCTATGAATGGGGTTGTCTTACCCCATTAAGTAAGCTTGTATGATGTTTCCTCAATCCCCTCCTTGAGGGAGGGGAGGCTAACGGCTTAAACCCCAACCAAGTCTATTGTGTTTGTTTTTATCGTTGGCTACAAAGAAAACGCTTCATCAAAAGCGCTTGAGCCTTCCACCACGGGCAAGCTCAAGGCATTCCCCCAGTGACCCCAACCGCCGTTGTACAGGCGCACATCTTTATAACCTAAATATTTCAATTGTATATAAGTCAAAGTCATGCGAAAACCGTCATGACAGTACACATAAATGCGCTTATTTTTGGGGATGTCTTGATACAACGTCTTCAAAGCCGTGTCACCTAACCAGCGTTGTGATTGCGCATCCGTGCCATCTAAACTCACGACGTTAATCGCCCCCGGAATATGTCCGCCGCGCACCGCATGATTCACCACTTGCCCGGTGTATTGTTCAGCCGGACGCGCATCCAATAACAGGGTATTCGCATCACGACGCGAGACCACATCGTCATACACTTGCGTCCATTCCACCAATAAACCAGGATTTGCGGGTTTTAACTGCACCGTCCCTGGAGTCGGTGTCACGGCTTCTTGGCTTAACTCTTCAAAGGCCGTCCAATCCAGCGTACCGCCATTCAACACCTTGACTTGATCTAAGTTAAAACCATACAAGGCCAACAGAAAATACAAGCGCGAAGCCAATGCAGTGCGGGCATCGTCATACAGCACGATGGTGGAATCATCGTTGACTCCCCAAGCTCGCAAGCGTTGTTGAAAGTCGGCCTGCTCAGGAAAACGCATCAACACCGCAGCAGAGTTATCGCCCAAATCCTTAAAGCGTTGCACTTGTATCGCACCTTCAATATGACCCACGGTGAAATAACGATGTGGGTGATAGCGTACTTCTAGCACCACGAGGTTGTCGTCATTTATATGCTCACCCAGCCAATCGCTATCGACTAAAAAAGCCGGCGCAGACCACGCATGAGGTGCTAATAACAGCAACCCATACAAGCACAAAGAAGAGATAAGGGATGCGGAATAAACATGCTGATGTTTCATGATAAAAGCCTTTCAATGAGGAGAATTGGAGAATGGGGAAGTGACACAAAAGCCAGCGCGTTTGACGCAGACTTTTGTGTGTTTGGCTTATTTTACAATGAATACATCAGTGATAGGTGTGAGATAACATGACTAGAGTTTCACCACTCACAATTCCCCAAATTGAATCCCCAAATGCTGCGCTAACACCTGATTGCGACGCACATGATTGATTTTGTTTTTAGCCATTGCAATGTCATTCGGTGCCGTACCTGCAAGGATTTTCAGCACTGCACGCGCCGCCCATATGCCTTGTTCAGTGGGCGATTTAGTCACACCAATTAGGGCTAAATGAGCGATTTCTTCTTGCATAGCCGCAGCCGGAATGCGGGTATGTTTCAACACAAAAGCTTCAGCTTCTTGCTGATTCCAATCAGCCATGCTGGCATATTCGGGCATGATGATTAAATCAGCATCGTTTTGTAAGGCTAGGAAAGCGGCTTTCCAGGCTGAAAAATTATCCACTAGGTGAGTTTGATGATAATGAATGCCCAGCTTTTCCGTGTGATATTGATGGTTTCTGCGATTAGTGATGGTATTGCTGGCCAGTAAACCGACTCGCTGGCCTTGCGCATATTTACCCAGATATTTGATAGCCCCCTTTTCTAAACCCACTTCGAGAATGCCTGTGGTATTTGAGTAGGGCAATCCATATCCAGCAGCCTCCCAATTGACCCCGCAAAATACAAAGGGAAGCGAAGCATTGCGGTAATGTGTCATGAGCACATATTGAGTCGCATTGTCATCAGCGACAATCACCACATCAGGCTGAAAAGCGTCGATGTCAGCTTTAGCTTTTAAACCAGCGGCTTTGAGAAACTCAGGGCTGGCGTTGTGTTTCGTATTCATACGATGAAATTTAAGCTCAACACCTTTAGACAGCAGAATCTTTTTCACGCCGTCCTCTATCCCATCGCTCCAAGCGTAACCTTGATGATAAGAATTGATGTGTAGGACCTTCTTGCCGCTGAACTCAGCCGCATGAACCGATACCAGGGTCGATAGTAATATAATGAGTGACAAAATGTTGCGCATGGCATAAACCTCTAATGTGACACGATGTGATAGCTTTTTAACGCACAGGCTTTTATATTTAAGATTCTGAATGTATGTTGAAAATGGCTAGAAATAGCCTTGAGCGAAAAAGGTTTTTAATGGTCACATTTTGTCATAAAAAGCCATAAAAAGTCTATAGTTAAAACTTAATAAGAGGGAGAGTTGATGAGGCGAATAACAGGTTATTTAACGAAAAAAACCGAAAACCCGCTTCAAACCCACACCTTATGTCTCACACTATGCCGTCGCAGGCTTTGCCGTCAGCGATGCGGGTCGTCTTAAAACGCTGTTACGCGGCATTCGCAGCGTGGCAGATACGAGCGGTATGTATGACTCAGAAGCTACGCTGTATCAGATTAATGGCGGATAAAAGCGGTGATTATGAATAATTTAAACATCACAATACATATAGCAAAAGACATCAGTTGTTAAGACTGCCAGTCCTTCAAGGACTGGCAGTCTTGGGTTTGGCTATATCGCAAGCCTACAAATGATGTACTTTATATATAGAAAACTCATCTGATTTATGCGGACTGATGTTCTTTTGTATTGTCTTCAATGGATTGAAATAGATGGCTGGAGTACATCAGAAAATATTTGTAATAAAGTGAATTATTTCCATTCTATTTTTTTGCATAAAGACACATATAGGCCTGTCAGGTCTAGTGAAGTTGTCATGAGGCATTGAGAGGTGACACATTTTAATGATTGATTCTATCTAAATTCTATAATAGATTACCCGGTTTTCTTCAGAAGAGTATCGCTCAAGGAGCTTATGCACATGAAACCCTATCGTTATTGGTTAATGACTTTATCATTTGTTTTATCGATGTATACCAGCATCGTATATGCGGGTAGTTGTGATAAAAGAGCATTGTTAAATGATGTGTTAGATACCTGGGTGTCGAAAAGCAATATCCCTAGTGTGGCATTGCAAGTAGAAGATCAATTCGGTGTGATGTATGCGGGTGTTAAAGGTCAAATATCTTTGACTGATTCAACCCCTGCGACTAAGGAGGCTTACTTTCGTACAGCCAGTGTAGCAAAACTGTTGACAGCCGCAACGGTATTAAAGTTGGTGGAAGAAGGGATGCTGGATTTAGAGGATACTCTTGAACAACATCTTTCATTGTCATTAGTGGATCGGTTGCATGTTTATCAAGGCACCAATTACGGTTCAAGTATTACTATTCAACAGTTACTCTCTCATACCACGGGCTTGCCTGATACAACTGACCATCCATCATTCATCTTTGATTTACAAAGTAATCCAGAACAAGTCAGAAGTCCTGAAGCATTATTAGAATATGCGATAGCACTCACACCTTCATTTCCACCAGGAAGTAGACAAGGCTATGCTTCTACGAATTATATGATATTGGGATTAATCATTGAAGCGGCGATGGGGAAAGCTTATCACCAAGTGGTACGAGAACAGGTATTAGAACCGCTGGGTTTACATCATACATTTGATGAAGCGCATGAAAAACCTGAAAACATAGAAATTTTACACAGCTATGTGGATAGCTATGATATTAATCAAGTACATCCGAGCTTTGAATTTGCTGATGGTGGATTTATTACAACGACGGGTGATTTAGTTCAATTGGGTTTGGCATTAAATAATGGCAAGCTATTTAAGGATCAAAGTCTTTGGGATTTAATGCTCACACCTAATGGCTCGCTATCCATTGGTCTAGGCGCTTCTGTCATCATGAAAGACGGCGAACCCGTCGCTTTTTATCACCCTGGTTTTTGGAACACGTATTTATATGTTGATATTAAACAACAAAGGGCTGTGGCTTATACCTTAAACCAAAGCAGCACTGGTTCAGGTTTCTTTAGTCAGGTGTTGAATATTATAAATCAAGCGGAGCCTAGTTATAAGGATGGGGTGTTAAACATTCCTTGTCTTAACGTAGAGACCTCTCCCGATCAAAGCGTGTCTTACGAAGTAACACTTCAACTTAAAAGCAGTGCTCCCACTGCCACCTTTAGCTTGAGTAGTGCTGTGAAAAAATAAAGCCATGTATAGCTAAACTCAAGACGACCAGTCCTTCAAGGACTGGCCGTCTTGATCAATAGATTTATCCGGTTTTTGCTACGGCGTTTAAACCTGGATAAGTCTAATAATCGTAATGCACAACATCTTGAGCACGGCGGCAAATTTCTCGCCCATAATCCGTCCACAAACCTTGTCCCCAATAACGATAACAACTGGTCTGCGAAGACATTAAATGAAACAAGGCATTCAAATAGCGATATTCATCGGTGGGCATGTTCTGACTCAGCACTTTTTCATTAAATAAAGAACTGGCTTTTTCCATAGGCCCTAACACATTGTCATAACCTTGTACCCAAGAAATATCATTAGTCCAACTACCGCCATCCATATGAAACTGGTGGTCAGACTGCTTAATCTCTTCAATGACTTTATTGAGTTTTTCACTGCCCTCGCCGGGTTTGAAATGATCCCAGATTTGTTTTTGTTTAACGGGTTGAGCCACAGGCAGGTCTTGCTCAGTGATACCCATATTAAACAAGTATTCAAGATATTCCGTCACATTCATTAAAGGTGTCTCGGAATGCGCAGCTTCGCGCACCACTTCGATGAATTTAGGCGGAAATTCATTCATCATCACGCCACCATTTTCTCCATCTGCAATCTGAGTCACCAGAGGCGGTACCGATTGACCCGCTAAGTCCCAACGAGACAGACTTTTGGCTTCAAAATAAGGCTGCATTTGCGCCACTAATTTGGTGTCTGAACCTTGGGTCTTAATCACCGCAATAATCTCTGTGGTCTCACCTTCTGAGTTCGTACACACCAGACGGTGCGGCAAGTGTTTGCGCTCAGGACTCCAACCATTTTCAGGATTTTCGATGCTGTGTTCTTGCACCAAAACCCATTGATAACCGCAATCTTTAAGCGTTTTAACAAAGGCATAGGCAATGTCAGGGTGATTAGGCAGCGCCATTTCTGAAGGCGAAAATCCACGCACGCGGCTCAGGGCTTCAAGACCAAAAAGACCCGCAAAATGATGTTGCCACGCTTTGACATGTAAACGGAAATCCTGCACCGGCGTAGACGGTGCTACAGCATGTCCCCAAGGGCAGCCCAACCATTCCACACCTCGGCGGCAGTTATGATCGGTGGTAATGGTTTTCAGAGCATCGAGTACATTGTTTGCGCCCATTTTGCGCAGACCATGCAACAAAGTACCGGAGTATTCCAGCATGATTCGCGGTTGTTTGCCTTCGCCCATTAACTGCGGAATGAATTCCCCCATGCGCTTGTAGCACCATTCAAACACCGAGGCGTTGTGGTTATCGCCAATCCCAGGATTATTCATCATGTATTGGAGATTGCTGATAATTTCTGCTGTGCGCAGGTCATGCCCGCCCGCAGGAATCAGCGGTTGATGCATGTGTAAAGCCACGGCACAGGCGCTTTTTACGCGGCTAAAGTCAATGCCGCTGTCGTGTAAAAAGACGGGTTTGCCTTGGGCATCAGCCAAGGTTTTTTCAATGATGTCCTCTTGTCCGGCAATATTGGGTATGTCTTTTATATATTCAGGAAAGGTTTGCATATTCACATCCTTTTTAGGTTTGCCAAGTGCTAGAAAAGTAGACTTTCAAGCGCTATTTAGCAAGCCCAATGGTCGCTCTAATGGACGTATAGTCAGATTCATCTTGTTTCTTAGAGGGATTGTGGCAGAGGTATTCACTGAACTCACCCTACGCACACCGTGTGAAGTGAACGAAAACATCGCGTTTTTCTCACGCTTAAATCTATTTTCAAGCGTCAAAAAGAAGTCTTTGCGAACGTCAAAACTTCCGTTAAATGGCTTTGTTAGCAATTGGTTTACGGGCATTTTTGGCATCACTCACATGCGGCGCATACCTTCGCTGGCGAGGTATATTTCCACAGCCATTGGCTGTCTTTTTTCTGGATGCCTTACTGGGTCAACTTATTTCTAGCCAAGCTTTGCCCGTTGTTTGTCCCGTTTATCTTGAATACTGACTGTGCTGGCATGACCGTGCATAAATGTCCCGTCAATACCGACTTCGGCATCACCGTATACATTCAATTCACGGCACAGTTGTACGCAGTCCCGGTGGGTTCTTTTCAGCACGCTCAGGTGATCTTACGACAGTGAGCCATCGCCGCATGACTGGGTTGTAAGCCTTCCTATCACCACATCAGTTCTATGTGGTACTGCGCCTCGCGCTTTAATTGACGACGGGAGCGAATCCGGTTCATGTCGCCATACCGCTACCACTTCAGCATGACACCCAGATGATAGGCGGGCCCTCCGCCCAATGCGCTGCCTTCATTTGTAACGTCGAAATGACATTGGGAGAGGCTCATCTATTACCTTCTAAATTAGGCGGTTATTGAACACTGGACTAAGGCTCTTAGGGCGTGAGAATGAGGAAGGATGTTTTAAGAACTAAAGCCCTCACTACGAACAAGCTCACGCGCGGTATTCGTTCACTACGCAATACTGGCAACTGGCGGATTCGCCGAGCGTGCTGCGCAATTGGCAGTGCGCACAAAAAAAGGCTCGCATACTGGCGGCATAATCTTCTTCTCCCAGTGCAAACACGCAACTGCGGCAAATAAAATCATCGGGGGCGGGTTCGATGCCTTCTATCCAACGGCGCAATTGTTCAAAGCGTTCGCTGCCGTTAATCTCGGCGGGCGTTTGTTTGAGCACATCACCAACGGGATAGTCTTCTGCGTAATCTTGGCAACACAAAATCGCTTGTGCGGAGGGCGTGAAATGCAGCCATTGGCGGTGGCGTTGACTGCTGCATCCGCGCAATTGTGAGTGATGTAAGCGGCGCTGCAATACTTGGGTGTTTTTTCCCGCGAAATCAGCAATGGGGCACACCACGATATGTCCGCCTAATGGCTCAAAATGTGTGGTCAGGGCTTTAACATCTTCGGCGTGTTGGGCGTTTAACTCGCCTAAAGCGAGTATATAAACGCGGGTGTCTTCGATCTGTTCTAACAGGTGTTCAATATGCGCCATGACTTTGGGTAAATCCCGGCTGCCACGACTGGTTTGATAACGCGCCGCGTCTAATGTGGACAGATTAACCGTGATTTCTTGTAAGCCTGCGTCTAATAAGGCGTGAATGAGTTCAGGGTTTAAGCCGGAACCATTGGTATTGAGATGAAGTTTGAATCCTGCTGCCCGTAAGTGTTGGACTTTTTCTATGAGAGTTTTATCAAAAGTGGGTTCATTAAAACCATTAAGAAACACGGTATCTATATCATAATCTTTAAGGCCGCCAATAATGCTATCGAGCACCTCTAATGAGAGAGTGGCTTTAGGTCGTTTGCTGACGGAGACGGGACAAAAATGACAGCGTTGATTACAGGTGGTGGTGGTTTCTATTTGAATGTATTTCAAAGGTAAAGAGGGGGATGACATGGTTCATGACTCATTGAGATGACGCAGAGAATATCTCTGTGCTTTTTGCGGTGGGGGAATGATGATTTAAAGCCCTTTAGCCGTTGGGTTTTAACCAGTAAAAAATCCCGGTTAATTGAGCAATGACTTTATTGAGACTGGCGTGTTCATTAATATCCAGTATTTTTAAGGCGTAGAGATTCGATGTCAAAGTCGTCCAACCAAACGCTGTGCTGCGTGCGGATTTGAATCCGGCTTGTTTAAGAAAGTCTATTTCGCGTTCACTGTAATCACCATTGGGATAGGCAAAATGCTCTACGGGGGCTTTGAGTAAGCTTTCTAACTGTGGTTTGCAGTCGCTGATTTCTCGTTGGCTGTCTTCTGCATTGCAACGTGGCAAAATGGGATGAAAACAAGTATGTGCTTGAAAATCAACGCCTACTGCTTGCAGTTCTAAGATTTCTTGGCGGTTGAGGGCTTGGCGATCAGGATAGTTTTTTTCTGGCGTGTAACCCACTTGAGTGTGCAGGCGTTGCAACATGTCTTCACGCGACAATGATTTGAGGCTGAGATAATCAGGAACATCATTCATCCACCAAAAATGTCGTTGTGTATCAACGATATGACTACAAGCAAAGACTGTGGGTTGGAGCGCATATTGGCGAATGGTGTCGAGCAAGGCGTAATTGCCTTTGTGTCCGTCGTCAATGGTGATGACCAGTGCTTTGGGAGGAATAGTTGACCAATCTTGTTGTTCAATAGCTTGAACTAATTGCGCTAAAGGAATGAGATGATAATGTTGCTGTAAATAACGGAGGTGTTGTTTAAACAAGTCGGGTTCAGGATCATGGTAGACGACAATGCCTGCTTTATGACGGCACCAGACTTCACGAATCAGCCAGGGTAAACCGGATACTCGCACAAGCCCCCATAATCCGTCTTTTGCTAACTGCTTAATGCCTTGTAACACCTGAGTGCTTCTCCTGAAAATATCTTTTGAACAAGCGCTTATAGCGCTGGATTTACATCACCCGCGATATGCACAATGATGGAACGTTGCCCTGCGTGTACGCGGTGTTCCCACAAATAAATCCCCTGCCAAATTCCTAACACCAGTCGTCCATTTAAGATTGGAATGGAGAGACTGGTGGCGGTTAAAGCGCATTTAATATGCGCAGGCATGTCGTCAGAGCCTTCAGTGGTGTGCGTATACAGCCGATCATTTTCTGGCACTAAGCGATTCATCCAGCGTTGTAAATCATGCCGTACCGCAGGATCAGCATTTTCCTGAATCACTAGGCTGGCAGAAGTATGCTGGATAAATAAAGTGCATAAGCCTTCAAGGATGCCTGTGTCGTGTACCATCGCCTGAGCGGCTTGGCTCACGTCATAAAACCCTTGACCGGATACTTTGACGGGGAGTGATTTAACCGGCATGGCGCTTTTGCTTGAAATAGTCCAGCACTAAGCTTTCGTTGAAATGGTAGTGACAGAGTTCTTGCTCTCCCGCTGCCAACACGGGCACACGTTCGTTGTAGCGCATGAGTAAATAGCTGTCAGCGTCAATATCGACAATATTAAGGCTAAAGCCCTGCTGGGCTTGCAGGGCGACCACCGCCTGCTCCATCTCTTCGCAGAGATGGCAGCCTTGGCGGGTGTATAAGGTCAGTGAGGCATCGCTAGGACTCATTCTTCAGGTACCCGAATCACCAGAAAAGTCGGTGAACCTTGACGGTTAATGAGAACAGGGACGGCGCTGCCGGGTTTGAGTTCAGCGGCTAAAGTTTTGAAATGCGCCGCATCTTCAATTTTCTCACTATTGAGCATGAGCACTACGTCGCCAGGACGAATGCCTGCTTCTTTCGCGGGCCCTTTTTCTACTCGGCGCACTAATACACCGCCTTCTGCAACATCCAGCTTTTTGCGCTCTTCTTTACTGATATTTTCAATCGTTAAAGCCAGTGCGTGGGCTTTTTCACCGCGTTTGCCGGTATTGCTGGTCATTTCTAATTCATCTTCAGAAGGCAATTCTCCGACGCTGACTTTCAATGTCATTTCTTTGCCTTGGCGAATAATTAAAGCCTCTACAGCAGTGCCTACAGAGGTCGCACCGACCACAGGCGGCAATTCTGATGAGCGTTTAATAGGTTGACCATCAAAGTTGACAATCACATCGCCAACTTCAAAGCCTGCTTCTTTAGCCGGCCCGTCATAGACTTTAGCAATCAATGCACCGCGTGGTTTATCCATATTGAAAGACTCGGCTAATTCACTGGTCACGTCTTGAATCAAAACGCCTAACCAACCGCGAGATACACTGCCTTTATTTTTCAATTGTTCAATGATGTTGTTGGCAATATCAATCGGAATGGAAAAAGATAAACCCATAAAGCCACCCGTGCGACTGAAAATCTGTGCATTAATGCCGACCACTTCACCCTTTAAGTTAAATAATGGGCCACCAGAGTTGCCAGGGTTAATGGCGACATCGGTTTGAATAAAGGGCACATAATTGCTGTTGCCTTCGGGCAAGCTGCGACCTTTGGCACTGACAATCCCGGCGGTGACGGAATGATCAAAACCAAAGGGAGAGCCAATCGCCAGCACCCATTCGCCGACTTTCAGTTTGGCGGAAGAACCGAGTTTAACCACGGGTAAATGATCGGCTTTAACTTTAAGTAACGCCATATCGCTGCGTTTATCTGCACCAATCACTTCAGCTTCAAATTCACGGCGATCACTTAAACGTACAATGATTTCATCAGCTCCATCAATTACATGATTATTGGTGGCAATATAGCCATCTGAGGAAATAATAAAGCCAGAACCTAAAGAAGTCGCTTGACGACGTTCTCCATCATCAAAGTTAAAACTGCGGTTTTCTTCTTCAAAGAAGCGACGGAAGAAATCATGGAAGGGGCTGTCTTCAGGAATATCGGGTAATTCACGTAATTTATTGGAGGAATCCGAACTTGAAGAGCTTTTGTTGGTGGTGCTGATATTGACAACGGCGGGACTATATTGCTCCACTAGCTCAGTAAAATCAGGCAGTTCTTTCGCTGCCACAGAGGAAAAGCTGAAATAAAATAGGGCTAAACTGATCCCATAAAGTGTTTGCATAAATGATGCTGTGTATTTCATTTTACGTCCCTATTAAAGAGAAAGAGGTTGTAGTCATTTTATGACAGAATAATACCGTTGGTAGCCGCTATCAGCGCAGTAACGAGGTTTTGTTACCTATCCAACCAAAGGCCTATGATACCATGCTCGGCCTAGTTAATTGGTAGGGCACTTAGGCTTGTCCTCCCTATCAATAGACTTGTCCAGGCTTAAGACACCGACTGCAAAACAGCGGATATTGGCGTTTTTCTCCGTTTATTTTCGTTACACGAATCACTATGCTTTTCATACGAACGAAAAAAACCGCTCAATCCCGCTGCTTTTCGCTACGGCGTTTAAGAGCCTATACGAAAACGGGATAATCGGCTGCAAACCCGCCCTTTTGGCCAGGTTTTCCGCTTTTTTTCGTTAAATAGCTGGCTATTCGCCTTAAAAAACCGAAAAACTTGCCTCAAAATGGCGAATTTTCGCTTCGATTCCCCATCTTCGTATAGGCTCTAAGCTCGGACAAGTCTAATGAAAGCTCATTCTTCAAAAGAGGTAAACCCATGCGATCCAGCCGATATAAGCTACTCTTTATGCTGCCTGTGGTTTTATTGGCGAATCTATCAACATTCAATAGCCAAGCCGGAGTTTTTGCACAATCTGACCTAGATCGGGCCTATGCCTATCTCAATACCTTGCGCCAACAGGCCGATATGGTCGCTTTTACCCCTCATCCGCTGTTGCAATTATCCAGTTTCAACCACGCTAATTACCTGACGGATAATTTTGCAGGCGGACATTTTGAAAACAACACTTTGCCGGGTTTTACCGGAACGGCACCCAGTGATCGCGCCATTTTTGCCGGATTTTCTAGCCGTGCCATCGGCGAAAACTTAAGCACTGGAAGCGTTAATAGCTTAAGTTCTATCGACGGCTTATTTACCGCTATTTACCACCGCTTTGGTTTTCTGAGTTTCGATCACCAATTAATCGGCATTGGCATTGCGCGAACGACTTTAGATGATCCTCAACATACCGCTTATGTTTACGAAACTGGCAATCAAGGCTTAAATGACTTCTGCGCGGCGGGCAAAGATTCCACCGTCATCACGGATCGTTTTTTCATTCAAGTGTGTGCCAATGCCTCGCAGAGAATATCCGAAGCCGAATTCAATCAAACCATTCATGAAGTACGCGGACAAAATCCTAATATTGTCGTATGGCCTGCACGCAATGCCACCGATGTTTCGCCTGCCTTTTTTGAAGAAGACCCCGACCCACTGCCCGATAAGAGCGTGGCGGGTAATCCCATCTCCATTCAATTCAATCCTTTAAGCTTTTCTAGCGTGGGTTTAAACAGTTTTCGGGTGTTTAAACAAGCCAATCACCAAGAAATCGCCCCCACCCGCTTATTGGATAGCCGCACTGATCCCAATCAAAAATTCAGCGCCTTAGAATTTGCACTTTATCCTTTAGAGCGCTTGGAATGGAACACTGAATACCGTGTCGAAGCCAGCTACACCGCCAATGACAACACAGAAACGCTGAGTTGGCATTTTTGCACCCGTGATTTAGGCGCACCTGTCATCACCACTGCTGCGCAAGGAGAAAATTTTATCCAACCCGCACAAGCAGGCACCTTTGTTGTGTATATGCCGCCTTCAGCCGATTTACAAGTCATGACGGGTTACAGCTCACGTTTTTCTAATGGTATCGACATTAACATTGACATTATTGACGGCAACACATTAAAGCTTGATGTCAATCGTGCGCAAGCCGGGCAGTTTTTAGAGATGAAGCTCAGCGAGCAAGCCTCTTTTGTCGTGCAATTTAGCCATAAAGCCGCCTTTAATACCGCCAATAACAGCATCAGCTTGCCAGCGGTAGACGTGATCAGCGAAGGAAATAGTATCGGGCGGGTTGCGGTGCAAATGTTATTACTTGAAAGTGCACCGCAAGTGTTGGTGGGCGTAAATGGTGCTTTTGGCGCGGTTGATAACAACACGCCCACCGTCGCGTCCTACGATATGCTCACTTCAAGGCTGAATATCCCCGCTTTGGATATTGACGGACAAAGCCTCTCCGTTACCTTGGATTTAGTCGCAGACAGCCAACCTTTGCAGTTTAAGCTTTTGCCTTAGAAGACTCTATTTGGTGGATTTAGCCAGTATATCCACTACGCCTATTTTGCCATCCGGTACGGTGGGTTTTAGGCTGTTGGCTAACATTTGAGCTTCCGCGAGTTCAGGCAAACGTGTGCCGTTGCCCGCATCCATCCACATGTGCAAAGTGTCATTCCATTCTTGTCGATGCTGACCAATAATGGCTTGCACTAAATAACGCCCCACTTTTTTGGCCTCTTTTTGACGACCCGTTTGGATTTGCGTGCCGTCTTGGTGCTGGCGTTCTATGTCATGCCAGCCGCTATCCCACCAGCCATATTCTTTGCTACTGGCATCAAAAGGATTTTCAGCACGCTGTTGACCCGCCTTAAATGCGCGTTCACCGACTTTAATCACGCGGCTACGCTCAATGTCTTCCACCGTGATACCCGCTTCAATTTCATCGATCAATTGATCTAATAAACCCACCATGGCATTGGGTGTCCAATGTTTTTTAGGTTCATCTTGCATACGACGAATGAGGTAACGCACGGTTTTAATCACATCAGCATTAAATTTTTGTTGCTCATCCGTTTTGAGTTGAATGAGATGTTCTGTCTCGTAATCTTTCTGGCTCATATTGTGAAGTCTTTAGACTTGCCCAGGTTTAAACACCGTAGCGAAAAGCAGCGGGATTGAGCGGTTTTTTTCGTTCATTTGAGGCGAATAGTTATTCTATTTAACGAAAAGGAACGGGGAAAACTGCCAATATCCGCTGTTTTGCAGTCGGTGTTTTAAGCCCGGACAAGTCTTTTGTAGTAGGAGTGGCTGGTACATGACGTGGTTATTTCGCCCATACCTCATTTTGTCTGCATTAAATCAGTTGCGCTCATTGCGGCTCAAGCGTTCGGAGACGATGGCCTTGGGCTGGATATATTTTGCCGTGAGCGATGTTTTTTACAAAATCTTTTATATAAAAATCGTATACTGTGCGCGATTTTCCCACCATTTTTTATTAGACGGGTTGCGCGGATAGATAGATTCTAAGAGCCTATACGAAAATGGGATAATCGGCTGCAAACCCGCCCTTTTGGCCAGGTTTTCCGCTTTTTATCAACAAATAGCTGGCTATTCGCCTTAAAAAACCGAAAAACCAGCCTCAAAATGGCGGATTTTCGCTTCGACTCCCCATCTTCGTATAGACTCTAACGGCAAGACCGTAGATACAGATCAGCTTTTCCGGTGTGTTCATATTCCCCGCCTATTTAAAGGAGACCCCCTCTGTGATACAGGACAATATTATTCGGCTCATCGTGATTGAAGAATCTGCTAATGATGCTGAAGTGATCCTGAATAGTTTGCGCAAAGCACGTTACCCCATTCGCCCCAAGCATGTTGAAGATGCAGAAGACCTACAGGAAGCGCTGAGTGCTCAGGAATGGGATTTAATTATATCGGTACCTGAAGTGGGCGATTTTACCGCCCAAAATGCCTGCGAACTGGTAAAAACCTCCAATCAAGATATACCTATTATCGTGTTATGCCATAAGTTCAGTGCTGAATGCATGGGCGCATTAATGGAAGCGGGCGTGCGCCATGTGATTCCTGGCGGTCATGATCAATGCTTACAGCATACGGTGAAAAAAGAACTCGGCGATTTATTTAATCGTAAAGATTTTCGTCACATTGAACAAATGTATCGACAAAGCCAATTGCATAATAAAATGTTGCTGGAAACTTCCCGCGATGCCATTAGTTATGTACATGATGGTATGCATATTCACGCCAACCCGGCTTATTTAGATATGTTTGGTGCCGCCAATTTAGAAGAACTCGAAGGTCTACCCGTAATGGACATGGTAGCACCGGAAGACCATCACAAGTTTAAAGATTTCATGCGTGAATATATGACGGATGAAAATGAAGAAGACCGTGATATTGAGTTAATGGGGCTGCGCAATCAAAACAATAAACGTTTTAAATTTCGTTTAAAAATGGAAGTGAGCCAAGCGATTTATGATAACGAAAAATGTATTCAAATTATCATTCGTGATCAAACTGACAACAAAGAACTTGAGAAAAAACTCAAAGAAAAATATGGCAAAATCGATCAACTCACCGAATTATATAACCGTCAACATTTTGTTCAATTAATAGAGAAATCGATTGCCAAAGCCATGGAAAACCATGTGCGCAGCATTGTGCTGTACATTGCTTTAGACAATTATTCTGATATTCGTGAACGGGTGGGCATTGGTGGTAGTGATCCGATTATTAAAACCACGGCTAAAGCCTTAAAAGAAGTCGCAGGCGATGCTACTTTGTCACGTTTTGGTGAATATGTTTTCACCTTTTTACTACATGATACGGACATGGCTTCGGCTCAGCACTTTGCTGAAAAAGTACGTAAAACCGTCGAATCTTGTGTGACAGAACTCGATGAGCAATCGGTGGTCGCCACATGCAGCATCGGTATTGCCCAAGTTTTGGCTTCTGCGGGTACGCCACAAAGTGTGTTGGGCGATGCGCACGCGGCTTGTAAAGCGGCGCTCAAAGGTGGCGGTAATCGCATTGAAGTGTATAAAGCCACGGTGAAAAGTGGTGGAGTTGATGCCAATCTGCAAGATGTTGCGAAGATGATTGAAACCGCGATTGAAGAAAAACGCTTACATCTGGCTTATCAACCTATTGTGAGTTTGCGCGGTGAAGAAGAAGTGGTCTACGAAGTGTTTCTGCGTATGGTGGATGTAGAAGGCAAGCCTGTACCGCCCGGTACTTTATTCATGGCGGCTGAAAAATCAAACCTCAGTATTCATTTAGACAAATGGGTGTTGAAAGAATCCGCACGTATCTTAAAACAACAAGAACAATTAAAACTAAACACCCGCTTCTTTATTAAACTCTCCGATCAAGCTGTGAAAGATGAAAGTCTATTGCTCTTCATTAATAAATTGCTCAAAGCGACACAGATTTCTGCTGAGCGCTTGACCATTGAAATTAGTGAGGCCACGGCGATTAGTCAAATTAAACATGCTAAAGCCTTTGCCACGCATTTAAAACGCATGGGCTGTCATTCTGCCATTGAACATTTTGGCACGGGTTTGAACTCAGAAACCTTGTTAAAGCACTTGCCCGTTGATTATGTCAAAATCGATTCTTCTTATGCGAAAGGATTATCCAGCAATACGGAACATCAAACGGCGGTTCGACAAATTGTAGAATTAGCCCACAGCTTTGACAAAATGACCATTGCTGAAGCCGTTGAAGATGCCAATAGCTTGGCGGTTTTATTTCAATGTGAAGTGGATTTTGCTCAAGGCCATTATATTCAAGAACCCACTAATAATATGGATTACGATTTTTCAGAGTAATGTCAGGCATTCCCCAGATTCATCTTCTTCCCCCGCAAGTCGCCAACCAAATCGCCGCTGGCGAAGTGGTTGAGCGCCCCGCTTCAGTCATTAAAGAATTGCTTGAAAACAGCTTAGATGCGGGCTGCACTGAGCTTGATATTGATATTGAACAAGGCGGTGTGGCCTTGATTCGTGTACGCGATAATGGGCACGGCATTCGCCAGGAAGAATTAGGTTTAGCGCTCAGCCGTCACGCCACCAGTAAAATCACTGAACTCTCTGATTTACAAGCCATTCATAGCCTAGGTTTTCGTGGCGAAGCACTCGCCAGTATTGCCTCGGTGGCGCGAGTGAACTTGAGTTCTCGTTTTCGCCAAGCCCAGCAAGGTTTTCATCTAAATCTCGGCGGGCATTCGCCTTTGCGCCCACCTGAGCCTGTTTCTCATCCCATCGGTACCAGCATTGAAGTCCGTGATTTGTTTTACAACACCCCGGCACGGCGTAAATTTTTGCGCACTGAAAAAACTGAATGGAATCATATTCAAGAAGTCGTGCGGCGGATTGGCTTAAGCCGTTTTGATTTGCGGGTGCGCTTGAATTATCAGAATAAATTAGCGCTGTTGCTACGCACGGCTGGCAATGAAACGGATAAATTGCAACGTTTAAGCAGCGTGTGCGGCATTGAATTTGCCCAGCAAGTGTTATCCGTCAGCAGTCAGCAAAACGGCTTGAGTTTAACCGGATGGGTGGCTCAACCCACGTTTTCTCGTGCTCAGCCGGATATGCAGTATTTTTTTGTCAACGGGCGGGTGATTCGTGACAAAGTGATCACACACGCCTTACGACAGGCTTATGAAGACGTGCTGTATGGCGGGCGACACCCAGCGTATGTGCTGTATCTGCACATTGATCCTCACCAAGTTGATGTGAATGTTCATCCGACTAAACATGAAGTGCGTTTTGCACAGGGACGTTGGGTGCATGATTTTTTATGGCATAGCGTGCAAGAACATTTAGCACGCACTTCGCCGGGTAAAAATGCGGTCACGCCCGCTAATCCCATCAAACTAAAACCATCCCACACCTCACCGCCTCAAGTCACAGAAGCGATGGGGGCTATGTATGGCGCGGCCCAGTCGCCTGCGGTGACTTCTACCGTATCAGCGATGCCCGCCGCCGCTGATTTATTGCAAAATACGCCGCTATTGCCTTCCATACCTCAATCAGCCGCGCCCGCGCTCCAAACCACATCATCAATAGAAGCTGAACCCGCCAACATGCCGCCTTTGGGTTATGCACTGGCTCAATTACATGGCGTGTATATTTTGGCGCAAAATACCCAGGGTTTAATCATGGTGGACATGCACGCAGCACATGAACGCGTCACCTATGAACGCTTAAAACAGGCTTACGAACAAAACAGCTTAGAATGCCAAACTTTATTGGTACCGTTGAGTATTGCGGTCAGCACCCATGAGGCGGATGCCGCAGAACAGCACGCGGAGATTTTTACTCAATTAGGTTTGCAGTTGGAGCGTCTAAGCCTTAACACCTTGTTGTTGCGTGAAGTGCCTAGCTTATTGAGCAAAGGTTCTTTAGAACAATTAGTGCGCGATGTGGTATCTGATATTTGTCGCTTTGGCGACAGCCATCGTTTACAAGCGCAAATGCATGAGATGTTAGCCACGATGGCGTGCCATGCCTCAGTGCGTGCTCATCGTCAATTGAGTGTGCAGGAAATGAATGCCTTGTTGCGCGATATGGAAGCCAGTGAACGCAGTAATCAATGCAATCATGGTCGTCCCACTTGGGTGCAATTAGATATGTCGGCTTTAGATGGTTTATTTTTGCGCGGACGTTGAGCACTCTAAGAGCCTATACGAAGACGGGGAAGCGAAGCGAAAATTCGCCATTTTGAGGCAGGTTTTTCGGTTTTTTAAGGCGAATAGCGGGCTATTTGTTGATAAAAAGCGGAAAACCTGACCAAAAGGGCGGATTTGCAGCCGATGATCCCGTTTTCGTATAGGCTCTAAGCGCCCATGCAATGTAAACCACAAAATTTCCCAGTGTTTTTGCTATAATCATGCGCTTATGTGCTCGTTTATTGAAAACCTGCATTATCGCTACTTGCTTGGGAAACAAGGTTGAATTTGTTTTAAAACAATGACCTGAAAGTTTAATCTCATTTCCTAACGCTCTCTATTTGATTCTTTCAGACTGAAACTGTGGATTTTTGCAATGAAAAAATTAACCCTTGCACTTTGTATCTTAATGGGTAGTAACGTTTACGCAGAAGAGGCCGCCCCTGGCGATGCTCATGCCATGCACGGTAATGCAGAAGCTGGTAAAGCTAAAGCGGCTGTGTGCGGTGCCTGTCACGGGCCTGATGGAAATAGCGCAGAACCGGCTCCTGGTGCGCCTGATATGGCAGTTTTTCCAAAAATTGCGGGGCAACACGCTAGTTATTTTGTAAAACAACTAGAAGCCTTCAAAGCCAACAAGCGCCAAAACGCTATCATGGCGGGTCAGGTGATGAACTTAAGCGAACAGGACATGCTAGATTTAGCGACTTATTTTGCGGGTCAAGACATGAGCCAAGGGGCTGCCAGTGAGGATTTGGCGAAAGCTGGCGGTGATATTTATCGCGGCGGTCTGATGGATAAGAAAGTGCCTGCTTGCATTAGTTGTCACGGCCCTAGTGGTTTAGGTATGTCCGCAGCTAATTATCCACGGCTAGGTGGGCAACATGCGGCTTACGTGTTGACCCAATTAAACCGTTATAAAGCGGGCAATCATCCGGGTGATGCACATGGCATTATGATGCAAGATATTGCTACTCGTTTGTCTGATCAAGAAGCGCAAGCCGTTGCTTCTTATATTAATGGTTTGCATTAGTCGATTTCACCGACCTTCAAGCCTAAAAAAACCCGCATTTCGCGGGTTTTTTTGTTGATATAGGGAAAATAAATCAGTGATGCGACAAACCTGATAGGTTTCAAAAACCTATCATATCTTCATCACGATACGCCAGCACCACTGAAATATATCGGTACTGACCGCAACGCGGTCAAGACGGCATTCCCATGCGACTGCGACGCATCACTGCCATTAAGTTAAGCCAAGGAGCATTGCAAGCCGTTGATTTTATTCCCCCTCCTCGCAGGAGGGGGCGAGGGGGGGGATGGAGAGCTTCTTTCCTTCGATTTTTTTGTCAAGGAATGAAGGAATGAATGCCTTTGCTCACCACCCCTCAATCCCCTCCTTCAAGGAGGGGAGGCTCAGCGCTTAAACTGCAAGTCTTTTTTCTTAACTTAATGACAGTGATGAGGCGTATGGGAATGAGTTAAAGGGTTTTTAGCCCCAACGGGGCGGCATCCCTATAGCCCAGGGCAACGCCCTGGGTTTAGTCGATGATGCCCACCCAGCCCTGAAAGGGCGCAATAAAAGGCGGCATGGTGTTTTATGTCGCCCTTTCAGGGCTAAATCTCTTCTATCCATAACCTAGGGCGTTGCCCTAGGCTATAGAGATGACGCCCCCTTTGGGGCTTCACTGAAGGGCCATGATGCGGCGCATGGGAACGAGGTAAACATCGTTTGAAAACGCGGGTGTTCTTTTGCGCCTCTTGTGCCGTTTGCGTTGTCTTTTAAGGGCTTAAAGTGGATGGCTTGAGTCGTATAAATGATTCAT
>JADGEH010000043.1 GCA_016744475.1 Thiotrichales bacterium | reverse complement strand
CTAAAGTATATCATTTATAGGCTTACGATAGAGCCAAACCCAAGACTGCCAGTCCTTGAAGGACTGGCAGTCTTAACAACTGATGTCATCTTGCTATATTGTTTGAGGCTCATTCAATTGATTTTTCATTAAATTTATGACTACTTAGATGAGCAATTGTCTGCGTTAGCCATGTTCCCCACGCCTGTGGGGATGAACCGTCTGAAAAATAACCTAGATTATCATTAACAAAAGGAATATTGCTTTTTCTCTCCCCCTCTATCCCCTCCTTGAAGGAGGGGAAGCTCATCGCTTATTTATCACAAAACTTAATCCACCGCTTCTTTTACAACGCCCACCAGTTGTTCTACTAAACGCTCGACTAAAGCTGCATTTTCGCCTTCTACCATGACGCGCACTAATGGCTCGGTACCGGATAAACGCAGCAAGACACGGCCTTTATCTGCCAGTTCTGCTTCTGCGGCTTTGAGCGCTTGTTGCACCGCAGGAAAGCTGAGCACATCGCATTTTTTGGGTAATCTCACATTGCGCAAAATCTGTGGGTATTTCTGCATCCCTTGTTTGAGATCGTGCAGGCTTTTGCCTTCCTGCTGGCAAATGGCTAACACCTGCAAGGCGCTGATGATGCCGTCTCCCGTCGTGGTGCGATCTAGACAAATCAAATGCCCGGATGATTCCCCGCCTAATAAACCCTTGTGGCGTTTTAATAATTCCATCACATAGCGGTCGCCTACGTTGGCGCGAAGGAAAGTCATGCCTTCGCGCTCTAAAGCTTGTTCTAAGCCTAGATTGCTCATTAAGGTGCCGATGACAGGGCCGCGTAGTTGGAGGGCTTGATGACGCGCTCGCGCAATGAGAAATAACAGTTCGTCGCCATCAACGATGTCGCCCGTGTGATCGACCATGATGAGTCGATCTCCATCGCCATCTAAGGCGATGCCCATATCTGCTTTTTGTTCTAACACGGCTTTTTGCAGGGCTTGCGGCTGTGTGGCTCCGCAATCTTGGTTGATGTTTAAGCCGTCGGGAGCGGTACCAATGCTGTGTATTTGTGCGCCGAGTTCTTGTAAAACGCTGGGGGCGATGTGATAGGTCGCACCATGTGCGCAATCTACCACCAGCTTCATGCCGTCAAGATTGAGATGTGAGGGAATGCTGCTTTTGCAAAATTCGATATAGCGTCCTGCGGCATCATCGACCCGTTTGGCTTTGCCCAGTTGGTCTGAGGCGACGGTGGTCATGGGGCGTTCTAATGCGGCTTCGATGGCTAATTCAACTTCATCGGGCAGCTTTTCTCCATCGCTGGAAAAAAACTTAATGCCGTTGTCATAAAAGGGATTGTGCGAGGCGCTGACGACGATGCCCGCATTGGCGTGAAAGGTTCGGGTTAAATAAGCAATACCTGGCGTGGGCATGGGACCTAGTAAGCGAATGTGCATACCAGCGGCGGAGAGTCCGGCTTCTAGGGCGGATTCCAGCATGTAACCGGAAATACGTGTGTCTTTGCCGATTAAGATACGGTTGCGCCCTTCTCGGTTCAGCACTTGTCCTATCGCCCAACCCAGTTTTAGGACAAATTCTGGGGTAATAGGGGATTCTCCCACTTTGCCGCGAATGCCATCAGTGCCGAAAAATTTTCTATTGTTGCCCATGGTTTGGATTCCTGTGTGGTGGGATATTTTGATGGCATTAAAGCCGCTAGATGTCTGTTATATAATGTTTTTAAGGCTTGCGCAATGTTCTTGGAAGGGCTTTTGAAGCTGTCTGCTCAATGAGTGAAGTTCGTAGTGAGCACTTCAGTGCTCATGAGTGCTTATTGAGATGAGGGATGAATCCCTCACTACGAACAAAAGCCTGATAAAGCAAAAAGACCCGCCCTGACAATGCAGGGCGGGTCTTTTTGGGTTGGATGAATGAAGTTTGTAATGAAGTTCGTAATGAGCACTTCAGTGTTTATTAGTGCTCATTGGGATGAGGGATGAATCCCTCACTACGAACAATAAGAAGCGTGTTGATGTCCTCGCTGGTGACTATCAAGGTTTGACAGCTTTCCACTGGCTGCTTGAATCACGGTTAGAAGAGTACGTGGCGACTTTACGTGTTGCATTGTTTTTCCCACCTTGCCAGAGAAAACCTCCGTATCCTGCCAGGTTTTTCAAGCGGACAGCAGTGGATGTGGTGACAGCCGGATTTCCACACTCAATTTTCCACACGGTAGAACTGTTGTTAATCGCGGTTGAGTTTTTAACACAGTGCATGTTGCCGCTATTACAACCTCTGCCATTACCATCAATTTTCAAATAGCCCGATTGTTTGCGGCTAGTATCATACAAACGTAGTACATCACCACATTGCACAGGCTGACCGTCTAAACTGCTATCGACAGGTATCCATTTATATTTGGATACTGACAATAATAGTAATCCTCTAGTAAAAAAATCCCTTGTATTGGTGTAGAACGATTCTGCCTGACGAGTGCGATGCGAACCCAAGAGTTGATCACCGCTAGAGGGCGCTCCACTTTGATTTTGCAGACGATAGACTTGACCAAAGCTCAATGAACCGGGTGTCATACGGCGCTCAGCCTTTTTGCCAAACACTTCAACTTCCGCCAAGCTCAAATATTCACCCGCCATATTGTGTTGTACACGCACATAACGCCCATGTGACTTCACTTTTAAGGTGGCATTTTCATCCACTTTGCCCGCAAAGTTTTTATACCAGTTAGATTGCGCTTTAAGAGCATTTTCACTGGCTCCACTGTCAAAAGGCATGTTGCCGACAAAGACTTTAAAATTGCGCAAACGATCACGGCAACAGTCTGTGCGGTTATGCAGCACAATGTGGTTGATGTCATAGTCAGCGCCTAAATCGACTTGCCACCAGTTTTTGTCATTGCGCACGGTATAGGTCTGGCTCGTCCAGCGAGCGCATACTTTGACCCAATGTCCGCCGAGCCTAACGCCCCACCAGTTGACCCAGCCGCCTCGATATTCATCTCGATAGCCTGCGCACACCTGTTTAGATTTTGTGATTTTGCCATGGGTATGGGTCAGGGAGTTGTCACCCCAACGACCACTGGTATTGCCATCCACTGCACGCGAGGCATTGCCACCGCTGACCGTGCTGGATTGCTGAGCCGACTTTTTCAATGCCACATTATCTAACTGCACTTCTACGCTGAGGTCTTTCACCAAACCTGCATTCATGCCGCAATTGCCAGTCAAAATGCCTTTGATGTCATACCCCACACAGAGGCTGATGTTGCCTGAAAGGTTATTCAAACGACCTTTCTGCACATCCACCGTTATGGGCCCTTGGCTTAAAGTGGTATTGGACACGCTTTGCAAACCTGCAACCGTCCCATCCCACACGGCCCATTGCTGTTGTGCGTTTTTCATCAGCCATTGCTCACCTTGTGCAGTGGTGGATTTCACCAAGATGATGAGGCGTGCCGATTGACCGACATCCGCAGCTTGTGGACTGATGCCCGCTTTGATGCTTAAGTCTTGGCTCACATCAATACTGCCATTATTGGATACTAGGCGACTGTTAGGCAAAGTGATCTGCCAACCTACGCAGGTCTTGGTATCTAATATTGAGCCATCATTTAACTTCATCGCGAAAGCAGTACCAAAAGGGGTCATGCAGTTATTTAAGCTGTCAGGAATCTTAGGATGTGTTCCTTGGCTCATTTCATCCTTATCATTGCGACCATCTTTATCCGTATCGGCTGAATAGGGACTGCTACCCAGGTTTTCCTCTTCAGCGTTGGTCAAGCCATCGCCATCGAAGTCTTGCGGGTCAACATCAGGATTATTCGGATCAGTACCGGCCTCAATTTCTTCTCCATCATTGAAACCATCACCATCTGAATCCGCTTGTAATGGATTGGTATCGACTGCCGCATCCAACTCTTTGGCATCGCTTAAACCATCGCCATCGGTATCCGCTATCGTAGGATTAGTTTTCGAGGTGTTGACTTCAAAATCATCGCTTAAGGTGTCTTCATCCGTGTCGGTAGATTTGGGATTAGAACCGTGCGTATTGACTTCATCGCCATCGCTCAAAGTGTCACCATCGCTATCAACTACAGTCGGGTTGGTGTTGTGCTGATTGACTTCATCGCCATCACTCAAACCATCTCCATCGCTGTCAGCCACACTAGGATCAGTGCCTAATTGAGTTTCGATCTCATCAATCAAGCCATCGCTGTCAGTATCAGGATTGGGCGTGGTAGGGTCAGTTTGGTAACTGGCTTCAACACCATCATTTGTGCCTTCCGCATCGGTATCCGCTACTTTAGGGTCGGTGTGATACACATTGACTTCATCGCCATCGCTGAGACCATCTTCGTCAGTATCGGGATGGTAGGGGAAAGTGCCTAATGACACTTCTTGCGCATCGTCTAAGCCATCCTTATCCGTATCGACTAAGAGCGGATTGCCGCCATATTGGTTGACTTCATCCGCATCAGATAAACCATCACCATCGGTATCGACCAAGGTGGGATCGCTACCGTACAGATTGACTTCATTGCCGTCGATAAGTGTGTCGCCATCACTGTCTACAGCATTAGGATCGCTGCCCAATTGAATTTCAATCTCATCGAGAAGATAGTCGCGGTCAGTATCCACTCCGGCGGTCAGTGGGTCTGTGCCATATTTCACTTCCACACCGTCTGGACTACCGTCGCGGTCGGTATCATATTTATCGACTGCCGTACCGTACAGCGTCTCATCTTCATCGGATAAACCATCTTCATCGGTATCTGGCAAAGGTGGATTCAGCGGGTCGGTACCTGCATCAATCTCATCCTTGTCATTCACACCATCATTATCGGTATCCATTGCAGCAGGATTGGTTTGATGGGTGTTGACTTCTTCACCATCACTTAAACCATCCGCATCAGAATCGGCTTTTTTAGGATCAAGACCTGAACGTTGTATTTCATCCGCATCGGATAAGCCATCATCATCACTATCGGCTTTATTCGGATCAGTACCTTGTTTAGCTTCTTCAGCATCGCTTAAGCCGTCGCCGTCAGTATCCTGCATATCTGCACAATTCAAGACGGGCAATTCCATTTCAGACCACGGCATCACTACAGTCTTATTGGCTTGTCCAGTGAACACTACTGTTTGCGCCGTTTTATCGACATTGATACCGTGAATATAACGGGCACCGGGTTTTTTCCACTGTTTCACCCGTTTGCCGTCACAATCAAAAGCCGCAATATTGAAAGCCGTTGCATTATTTTGGTAGCTAAAGGCCCAATAGGTATAACCGCGCCAGTTGACCACAGGGCAATTGCCTTTATCAGGATAAAAATAGCAGGTGGTTTTCAAACCAGAAGGGGGAATGGCAGAGCGCTCAGTGCGTGTGCTGATTTGCGGTGGTTGACAAGTCAGAGCACTGCATTCTTTGTCATTTAATGGATCGGTCGCATCACTGATTTCTGTTCCATCATTCACACCATCATCATCAGAATCAGCCTGCAAAGGATGGGTTTTGTGGGTGTTGATCTCATCACCATCGGATAAACCATCCGCATCGCTGTCGGCTTGATTGGGATCAGTCTTGTGGGTGTTGATTTCATCACCATCGGATACACCATCCGCATCACTGTCGGCTTGATTGGGATCAGTCTTGTGCGTGTTGATTTCATCCGCATCGGATAAACCATCCGCGTCACTGTCGGCTTGATTGGGATCAGTGTTGTGCGTATTGATTTCATCCGCATCGGATAAGCCATCACCGTCGCTATCGGCTGCATTAGGATCAGTTTGATGCGTATTGACTTCTTTAGCATCTGGCAAGCCGTCGCTGTCACTATCGGCATTATTCGGATCAGTACCGAGTGTCGCTTCTTGCTCATCGCTTAAGCCATCATGATCGCTGTCTGCTGGCGCACATTTTTTCGGTGAAGCACCCACCACAAAATCACCTTGGCTCATAAAACCACCTGCGGCAATGCTGCAAGCATTGGATTCAACTTGAATCCATACTTTACGTTCGCCGTACACTACGCCGAAATATTTGCCCAACACATTAAAACCTGTGGCATTGCGCAAAGGAGCATTAGTGATCGCTTCGCCTTCTGCATGAGCACTTTCATCCAGATGTCCACGTTTTCCACAATCACCTTGCACACTACAAAATCCATTTAAGTCATATAAGAAACAACTTTCGCCTAATAGACTTTGGAGATATTTGGTGCCTGCGGCAATATCCACAGCTTCCGGTTGACACAAGGGGTAATCATTTTTCAAAGGATCAGTGCCCGCATTCACTTCTTGCGCGTCACTCATGCCATCACCATCACTGTCAGCGATATTGGGGTCTGTGCCTAATTGCGCTTCTTCAGCATTGGTCAAGCCATCGCCATCGCTATCTTCAGTGGCGACACAGGTATCCGTGGTGGCAGAACGGGTTGAAGTTGCACCAGAACGTCCAACGCTGTTATAGGCCCGTACTTTGTAACTATAAGCAGTTTCACATAACACATCAGTATCGCTATAAGCTTCAATATTACGACCGACTGTGATGGGGTTTTCCCAGGTGTTACCCGCATCCAATGAGCGGTAAATCTCAAAGCCTGTTTCGTTGTCACTGCCATCCATCCAAGATAAGTCGATTTGATCTGCGCCTGCGCTGATGACTTTTAATGAACCAGAATTACGGGGGGGAGAGAGTTCAAGCACATCCGATACATTGATTGTGATCACCTGCTCAACATCGGCACAATCCCCATAATCAGGATGAGAGGCTTTGACTCGAATGCTGTAGCTAGATTGAGTTTCAAAATCAAACATGGCTTGAGTGTTTAGGCTATCACCTGTAATGCTAAAGAGGGCATTATCGGTATCACCACTGCCGCTGATTAACTGGTAGATATAACCTGAACCGCCCAGAAAACTCCCCACTGTTGTGCCGACCGTGCTATTTTCCGCTACGCTGTTAGCCGACATACTCAATTGGGTTAAAGGTGTAAAATCTGTGAGCAACACGTTATCCATACCGCCCGCATCGGTTTGAAAATCAAAATGTAGCGTATTCCAAGTAGCCGGATTAGTCGCATCAGAAGCACTGGAATTAAAGCCCATATTGACAGCTTGGAAGGCTGCGGGAGCGACCCAAGTACTGGTTGAAGTAGGATTTTTGTACAACACACAGGCTTTACCTTGTCCACTATTGGCTCCCATGTCCATCACCACGCGAAACCGTGACCACCCACCAACGCTGCTGACTGTTTGACCTTGAAATCTAAAACTGCTATCAGCGCCTACGTTTCTAACGCCAACGCCTATGCTGTCGGCAATACCATCATCGTCACTGTCTGTTGCTAATCCACCAAAAGAACCCCACCAGTTCTGCAAATTATCAAATTCAAAAATATGTAGTTGGCTGGTATCTGCAAAATTAGGCTGAACTAACTCGCCTCCCAAACGCAAGTAGCCTTTACGCATCACACCACTGCCACCGGTGGTGGATTTAATCACTTGACTGCCATTGTCTGTCATGACTTGAGCATCAACAGCAGTTCTCGTTAAATTGACTGTCCAGCCACGTTGTCCATTCAAATTACCGGGTTGCAGGGTTTCAAAATTATAAGTATTGGAAGGTGTAGGGATGTTCAGTTGTAGCTGTAAATCATCAAAATAGCTGTCATTATCCGAACCATCCACACGAGTGCCATAGAGCATAAAATCAATCTGGCGAGTATTAGCAGGTACCGTGGCCGTATTTAATACTGCTGTCCAAATATCGCCAGAATGACTTAATTTAGCGGTGCGGCTCAATTCTATGCCGTTGCTATCACGAAACACTAATTCGATCTCTGGTTTATCTCCCCCCATGCCACGCATGACACCACCAAATTGGACAAACACACGATGGGCATCAATGTCTGAAGCATGATGAGTGCTGATATTGACCGATTGTGAAGTCTGACCTGTAGCCGATTCACCTGAACAAATGCCGCCTACCGCAAAAGCCTTGCTTCCACTGTAAGGGGTGACTGAGCCACATTCACCGCCAGCCAGGCTTTCCACAGGGCCCGGTGATGCATTCCAACCGATAATGCCTTCTTCTGCACCTGGGTTTTGTAATAAATTGGTGTTAAGCGCGGTGACAGCTTGATAATCCCAAGCCACACATAAAAACGGATGTGAGACATCGCAGGTTGAACTACCCAAATAAGTCCAATTTTTAGTCGTTACGGTGGCATCCCCAGCAGACCGTCTGTCAGCAGAATCATTACTGGTAAAGCCTTGACAGTTCTGTATTGTGTTAGTAGCGCCTACCACCCCATAAGCGGTGGTATCCATACCACCGCCATACACCGTGTTACCTATAGCGGTCAGTGAATCCCGCAATGGATTAGCAATACCATCACTATCAAATAAATCTGCCCAATTATTGCCAATCAAGGGGTTGCCTGTTTTATTGCCTTTAATCGGCACGTTATCGGGTGCGCCGTGGGTGCTTGGCATATTCTTCGGTGAATCAGTGATATCAATGCCCACCAATATTTTGTAGTTCATATAGTTATCAGGTTTGGCAGCAGAAGCCGCACATAAGGCATCGCCACCTGCACGTCCCCCCATGTTGCCATCATGTGAACCGCCGGGGTACATGATGATGTGATCAGTCACCGCTTGAACGCTGAAACTCATCAACAAAAACATGAAGGCACACAGCCATTCTATTGAGCCATACACCATCTTTGTGCGGGTGATTTTTAGGGCTTTGACACGCGCATCTGGTGGATGATGAGCACCGGGTTCGGGGAATAAATCAGGCATCGTGGTCAGCCTTGGCTGAGTGCGATGTTCAATGGGAAGCATATTCATTGTTTAAAAACCTCTAAAGTGTCGTCGTTATGAGGGATGCACAACATCCTGTTGTGTGACAAAAACCTACTGGATTCACAACGACATGGGTCAGGACTAACAGTTTGGATTCAGCACTACAGTCACTTTATGAGTCACAGCGAGGGTCGGCTCTTTCTTCAGCGCAAAAAACATTTTTCGCAGCTCAATCTCGCATAAAATGACAGGCTATTTTAGGCAGAAGTAGACGCTACATATCAAGTAACAAGTCATTGATTTTTTTGTATATATGTTTGTTACATGAAAGTAACAGCGGTGTAACAAAACTTAACGTAGAGGTTTTATTAGCGTAAAATCCAGCGCATGAAAATAACACTTTATGACACACTAAAAAGAAGACTCATGGTACCTGTAGCCCGCCCTCAACATTTCTATAAACAAGTGCTTGTGTTATTTGCCTTCAGTGGTGCTTGTTATGCTGAAGTGATCATAGATAACAGCTTTAATACTGGACAGACACTGGCTTTAGATCGTGGGGGATACGCGATCACTGAAGACTTAGGCCACACCGCAGGCCGCAATCTATTTCATTCTTTCCAAAGCTTTAATCTCGCATCCGGCGAAACCGCCACATTTTCTGCTCACAGCCCTATCGACAACGTGATCGCCCGTGTCACAGGCGGCAATGCGTCACGCATTAACGGCACGATTAAAAACACTATTGCGGGGGCGAATACTTATTTGATGAATCCGGCGGGGATTTTATTTGGTGAGCAGGCTCGTTTGGATGTTCAAGGAAGTTTTCACGCGACCAGCGCTGATTATTTAGCATCGGCTGATGGTATGAAATTCTATGCACACATCCAGAATGAAAGCGCATTCAGCACCGCACCCATCAGCGCTTTTGGATTTCTTGATGAGGTGATAGCGCCCTTGAGTTACACCGGTACTCATGTGCAATTAGAGGATCAGTGGCAAGGTGAACCCCAGGGTTTAGTGGTACCAGAAGGACAAAGCTTGTCATTGATCGGCGGTGATATTGATATACGACAAGGCGCGTTTTTTAGGCATCCTAATCATTACTATAGTTTTTTTGGTGTCAGTTATGCGGGAAATCTCAATGCCCCAGGAGGACAAGTCAATCTGTTGGCAGCGGCGGCTCCGGGAGAAATATATCTCAGTGAGACCCGCGTAGATACCACAGGCATTGCGCAATTAGGCGAGGTGCGTGTAGGGGAGCAAGCGTCAATACAAGTCAGCGGAGAAGGCGCAGGTAGCATCTTTATTCGCGCTGATCGTTTTGTGATGGAGAGTGGGCATCTGGAAGCCCAAACATTAGGCGCCAATGATGGTGGTCGTATTGATATTCGTACACGCAATGATCTGCTCATTTCTGGGAATCTCATTGTTGATAACATATTAAATACGGATCAAAGTCTCATTCGTATGGATACTAATGGTGCTGGTCGAGGCGCTGATCTGTATTTAGAAGCCGGGCGAGATTTAATTTTTAGCGATAATGTACAAATCATTTCGGGTTCAGCCCGTTCTGCACACTGGCAGGCACAAAATAACAATACGCTGTTTAATCCAGTCGGTTATGGTGATGCAGGGTTTATCACCTTGAAGGGACAAAACATTCGTTCTCAGTTTAGCGAAAGAGATTTTGCCCGTTCCTTCTTCATTGTGGTGATGTCTAGTGACATATTTTCTAATGCCCAAGGCGGTTCTATACAGATTGAAGCCCAGCAAACCATTGATTTACAAAAACTTGAAATCGGCCTAACGGGTAATGCCAGTTCCAACATGAAGGCTTCTGGTGTAGGAGGTTCTTTAAGCTTATTAGCACCACACCTGTCTTTGGATGAATGTCGCATTTTTATGACGAGCTATGGACAGGGTTCTTCTGGACATTTAGCCATGGAAGCCAGTCATGCCATCACCCTGCGAGGCACGAATATTTTTGTTAATACATACGGTGTCAAGGATGCGGGGCATACAGTGATTAAAGCACCTTCTATTTCAATTTTAGAGGGCACGTCTATCACCACTAAGACGTTTGATGCAGGTGATAGCGGTGATATTCAAATTGATGCCTCAGAGGCTTTGCACATAAAAGGCATTGCCCCCACAGAAAACCTTATTTGGGCCGGTATGCAGCCCATCATCAGCACTCAATCCTCCGCATCACCCGGCACTCATACGGGTTCGGCGGGTGATATTGTTATTCAAGCGGGTGCTCTCGTATTAGCCGATGGCGCACAGATCAATTCCAGTACGGAAATCAGTGTCCAAGAACCTGCCGATGCAATGTATTTAGAGTCAAGCTCATCACGTAGTGGTCAGGCAGGAAATATTCAGATCACAGTGGATGGAACAGCCTTATTGCAAGGTGCTAATCCATCAGGACAAACAGAGGAAGGTTTTGCTACCAAGATTTCAAGCAACAGCTTAGGTCAAGGTGCAGGCAACGGTGGCAATATTGTATTGCAAGCGCAATCACTGGAGATTCGAGACGGTGCGCAAATTCAAACCACCACCAGCAGTGCTGCGCGGGGTGGAGATATTCAACTCGATATAGCCGAGAGTCTTGTTGTTAGTGGTGATACTTCTACGCTGGAATGGCAGCCTACGCAATCGCGTCAATTTGATTATTTAGCTAACTATCAAATTGATCCCCATTACAATCAAGCGACTAGCGGCATTTATGCGAATACCACAAGCCAACACACTCAGGCGGGGAAGGGAGGCAATATTTATATCCATACCCCACATGTGCAACTCAGTGAAGGTGCACTGATCAGCAGTAGTAGTGAGGGCACAGGCGATGCGGGCACCATAGAAGTCATAGCAGACCAGGTTCAAATCGACCGCCGAGCCACCTTGACTTCAGCCAGCCAACAAACCAACTATACTCAACTCCCCGATATAGCCGCTCGTGATGCTTTGCTGATACCCGGAGACACGATTGAAGTGGAAAATCCTGGAGGCGGGCGTGTGTTGTATGTTTATATCCAGAACCAATTTTTACGCATTCCCCCTCTCATGCGGCGAGTGGCAGGCATGGCTGAATTAAGCGCATTAGCACAGCAGTATTTCCTGGGGACTTGGCAGCAGGGGATGTTGGTTAGTGTTGAAGATGATGGCAGTGGGCAGAGTGCACAATTTGCATTCTCACACCAAAGTGATGGAGACGCATGGATGCCTGTAGCCCCTGAGCCTCTGGTGTTTGATACCTTAGAAGCCTTTGAACACTTCTTTGCCAGCGGTTTTTCAGGACAGTTTTTCTCCCCTTTGCCAGTGAATCACACAACGCGAGTACAGGTCACGGATAATGGTCAGGGGCAAGCCATGCATTATGTGTATACCCTCTGGGCGACCAATCAAGCGTTGTTGCTGCCCCAACGTTATTTCCAGGTGTCCAGCGTTCAAGACTTAAACGACTTTTCTCAAAACCATCAAATGCCGCCACTAGCCATTGTCGAAGTCACCGCAGAGGGTAGTCAGCATGTGTATTACCAACAACAATGGCAAGCCTTACGCCGTTCTCACGCAGTCACTTATGTGACGGACATGCACCAGTTACCCACCGCGCAACAAGGACAAGTCGTTGAATTAGCCGACGGCACACAATCTGTTTTTAGCGGACAAGAATGGCTGCCTGTCCATCGTACCTTTGCGGTAAACAATCTTAATCAGCGCGATCAATTAGCCGCGCAATCCGGTGATATTGCTAAAGTCACTGATACGGGAGAGGGGCGCTTTGATAGTTTTGTCTATGCTAATAATGCTTGGCATCGACAAATACGCGGAGGAGAAGCGGGGCACATCACTGTTCAGGCTAAAAGCCTTCACCTCAGTAGTGAGGGGCAAATATCCACAGCCGCAGACAGTGCTGGAGGCGGCGTGATTAATCTTTACGTAGACGATATGATGCGCTTAGATCATGCGAGTATTTCTTCTAGTGTGCAAAATGGCGTGGGTGGCGGTGGCGATCTCAACATCAACACGACTTTTTTAGTACAAGATCAAGCGCCTATCATTGCGCAAGCTGTGGAAGGCAACGGCGGCAATATCCAGATTCAAAGCAAAGGCATTTATCAATTTGGCGGCACCCTACAAAACCCGATTGATGCGTCTTCACAATTTGGTCTATCCGGTGAAGTGAATGTTATGGCACCTGACAATAACTTGGCGGAAAGCACTTTTGTGGTGTCTGGAGGGTTTCTTAATACGGCTGATCTATCGCCGCCCAATTGCAATGCCCCCAGCACACCTGTTTCGCACTTCAGCATCAAAAAAGCACCGTCAGGCACTCCCAGTGCGCCTGAAGATTTTTTATATTAAAAACAGACGAATACCTTGAACACAGCCCACTTTTCTGAACTCTTAGTGCTCTTTATGGAGCAAGCCCACATCACGGCCTCTGAATTAGCCCGCCGCATTGATGTGAATCGACATACTTTAAGGCGCTGGCGCGGCGGCGAAATTATCCGCCCCGATTGCCGTAAAGTGTTGGCTTGCTTACCGCATTTAAAACTCACGCATCAACAATCCCAATCCTTGTTACAGGCCGCAGGCTGTAGTTCAGATGAACCCACTCAACCGCATCTGTCTGATACGAACAGTGTGCTAAGCCCTTTTGTGGCAGGACAGCCGATTGTGCATCCACAGCAGTTTTGTGGACGTGAAGAGATTATTGACAATATCGCGCAGTTATGGCGCAGCTTGCCGTTACAAAACATTGCCATTACAGGCCAGCGGCGCAGCGGCAAAAGCTCTTTATTGCATTATCTAAAGCATGTGTTGCCGCAGCGTTTAGCGCCCAACTATCGGACGGTTTTAATCGACTTTAAAGAAGCGCGGATGCGCCAACAAAGCAGCTTATTGCAGCATTTGCTCAAAGGCTTGGGATTGCCAGGATTGACCGGATGTAGCTTAGTTAATTTTGAAGAAATGCTGAGTTTTCACACCATTGAATATCCCACCTTGGTGCTGATGGATGATATTGAATATGGTCTGGCTGCTGAAGATTTATCCCAAGAACTCTGGTGGGGATTGCGTTCCGTGCAACACAATTATTGTTATGGACGTTTAGGTTTTTTACTCAGTTCACGCAGTGCGCCTGCGGTGTTAGCCCAGCAACAAGGCAAGTCCTCGCCTTTTTTTAATGTGTTTTGTTATCAGGTGGAATTGCCTAAATTTACTCAAACAGAGGCGGCGTGCTTAATCGCCCGTTCTCCCATCACTTTTGCAGATCATGAGCGCGAGCGGATTATGGCACAAGCACAGGGGGAACCCGCTGTTTTACAGGAAGCGTGCATTGCACACTTACGACAATTGGAAAAGGAGAAGCTTACACCATGAACACTAAACACATTCTGCCAGCGAATTTTCGCTTCGATGCCCCATCTTCGTATAGGCTTTTATGGGGCTTACTCTTATCCCTGCTGTTCATATTACCCACGGTGTTGACCGCAGAAGAATTCAGCGTCACCGCCAGCAACACGCCTACCTACAAAGTCAACAGCAGCCTGTCTAACCGCACGGTATTGCAACTAAAATCTGGCGAATTCGTGACGTTAAAAAGCGCTCATCAACACAGTTGTACTTTCAAAGGCCCTTACAAAGCCAAGCCACAATGCAATCTGGCACAAACCATCGCCAGTTTAACCCCCAGACAACGCACAGCTAGTACGCAACAAGCGGGTTTATGGATGATTGATGCGGATCAACCTGGCGTGACGTGTTTTCCGCCGCAACAACCCCTCAGCTTGTGGCGAAATAACGTCTCGCAACCCGAACAACTGCGCCTACAAGCACAGCAAACAGGCGAAAATATCAGCTTAATCTGGCCGCGTAATGCAGTGACGTTAGACTGGCCCGTAGAAGCTCTGCCCTTAAGCGCAGGAGGTAGCTTTCTATTAATGTCGCAACAACGCACGACCTTAATTAACCTACAACCCATGCCTGCTGATTTGCCCGCCACCGAGCTTCACACCTGGATGGCACAACAAGGCTGCCAGCGACAATTAGCCGTATTAACAGACACCACAGCGCATCCATGAAAGCACTCGCCATACTCGCTGGTTTCAATCTCATCTGGGCGACAAGCCTGTTAGCCAACGAAGACACCGCCGAACAGGCTTTTCAACGCGGTGATTTTGTGCAAGCGATAGAACAATGGCAACAGGAAACAGCACGTCCAGCAACACAATGGCGTATGGCTACCGCGTATCAACACTTAGGCTATTATCAAAAAGCCCAGCAGCGGCTAGAAAGCTTGTCTGCGTCCACGCTGTCACCGACCCAACAAGCCCAACTAGCCCTTGCCTGGAGTCGCTTATATTTCGCCAAAGGTTCTGAATTTCGCAGCCAAGCTGATCAAGCCCTACAGCAAGCCTTAACGCTGACGCACACGCTAGATGCACCCTGGCTCAAGGCCGATGTATTACAGCATCAAGGCGTGCTACAACATCTGGATTTTTTGTTCAGCACAGCAGAACAGAGTTATCAACAAGCCCTCGCCGCTTTGCATCCGCAAGACGTTTCCACAAGCCCCTCAACACACGCGCGAGATGTTCTCTTAGGTAAAATTTATGTCAATCGCTGGCGCAATTTACACGCGACTCAAGATGAGCGAGCAGCGCACGCTTGGCAAGACGCTTTAGAACTCTGGCAGGCACAAGCACCGAGTGCGGCTCAAGTCACGGCTTTGTTGCAATTGGCTTCAGACTCTCCCAAAGCGCAGCAAGAACACCTCTTTGCACAGGCTTATCAACAAGCCCAGCGACTCGGTAATGTCAGCCTGCAAGCCTATGCCGCAGGATTGTGGGGGCAACAGGTCAGCGATTCCAAGCAAGCCTTGCGCTTAACCCGCGAAGCCCTGTTTTTTGCCCAACAAGCCCCCGACCAAGCCCGCCTTTATCGTTGGTATCATCAATTAGCGCGATTACTCCAACAACAAGACGACACCGCCGCCACGCTCCAGGCGTATCGCCAAGCCGTGCAACATTTGCGTAGCCGTTGGTATCAGGAATCCTATCAAGGCTATCGCGTGTTGTTGGCGCGATTTGAAAACGACATCAAACCGCTGTACATGGATTTTGTCGAATGGTTGGTGCAACAACAGCGCTTGCAAGAAGCCATTGAAGTGGTGGAGCAATTCAAACGTTTAGAACTAGAAGGCTACTTACAAACACCGTGTAAAAACCTCAACCAGCAAGCTTGTCCCTTGCTGAAAACCCCGGTCCCCCAACACACCGCGATCATTTACCCGCTGATGTTTCAGCAGCATCTCACTGTACTGGTCAAAATTGGCGAACAATTACACAGCCTTGAAGCCCCCGTTAAAACGGCTGATTTGAAAATTGACATCGCCCTGTTGAGTAGCTTATTGCGCAGACCGCCTTACCCAGTGCCGAGTCGTGATCCCAAAGCCGCCGCCACCACGTATGACTGCGCCACCCTACCGCGCTCGCCCAGTGCTGCGCACAATCCTTTTCAAAATAGCGCCGCCGTACTCAAACCCGCACAACGTTTATATCAATGGCTGATCGAGCCGCTGCAAGCCTTATTACAAAAAGCCGACATCCAGCATTTACTCATTGTGCCGGATGGAATGCTGCGCACGGTGCCTTTTGCGGTGCTGCACAATGGTCAGCATTATTTGATTCAAGATTACGCCATCAGCGTGAGTCCGGGTTTGTGCATGAGTCCAGCGCTCAAGGCCGAAACAACCCCTTCGCTATTATTAGGTGGATTGAGTGTGTCAGTGGATGGAATGCCCGCCCTGCAATGCGTGAATCATGAATTGGATGCAGTGCAACAATTGTATTCCACGCAAACAACTGAAACCTTGTTAAATCAACAATTTACCACGCCCAATTTATCTCAGCATTGGGGGCAAAAAAGCCACAATATTCTGCACCTGGCTTCACACGGACAATTCAGCGCTCAAGTCAAAGAGACCTTCATCCTCACCTATGATGGCAAGCTCAGTCTTAATGATTTAAGCCGTTTAGTGCGGCAAAAAACCCAAAGCGATCAGCCCGTCGATTTACTCACCCTCAGCGCTTGCGAAACCGCCGCAGGCAACGACCGCGCCGCCCTAGGTTTAGCCGGCGTAGCCGTCAAAGCGGGCGCACGTCATGCGCTGGCTACTCTATGGCGCATTGATGACCGCGTAACCCCTTTGGTATTAACCGAGTTTTACCGCCAACTGCAAAACGCAGGTGTCAGCAAAGCCCAAGCCCTGCAACGCGCACAACGCGCCGTGTTAGAAAAACCTGTTTATGCTGGTTTTCAGCATCCTTATTATTGGGCCGCGTTTTTGTTGATTGGAGGGTATTGAGCGTGCTTAAATAGCCCGTTTCCCTCACTCTCAATTTTTTTATGAAAATTAATACACTTCAATTAACTCATTTCGGCAGATTTAAACAGCTTGATCTAAAGCTTGATCCTGGGATGACTGTTTTTGTTGGCAACAACGGATCAGGCAAAACAGCTATCTTACAAGCATTAGCCATAGGTTTAAGCTGGTTTGTAGCACGCTTGCGTAATGAAAAAGGAAATGGAACACATATTCCAATACACTGTATTAAAAATGGTAGTCATACTGCGATTATTCAGTTTGAAGGAACAGCGAAAAGCACCTATTTAAATGATGAAGAGCTGTTTTTATTTAGCCTAGCTAAAGGGAAACCTGGATTAAAAACACAATCGTCAAGTTTTTTGGGTGCTATCAGCAAATTAGCCAATCATTATCGTTCTCAATTAACACAAAATCATGAGATTTCATTACCCTTAGTAGCCTTTTACCCAGTAGAGCGTGTTGTATTAGATATTCCACTAAAAATAAGAACTAAACATAGTTTTGAACAGCTTGATGGCTACGATAACTCTTTAAATCAAGGTGTCGATTTTAGACGTTTTTTTGAATGGTTTAGAGAAAGAGAGGATAGTGAAAATGAATCAGGTCTTAGTGATGAGTTATTTCAAAAACTTTCAAAAGAATTTGCTCCAAATAGTGAAGCCTTGAAAAGTCTTTCAAAACTTAAAGATTCCTCCCGTGATCGCCAATTAACCGCCGTCAGATCAGCTATCAGTGCTTTTATTCCAGAATTTAAAAACTTGCGAGTACGTCGCAAACCCCGTTTACATATGGCCGTCGATAAAGCGGATAAAACTTTAGATATTAACCAATTATCCCAAGGTGAAAAATCATTAATGGCTTTAGTCGGCGATATTGCTCGGCGTTTAGCCATGATGAACCCCGCTTTAGAAAACCCTTTACAGGGGGAAGGTATTGTTTTAATTGATGAAGTGGATTTACATTTACATCCACAATGGCAACGCTCGCTGGTGGCACGGTTTCGTGACACTTTTCCTCATTGTCAATTTGTACTCACCACTCATTCGCCTTTAGTTATCAGCGATAGCAAAGATATATTGTGTTATGTATTAGATGCAGGCGAAGTGCAAAAAATGGATCAACTGTATGGTCTTGACGCTAATCAAGTGTTGCTGAAAGTCATGGACACTGATATTCGTAATGCTGAAATTAATCAACAATTAAACCAATTGCTTGAGGCGATTCAAGATGGGCAGCTTGAAGCAGCACGCGCACATTTTGATAGTTTATGTGAGGCATTGCCTAGCGATCATATTGAATTAGCTAAAGCGGGTTTATTGATGAGAAAATTGGAATTACGCCGTGAAAAAAATAGATAAGCATTGTGAGCCTAAAACACTGAATGATTGGAAAAGAAAAAACCCCACAAAATATCGTTATGAAGACCTATCTTATAGAGAACGACAAGCCATTAACCAAGCCTGCATTGAAGAGCAATATGCTTTATGTGCTTATTGCTGCAAACTCATCACAGAAGAGACATCACATAATGAGCATGTAGAGTCCAGAAGCTCTGCTCCGCAACGTGAATTAGATTTTGCCAACATGGTAGCTAGTTGCAATACTCAGAAGCAATGCGGACTGGCTCATGGACATCAACCTTTACCCCTTACGCCTTTGATGCCTGAGTGTGAAACAGAATTAAAGTTTTACCTCAGTGGTCGAGTTAAGGGATTAACTGAACGCGCTAAAAAAAGCATTCAAGTTTTAAATCTTGGGGATCAAGAAGGGAATAATCGATCATTAATTGAAATGCGCAAACAAATGATTGATAGCTTGATTTATCAACAAGGAGAAAGCCCAGATGAGCTTGATGTGCTAGAGGATGAGCTTTTAGCCATTTTAATTGAAGACTTGAGTCAGCCGAAAAACGGTAAGTTATCCCCCTTCTCACCTGTGTTGATCAATATTTTAAAAGACTTGCAGCCAGTGATGGCTCAGGAATGATCCGTCAACACCGCCCTTCTGACCAACTCCACACTAAACCGATACCCCTCTTTCTCGCGCATGACCAATTCCCGCCTTAATAATTGCTGCAAACGCGCTTCTATATCTTCAAATGGCTCTGCCAGTTCTGCATGAGACAGCACGGCTCTTTCACCTTGGGCGGCTAAATAACGCAACACTGCCAGCGCATCGGGTTTGATTTGGTTGTGCAACATATCGCTAAAGTAAAATAATCCCGATTTAATGCCGTTGACCGCCGCTTGTTCTATGTCTTCAAGCTGGGCTTGATAACGTTGGCTTTCCGCTTGGCTATTTTTCAATGAAACCAGCTCTCGACACAGCAATTGCAGCAAGGCGGGATGCCCGCTGCTCAGTGCCAGCAAACGTGCCACGGTAGCTTCGCTGTGCTGCAAGGGAAAATCAGCCATCGGATGCGTGATGAGTTGACGGGCTTGGGGTTCGGCTAAGCCGCCTAAATGCAAGACCTGCACGTTGACCAGATACCCCGCCCAATGATTGAGTTCATCCAGTTGATGCGAACCCGCTAACATTAAGCGCCATTTGGGATGGTGTTGGATTAAATGCCGAAACAGGCTGAGTAATTCGTGCAGGGTGTTTTGAGCCATCGGCTTGTCTTCTAAAGCCACAAACTCGTCTAGAGCTAGAATCAATGTGTGCTCATGGAGCAAGGTTTCCACGGCTTCTAGCCACAGCGCAAAGGCGTGTAGCGGGTTGCTGTCTAAGAGGCTTTTATCCAGTGCTGGAGCGCTGTGTTGCCAGCTATTGCGCAGTGCTCGCGTCACGCTAAACACAATGCCTTCTAACATGGTGGGCAATTGTCCCGATAACATACGCGGGCTTTGGAAATCCAGATAGGCAAACACGAAACGACTGGGTAGCAAACGGCTGAGATTGCTGAGTAAAGAGGTTTTCCCGGTACGGCGTTGTCCATAGACTAAAACTGGAGGGGCGGGTGTGGTGAGTAAGCATTTTTCAATGTCGGCAATAATGTCATGGCGACCGACAAAAATATCTTGCTGACTGGTGAGCGGAATGCCGACCACATAAGGGTTGTGAATCTCACGCAATAAATTCACGCTGTCTTCTAATTCTGCATAAGCCGCTGTCAATAGGTCGCGCCATTGCAAACCCAGCGGCAACAGGCGCTTGGCGATGTGGCCTGGATATTGGCTTAAATCCATGATTAAACGATCCAGCCGCTCTTCAGTGTCGTGCAGGATGAGACGTTGTGCGTAATGGCTGCCTTGTTGATTGACGACGGTGACATCGCGGCTAATAGTTTGAAAGCGTTGTAAAAAAGTGTGCGCTGCGTGTTCGTTGGGCAGGGCTTGTAGCTGTTGATGAACCTGAGCCATTTGCTCAAGATTGCGGACTTCAGCCAGCGTTTTGAGGTTTAGGATGAGATTGAACGCAGCGATAACCCCGTGTTGTGGGGAATGCTCCAGTTGTTGTAAGCCTTTGCGGGCTAGTGCGGCATCTTGTTGCTGTATCCATAGCAACCAAGGCAACAAGCTGCGCCAGGGCAAAAATTGCCAGCTATCCCAAAAGGCCGCATGTTTTTTTAAGTCACGTTCGGTGGGCGGCGAGACGCGATGCTGATAGTGCAGCAACCAGCCGCTATGCCAGATTTCTAAGACGGGATACAGCAACAAAGGCCGCCACCAGGTATGACTCCAGCCCAAGAATAAGCCTGCGAATAATGCCGCAATATGCCATAAGGGGGCGATGAAATAGGTGATTAAACTCATGCTGCTGAGGGCGAAAACATTGCCCGCCCAAATCGCTGCGCGAGTGCTGTATTGACGCTGTGCAGGCACATAAGCTAAAGCGTATAAACCACTGCTGAGCATGGCGAGGACGGCGGCGTTGATGCCGTCTAGTAAGATATATTGCCCTTCGCTGGCACTGTCTCCAGGCCACCAATAAGCCTGCGTCACTAATAGCCCAAAACTGCTCATGAGCAGTAAACCGCTGTATAAAACGCCTCGCACACCCGCACTCAGCGCCCCTAAAAAAATCATCACCACGCCAGCGATGAGGCTTAAGCGCAGGGGCAAAGGATTTAACAGGCTGTCTGGAGGCAGCGCGTTTAACACAGGCGTGCTGAGTGCATAACCACCAAACAACAGCAGCGCCGCTAACAATAGGTGGCTGAGCGCCGCGAATCCGTCTTGCCCCAAGGAGGCTTTATCGGTGGGTGTTGGCTGATGCAGTAGCGTGCTGTTGACGACACCCAAGCTGAACAGGCTGGCGGCTAAAATGCTCACCACGCCATATTGCATACCGCACAGTAATAAACCGCTGAGCAAGCCGCCCCAAAAACCCGCAATATGTCCCATTTTGCGGGACATCCAGAGACTAAAGGCCAGCAGTGTAAAGCTGTGCCAAATCCAAGCGCAGACAAAGCCTAATTGAAGATATTTCCACGGCTGCCCAAACAGCCATAGCAGCCCTGCAACAAGACTGGCGGTCAATAATGGATAGAGGAAAAAGTGACGAAATAATACACTCAGCGAAGGCACGCAGCGTGAAACAAACGTAAACATCAAATTTTTTCCATATGTTGTTATTCCTCGCAGACTCTTGTAAACGCTGGCGTTCTGTTGCGCCTCTTGCGCCCTTTGCGTTGTCTTTAAAAGGCTTAAGAGCCTATACGAAAACGGATGGTTTGACAGGTACAACGTCAAACCCAGAAAACTGGAGGGTTTTATCATAGCCCCCTTCCCTTGTCCTTATTTGCTGCCACCCTTATAGACAGTTTTGAAGGAACGCGCACGGAATCGGTAACGCGGAAAAGAGGAAAAAAGACCAGCGAAGAGGTTGAAGTGGTTTCATGCGCGTTCCTTACCCGATGCAGCACTGCCATTAAGCTAAGGAAAAAATTTGGGATTCAAGGCATGAGCTTCCCCTCCTCGCAGGAGGGGATTGAGGCGTGGTGATTAAAGGCAACATTCCTTAAAAACACATTAAAGAAAGCTGCTGTTGTTCACCACCCCCTAGCCCCCTCCTGGAAGGAGGGGGAATAAAATCAACCACTTGCAATACTACTGGGCTTCACTTAATGGCAGTACGCCTGATGCACAGCATGAATAAAGGTTTAAATAATGAATGAAGCACTTGAGACTAAGCTGGCTGCAGCACGCACCCGATTAATTCTTGATAAACCCTTTCTTGGCGCGTTGGTTTTGCGTTTACCCATGATCGCCGCCGATCCACAATGGTGTCCGACGACAGCCACCAATGCCCGCCAATTTTATTACAATCCCGACTTTATTAAGGCATTAAGCCTGGAACAAGTGCAGTTCATGTTAGCCCATGAAGCGCTGCATTGTGCGTTGTCACATTTTGCAAGACGACAGCATCGGATTAAATTCCGTTGGGACTTAGCCTGTGATTACGCCATCAACCCTTTATTAGTGCGCGAAGGGCTGCCACCGCCGCCCACTGCACACATCATGATGGAGTATGAGGGGATGACGGCGGAAGAAATTTATCCGTTATTAGATGATAATGATTCCGAGGAACCTTTGGATAAGCATGTTTATGATGAACATGAACCCCAAGAACAAGGCAAAGGACAAAAGCCTGATCATCAAGGGGATAGCCGGGAACAACAGCAGCCACAAGACCCTCCAGATACTGATGCTGACACCGACCCTGATGCGGGCGGTGCTCCGCAACCACCGCCGCTAGAACTCGAAGAAAGCGATAATCTTTCGGTGCAGTGGCAACAACGCATGGCGGGTGCCGCTCAACAGGCGCAACAGGCGGGAAAACTGGGCGATAGCTTGGCGCGTTTGGTCGAACATTTACTCCAACCGCAACTGCCTTGGCGTGCTTTGTTAGCCCATTATATGAGTGTGAATGCGCGTGATGATTACACCTATATGCGCCCTTCACGACGTGAAGGCAGTGCGATTTTACCCAGCTTGCGTAGTCATCAATTAAACATCGTGGTGGCTTTGGATATTAGCGGCTCTATTCAAGAAACCGCACTGCAAGAATTTGTGGCAGAAATTGATGTGATCAAAGCCCAGATTCGTGCCCGCATTACGGTATTGGCTTGTGATGCACAGTTGGACGAGAGCGGCCCTTGGACGTATGAACCCTGGGAGCATTTGACTTTGCCTAAGCAATTTAACGGGGGCGGCGGTACGCGCTTTGCCCCCATCTTTGACTGGACAGAACAATGCGACATGGCCCCTGATTTACTGGTATATTTTACCGATGCTGCGGGGACATTCCCTGAATCTCCACCTGCTTACCCGGTATTATGGTTAGTGAAAGGTAAAAAGACGGTGCCTTGGGGACAGCGTGTACAATTAAATTAGTGGAATCATGAGCTGTGCTATAAGAGCCTATACGAAAATGGGATAATCGGCTGCAAACCCGCCTCAAAATGGCGAATTTTCGCTTCGATTCCCCATCTTCGTATAGGCTCTTAGAAACAGATGTTGGCATTTGCGGGTGATTGGGTTTTTAGTCACCTTTTTGGACTGACAAGGCGCTATTTCATAGCCATGCACTTCATGGGTAGAAAAAATAACCCCGTCAGCATGGAAATGGAACAAAAACCCACCAGCATCTCAGTATCAACCAAGCCTAATGTCAGTGATGTCATCTAAATATTTTTTCAGGTTATTAAAATGTCTAAAACTCAATCTATTAAAACCAGACTAGTGGCGATGATCATGATCACCAGCATTGGTGTCATGTTACTCAGCACAGGTTCTCTCACGTTCTATCATATGAGTAGTTTTATTAAACACTTAGAAGTGGAAGCTGAGACCTTAACCCGGCTCATTGGCTCTAATTCCAGTGCAGCATTAGAGTTTCAACCTGATGATCAAATACATGAATATATTCAAGAAGATATTAAGCATTTATCAGTTAAAGATGAAATTTTACATGCCTTGTTGTTTGATGAAACGGGTAAAGTGGTAGCGCGTTATTTTAAGAAAGGGGCACCTTTAGACCGAAAAAACAACTGGGATAAGTATAATCTGCAACGTTATTATTATGAACTCACTGGGAATTTAGAACCTGGTTTACCCGATGCCAAGGAACCTAAAGCCGCTAAAAATAAAATTCCAAAAAATAACTCTACAATTCTTAAAGATGGAAAATTAAAATGGTGTGGAAATAATTTTTGGTCATTTCGTTTAGTGTCCATGCATGAAATTCAAATGAAAAATTCTAAAGATGACTACATTGGTTTTATTGCCATACAATTTGATCTAAAACAAGCTATTCATCAATTACTATATACCGCGTTATTTATTGTATTCGGCATGGTGATTATGATTGTTATTGTGTTTTTCCTAGCTCGCCGTATGCAAAAAAGTGTAAGCACACCGATTTATGCTTTGTTAGACACCATGCAGCAAGTATCGACTGAAAAAAATTATTCTTTACGAGCCACGCCCTATTACAAAGATGAGTTGGGATTACTTATTCAAGGTTTTAATGACATGCTAACGCAGATTGAAACCCGCGATAAAACCTTAGATGCCTATCGTAATCATCTGGAAGAAAAAGTGGATGAACGCACCAAAGCTTATGAAGAAGCTGCCGCACAAGCTTCCGGTGCTAATCAAGCGAAAAGTCGCTTTATTGCCAATATGTCGCATGAAATCCGCACCCCGCTCAATGCTATTATTGGATTTTCCCAAATTTTATTAATGGAATCTGATGGTGATGAAGTCAAACATGATTATATTCAAACTATTGAAAGCAGCGGCAATCATTTATTAGGTTTGATTAATGAAATCCTCGAATTCTCTAAAATTGATCTGGGTACTATTGAGCTTAATAGCAAAGCGTTTTATTTAGATGAACTCATTCATATTATGGATGTCATGTTTAGTATGCGTTGTCAGCAAAAACATATTGGCTGGCAGGTACAGAGCCATATTAAACAAAGTTGTGGTGTGATCGGCGATCAAGGTAAATTACGACAAATCTTGATTAACTTATTAGGCAATGCGGTTAAATTCACAGAATATGGACAAGTGACCTTTAGCATTTCTCAACACGGCGACACATATAAATTTGCAGTGCAAGATACCGGGCCCGGTATTGAAGAACAGGCACAGTCACATATTTTTTCTCCTTTTCATCAAGAATCATTGGGATTAAATAAAGGCGGAGCAGGACTCGGCTTAGCTATTACTAAACGCTTTATTGATTTAATGAAAGGAGAAGTGTATTTGCTGTCTGATCTGGGACAAGGTTCTTGTTTTACAGTGCATTTGCCTTTACCTGTCGCCAACTCTGACATGTTAATGGATGTTGACACCGACTCGATGCCCACACAGCGTTTACAGTTGCCCGCTGGAGTAGAATTATCTACCTTGGTCGTCGATGACGTAAAAGACAATCGTGACGCACTGGTTTATATTCTTAAAACCATTGGAGCACAGGTCACTGAAGCTGAAAATGGTTCTCAAGCGGTATGGCAAGCCCAACAAAAACACCTCGATATTATTTTCATGGATATTCGTATGCCGGTTATGAATGGGCGTGAAGCCTTGCAGGTCTTATGTCAAGCTTGGGATCATACGTGCCCGCCCTGTGTGGCGGTCACCGCTTCGGCCTTTGCTGAAGACCGAGTACAACTGTGCCATGATGGTTTTGCCGAAGTCATCACTAAGCCTTTTCGTTTTGTACAGATTTATCAGTGCCTTAAACAAATACTAAATATTGAATTGGTAGAAATGAAATCCAAACACCCAGTTCAACATACAGAAAAAAGCCAAGCCGATTATCTACATATATTGAGCGGTATTTCCGATGAAACCTTCCGGCAATTACAGGAAGCCACGCAGTTTTGTGAAATGACTCGCTTACATCGTTTAACTAACACGCTCAGGGAAGAGTCTAAAGAGCATCAAGCACTGGCAGAATATTTACACCAATATCTTGCTAGTTATGATATGGATGGCTTATCTGCTTTTCTGGAATTACGTTATGCCGATTGAATCATTAACCCCACAAGCTTATATTCGTAATGCTAAAATTTTCATTGTTGATGATGCCTTAGCCAATTTAGATATTTTACGTTTATATTTAGAACAAGGCGGGCATGAAGTCGCTTTTGCCAATACTGGGGAAAAAGCTCTACAATTAATTCCTCGCTGGCAACCACAATTAATTTTGCTCGATATTATGATGACACCAATGGATGGTTTTACCGTGTGCCGTCATTTGAAAGCCAATGAATTAACCGCTAAAATCCCCATTATTTTTATCAGTGCGCTGACTTCAACAGAAGATTTAACCCGAGGTTTTAGAGAAGGTGGCGTGGATTATTTAACCAAGCCTTTCTCTCGCCCAGAAATTCTTTTGAAAGTACAAACTCAATTAGAACGAGTCTGGTATCGTCAACGCAGTTTACGTTTACAATACGATCTGTCGCATTGTTTTGAATATTTATTAAATCCTGAACAACACCCAGACAAGGGTGTTTTACGTTTGGATTATCAAGGTAATATTCTTGATTGTAATGATGCGGCACAAGATATTTTACAATTAGAACCCACGACTATGCCCATTGCTGTACATACTTGGACTCGCCTTTTTCAACAGGAAGAAGTGCATACATTAAAACAGCATTGGCAAAATAGTGGATTAGCACCACACACTTATCAAACCCAATTACGTGTAGAAAATCGACAGCAACACCTTCAATTTAAAATTTTCCCACTGCTGGCTGAACACCAAGAGCATACTTTATTATTTGTTCTCTTAACTTGGGCTTAAAAATTTATTGAATAGTCACCCCCCGCATTTACCGTTCTAATGAGCTTCTACTGTTAGCTTCCATTTCTTTTGAGGTTCTGACTCTCAAGCAGTTCAATTTATCATAGATCACCCTTTAAACCGCTTGTTTTTCTATTGTATTGGAGGATTTAAAGGGTTTTAGTGATGAATGAAATAGAGCCTGCCATCCACTTTTATGGAGATGATTTAATCCATGTCGTTAACCCCCAGTAACACCTTAGACACTTTTGATAATCCACAAACTGCACGGGATTATAGTATTCAAATTCGTATCCCTGAGTTTACCTGTCTATGTCCTAAAACCGGACAACCTGATTTTGCCGTTTTATATCTGGATTATGTGCCGGATCAACAGTGCCTAGAACTCAAAGCATTGAAAAGTTATATCTGGAGCTACCGTGAGACGGGTGCTTTTCACGAAGCTGTGACCAATCAAATGCTAGATGACTTAAGCGCAGCCTGTCAGCCGCGTTATATGCGTTTGCGGGCGGAATTTAACGTGCGTGGCGGCATTTATACCAATGTAGTCGTGCAGTTTCAAAAACCCGGTTGGCAACCACCCGCGCAGGTGCCTTTGCCATGAGACGTAAAGCCATTGTATTGCTCAGTGGCGGCCTAGATTCGGCTACAGTGCTGGCACTGGCAAAAAAACAAGACTTTATGCCTTATGCTTTGTCGTTTCGTTATGGTCAACGCCATGCCCATGAATTGGATTGCGCCCAACAGATTGCAGCCCAACAAGGCGTGGAGCAACATTTAACGGTGAACTTAGATTTATCGGTATTTGGCGGCTCTGCATTAACCTGTGCAGACATTGATGTACCTAAAGATCGTAGCGACAGCGAAATGGGCGCGACGGGGGATATCCCGGTCACTTATGTACCCGCACGCAACACGGTGTTTTTATCTTATGCTCTGGCTTGGGCAGAAGTCTTACCCGCATTGGATATTTTTATTGGTGTCAATGCCTTAGACTACAGTGGTTATCCCGATTGCCGACCTGATTATATTCACGCTTTTGAAAAGATGGCTAATTTAGCCACCAAAATAGGTACCAGTGGACAGCATTTACGGATTCATACCCCTCTGATTAATATGAAAAAATCTGAAATCATCTCACAGGGTTTAACTTTGGGAGTCGATTATGCGTTGACTTCCACCTGTTATGCCCCTGCCTCCAACGGTCATGCTTGTGGCAAATGTGATGCTTGCCAATTGCGTTTGAGAGGATTTCAACAACTGTCTCTCTCTGATCCCGCACCCTACACCTCATAATCATGTCTCCCATTGAAGAGGCTGACAGCATTCAAAAAATGCGCGCCGAAAATCGCCAATTACGCGCTGAAAAAGCGCGTTTATTGGCTGAAAATAAAGCCCTGCATCAATTAAAAAACCGTGCGAAAGCTTATCAACGGGTGTTTGATAATGCCAATATCGGCATTAGCCGTTATACGCCAGAAGGGAAATTGCTGGATGTTAATGCCTATCTTGCACAGATGCTCGGTTATGAGCCGCAGGCTTTAATAGGGAAATATTGGCAAGAACTCACACATCCAGAAGATAGAGATCAAAACCATCATCTTCTCATGGCTTTAGCCACCGGGAAAATTCCTGCTTTTCGTATGGAAAAACGCTATTTGCACCGCGAAGGCCGCACGGTATGGGCGGAAATCGCCGTTGTAGGGGCTTATAACGAAAACGGGACGCTCGATTTTCTGATTTCCACGGCAGTGGACATCAGCCTGAGTCGTCAATACCAGCAACATCTGGAAAAAGCCCAAGCGATTGCGCATGTGGGAAGTTGGGAACAAAACTTTATTGAAGGTCATTTAGTGTGGTCTAAAGAAACGCGCCACATTTTTGATTTAAGTCCCGATAATAAAGTGGATTATGAAACCTTTATGCAACGTGTACATCCTGAAGATGTCGATGCATTAATGACGGCACAAAAACGCGCTTGGAGTGAAATTGATCAACCTTTAGATATTGAATACCGCATTCAACTGAAAGGTGGTCATATTCGTTATGTCCATGAACGTGGTTTTCCTGAACGTGATGGACAAGGCCATCTACTCAGTATGGCAGGTACGGTACAAGACATCACCGTGCGCAAACAAACTGAAGCTGAATTGTTTCGCTGGCAACAGGTGTTTTCTAAAGCTCGTTGGGGTATTGTTATTTGTGCAGCAGATAGTGAATTTTTTGATCATGTGAACCCGGCTTTTGCCGATATGCATGGTTACACTCAAGAAGAACTACAACAATTATCCATCAAAGAAATGTTCTCGGCTGAGCATCAAGAGGATATAGCAGAATGTTTAAACAGCTTAAATACACAAGGTTATTGTCTAATTGAATCAGAACATGTTCATCGTAACGGACGGCGTTTTCCTGTATTAATCAATTCTGTGTTGGTACGTGATAAAGCAGGTCAAGCCCTGTATCGTTTGACCAGTGTGGAAGACCTAAGTCAACTGAATCAAACCCGCAATGCTTTAGAGATTCAACAAGCACGCTTGCGCTCTTTAAATGAAATCGCCTCCGACTCACATTTAAGCAGTGCCCAGCAATTACAGCGAGCATTGAGTATTGGCTTACAACACCTAGCATTAGAGATTGGTATTATTAGCCAAGTTGAAGGCGATGATTATCAAGTCTTATATCATCAATCGCCAGCAGGTCTATTAGAAGAAAAGCAGCATTTCAAGCTCTCCGATACTTACTGCGTATTGACGCTACAAGCGGATGATGTGCTCTATATGACGGATGTAGAACATTCACAACATGCTCAACATCCCTGCTATAGAGAAATGGGACTGTCCAGTTATATTGGTGCGCCTTTGTATGTTAAAGGACGTATTTTTGGTACGGTGAATTTCTCTTCGCAACAAGTCCGAGTGGATCATTTTAATATCTTTGATATTGAATTTATACGCTTATTATCCCGCTGGGTGAGTTCAGTATTAGAACGAGAACAAGATGCCAGTGATTTACGTCAAGCAAAACTGGATGCTGAAACCGCCAATCGTGCCAAAAGTGCTTTTTTAGCCAATATGAGCCATGAATTGCGCACGCCCTTGAATGCTATTTTAGGTTATGCACAATGGTTAAAAAAACATCCGGCTTTACCTGATGAATTGCAAGACTCGATTAAAATCATCGGTAATAGCGGCGATCATTTATTAAAACTGATTAGTGATGTTTTAGACTTTTCTAAGATTGAAGCAGAACGCTTAGAACTCACACCTAATGAACTATATGTGCCAGGGTTTATACAAGATATTGAGCAGTTATTTCACTTACGTGCAAAAGAATCTAAATTAAGTTTTGATTGTTACCCTAGCTTTCCTCAATTGAGTACATTGGATATACCCACCCTGGTCGAGGTGGATGAAAAACGCTTGCGCCAGGTATTGTTAAATTTACTCAGTAATGCTTTTAAGTTTACTCAGGACGGTAGCGTTCAATTACATTTGCACTATCATGATGAATACTTGTGTTTTAAGGTGCAAGACACAGGACGTGGTTTATCACTGAGTGAGCAAAGTTTGATTTTTGAACCGTTTCGCCAGCTTAATCCACAAGACTGCATCGGTGGGACAGGCTTAGGATTACCGATTACTCGTCGCTTGGTGCAAATGATGGGCGGAGAATTGACGGTAGAGAGTCAACCCGATGTGGGCAGTGTGTTTGAATTTTGTGTACGAGTGACAGTGTTGCAGCATCAGTCTGCACACTTACCCTCTCTTCCTGAGCAGCGCATTACGGGCTATCAAGGTATACGCCGCAAAGTTTTAGTAGTCGATGATGTGGCTAATAATCTCAGTTTATTGACTGATTGGTTAATGCCTTTGGGCTTTATGGTGATTCAAGCGGGTAGTGGAAAAGAAGCTTTGCAGCAGGCGGCACGCCATCAACCTGATGTGATTTTGCTGGATTTATTAATGCCTGAAATGGATGGTTTTGAATGTGCTCGTTTACTGCGTCAAGAAGAAGTGACGACAGATGCGTGTATTATTGGTGTGTCGGCTTCTGTTTTAGAACAACAAAGGCTCGATTGTTTGCAAGCAGGTTGTGATGCCTTTGTGGCTAAACCGATTTCTCAGCCAGAATTATTTAATACCTTAAGTCGTCTTTGTGGCTTAATTTGGGATTATACGGAGATGACTGATATTGAGCCATTATCCTCAGCATTAGTGATCAAACCTTCGGAAGAGCACTTAAAACAACTCAGTGAATATGCTTTTCTAGGACAAATTCCGGAAATTATTGATTTTCTAGAGAAGGTTCAAAAAGAACACGCAGAGCTAAAACCTTTTTGCCAGCAAGCACTGTCGTTGGCTAAAGATTTTAGATTAAAAGATTTGAGGAAATTCCTGGAAACTTAAACTAGGTGCTCAATCGATTGTGCAATACAGCGGCGAGTTCTTTTAAAGTCGGGTAATCAAAAAAATCACTCAATTCAAGTTTTTCAGGATAAGCCGCATCAATACGTTCATGAATTTGTGCTAAAGCTAAAGAACTCGCACCTAATTCAAAAATATTCATCTCTGCATTCACAACTTGTTGTGGCACGACTTCAGCACAAATGGCTTTCAACTCATTCAATAAACGATCTTGAGAATCTACTTGAGTTTGAGCAGGCTGTGTTAAGAGACTGTGCAACTCATGTTCTTGAGTGCTAAAAACACCTTCTAAATAATCCCGCGCTAATGCGTAACGTTGAATTTTACCACTGGTAGTTTTAGGTAAGTTGCGGATGGGTAAGACTTGTTTGACTTCTAAACCCAGTTGTTCATTTAAGCGTTGTTTAACTTGACGTAGCACGGGTAAGAAATCTTCATTTTGGCCTTTAAAAACCACAAATACCAACAATTCATCAGTATCAGATTCTTCCGTTCGCACGCCACAAACAGCGACTTTTCCCAGTTCTATATCTTCTAAGCTTTCACAAATACTTTCTAAATCATAGGGGTAATAATTTTGCCCATGAATGATAATAAGTTCTTTAACTCGCCCTGCAATATACAAAGCACCCGCGTGTACAAAACCCAAATCCCCCGTATCCAACCACCCATTAGGCCGTAACAGGGTTTGTGTAGCTATTTCATCTTGATAATAACCTTGAGTAACATTCAAACCTCGAATCAATACATGACCGACTTGGCGCTCGGCTAAAGTCTGTCCTTGTTCATCGCTTATGCGATATTCGCAATCAGGTACCGCGCTGCCCACACAGACTAAACGTAAGCTATTCGGGTCTTCTACGGGTACTTCTTGAATGGTTTGTCCTAACTTAAGCTGCTGGCGATCCACGCTTAATGCTTGCACGTCACTATTTAATGGCGGAAACGTTACCGCCAAGCTGGCTTCCGCCAAGCCATACACGGGAAACATCGCTCGCGGTGCTAAACCATAAGGTGCCAAAGTACGCATGAATTGTTCGCATAAATCCATAGAAATCGGCTCTGCGCCATTAAACAGCAAGCGTATACAAGATAAATCAATACCTTCCAGCTTTTCTGGCTGGAAAAATTTCAAACAGTGTTTATAACCAAAATTGGGGGAGGCGGTGATGTTGATATGCTTTTCCGCCATTTTGCGTAACCACAACAAAGGACGGCGGACAAATAATTCCGTCGGCATAATGGCCTGTTGCATATCATTCACCAATGGCGTGAGATGCAAGCCAATCATGCCCATATCATGTGTTAAAGGCATCCAACTCAGCATGTTTTCATCGCTTTGAAACTGCCCGCCTTCAATAATAGCGCGGGTGTTGCTGAGCAAATTGGCATGTGTCAACATCACGCCTTTAGGCTGTCCCGTAGAACCGGAAGAAAACTGTAAAAAAGCTGTATCTTCAGGAGACACCTTAGCCATCTCGCCTTCATTATCAAAATCCAGAATGTTTTCTATCACTAAGGTTTTAGTGCTGATGTCATCAAAAGCTTTTTGCAATTGATGTTGTTGAGCAAACACTTCTAAACGTTGCAAGGTTTTACGTGAAGTTAATAAATAGGGATTTTGAAGTTGATGCAGAATACGAAAGAACTTGAATTTGTGTTCATCACTATTGCCCGTTGCCACCGATACCGGTATTAAACGCCCAGATAATCCCGCCCAAAAGCCTTCAATGAATTGTTGGCTGTCATTTAATAACAACACCAATTCATTGCCAGGTTTCATGCCTAATTGTTGCAAATGAAACAATAAGCCCAAGGCTCGTTGTCTTAATTGAGCATAACTGGTCGAGCGTTCTTCATGCTCTCCGTTAATATAAGTAATACCTTGATGGCTAGATATATCGGCTAATAATACATCGGTGAGGGTGGCTTTATTCATAAAGTGTCTTATAAGGGTTGTAATTCCACAGGCATGTCGGGTTGATGTTCAACTTGACTCATTAAATCATAGAGAGCGGCTTGTAAAGCTTCTTCAAGCACAGGATGATAATAAGGCATCGCCAGCAAATCAAACACCGTCTGTTTTTGTTCAATCGCCCAAGCCAGTAAATGCGCAAGGTTTTCGCCTTTAGGACCCATTAATGAAGCCCCCAGTATTTCACCGGTTTGCTTATCACCATACACCCGCAAAATGCCTTTGTTTTTACCCATGATCAGCGCACGACCGACAGGGCCTAAAGGCATTTCTCCAATGGCTAAATGGTCTTGATCGAGTGCGTTCCAGTCTTGCCCGACAATGGCGATATTCGGGTCACAAAAAGTAATGGCTAATGGGGTTTTGCGTTTAAAAGCGGTGATGTCGTGCGTGGCATTGTAAGCGGCAATGCGAGCTTCGTGTCCGGCTTCGTGCAAAATGGCTTTATCGCCGTTCACATCACCCGCAATAAAGACGGGTAAATCACCGACTTGTAAAGTATTTGGATGATAAGCAGGCACGCCACGCGCATCCAATTCTACGCCTAAGTGTTCTAAGCCTAAGTTTTCCACATTGGGTCTGCGGCCTAGACTGGCTAACACCTTGTCCACCAGCACTGAGTTTTCGCCGCTGGTTACGCGCAATTGATCGCCTTCTTGAGTGATGCTGGCGGGCTGTCCCAGCCACAATGGAAACTCCTTAGACATCACTTGAATCGCCACTTTACTCGCTGCCGGGTCTTGCAATCCGCCAATTGTATTGAGTTGATCAATCCCCGTCACATCAATGCCCATGCGTTTTAATGATTGTCCGATTTCAAGACCAATCACGCCAAGACCAATCACCGCCATGCTGGCAGGAAAATTTTCTTGCTCAAAAAATTCATCGGTAGTGAGAATTTTGTCCCGAAAAGCGTCCCAAGCTTTAGGCAGAACAGGCCGCGAACCCGTCGCAATAATCACGCGCTCAGCGTGAATCTGTTCGCCATTGACTTCCAGCACGGTAGGCTCTAAAAATTTGGCATAGCCTTCAATTAGTTGATCTTCATCTAAGGTATCGGTGCTATTGCTGATAACCCGATCCACAAAGGTGTCGCGCAAGTCGCGCACATGCTCCATGCCCTCAGTGACATCAATGCTGAGAGATTCCATGCCGCCAATGCCGTGGCGTTCAAACAAATGGCGACGATGAAAATCTTCGGCGACCTGAATCAAGGCTTTAGAGGGCATACACCCCACACGAGCGCAAGTGGTGCCTAGCTCACCGCCATTAATCAGCACAAATTTTTTCTTCTGGCGACGTACATTGCCCATCGCGGTTAATCCGGCTGTGCCAGAACCGATAATGGCGACTTCAACGTGTCTTACTTGACTCATAAAAACTCCTTAATTGCACCTAGGCTCTGTTGATATTTGGGGATGAGATGGATTTTTGAGGATTTTTTGCGTCTAGTCAGGCGGTTTTTGCGCCGCAATGCCTCCCATTGCTAGCCAAAAACCAACGCAGCTAGGCGTAAAAAAGACCAAAAAACCGCCATCATCCAAATGTCAACAGAGCCTAAAATATGAGGTGACGCAGCGTGCGCGTCGAATGCATAGTTTAATAGACTGGTTGCAAAGGGGGATTCATCGACTGCAAAAGCGTGGATTTTCGCCTGTTTTTCCGCTTTTTCTCAATAAATAACTCACTATTTGCCTTAAAAAACCGAAAAAACAGCTTCAAAACTATACCTTTTCGCTACGATGCCTATCCCTCGCAATAAGTCTAATTGACGATGACAGGAATGTGAGGTTAAAAAATTTGAAAACAACATAACAAGGTTTGTCTAGTTCCCAAGCGGCGAGAGGCTGTAAAAGAACCGCCTTCAAATTATCCTATATGCCAATCATAATATTTTGCCGAAAATAAACAAAAGATAAGTTGCCAAATAAGTGAAGTAAACGAAAAAGCCATCAGATACCCACATCCTTCAAGAATTAACCGTTATATTAGAGTTTAAAGCTCCATAATCCTGCTGCAAGCAACATAAATGTGTCATCTTGCCCATTTCGATGGCGATCAATATCATAGAGACATTTCATGCTTTTTAAGCCCGCAAAAATATTTTCAATAGGCCTTCTAAGCGCAGAAATGACACGATGTTGTTCTTTTTCTTCTGCCGTACATTCACGATTTTGAGGCTTCTTCTTTGGCTGCATGGTATTTTTATGCTAATGCTCAATACCTTGAAATCCTTTATCTACCCACATGCCAGCATCAGATGGAACGACATCAAATGCAGTGTCTTTATCAAACATTTTTTTATCATGATAATGTCCGGCTTTTGTATGACTAACGTGTCTCGCATCGTTTAAGAGGTGTTCACGGGCTTCCTTGCCCTTAGAACTTCTTAAGTGGGCGCGAGACGCTATTCTGGTGC
>JADGEH010000042.1 GCA_016744475.1 Thiotrichales bacterium | reverse complement strand
AGAAACTCAAACTTTGCTTTATTCGTCTTATGGTGAAGCGTCTCGCGGCTCATGCCTCTTGAGATTTCAAATGGGTTCTATAGGTGGTTTGGTTGAGTCCTTGGTGTTTCAATATTTTCATGATGTGTGCAACGACTTCGGTGGTGTGAGCACAGTCTTTGATAAAGGGGGGGGGCAGCATCAGGTAGCACTGTATTGAGTGTTTGCTGTTCTGTTTCATCTCATGAGGTGTGTTTGCCTGTCAGCATTTTGAGCATTTTGTGTCCCCATTGACCTCACCGACGGAGGCTCATCAATCGTCCTTTAGTGCGTAGCTTGGGCGGTATGAGAAACGCTAAAGACGTGTGTCTGAGTTTTTTGGAGGCACTGTTTATCAGGCTCAGACAGTGTTGATAAGCGTCATTATTCTCATATTGTCGCTTTAGCGCACTGCTCATCACATGACTCAGGTCGTCTATCACTGTCGTATCGGGTGAGTGGGCTTGTAACCCTTGTCGAACGCCTTTGTTTAGAGCCTATACGAAGATGGGGAATCGAAGCGAAAATGCGCTATTTTGAGGCAGGTTTTTCGGTTTTTTAAGGCGAATAGCGGGCTATTTTTTGATAAAAAGCGGAAAACCTGACCAAAAGGGCGGATTTGCAGCCGATTATCCCGTTTTCGTATAGGCTCTTAAGGTTGGCTCACCCTCTTTGATAATGCCAATAGGGTTGCCTGCTGGCGCAAATATCTTGTTTCATTCAGCAGCGACGGTATCGCCATTGACGGTTTCAGAAAGGTGTAAACCCATACATTCGCAGTCAGATAGTTTGAGCGCTTCTGGCCTGTGTGACAGCACCTCTCATCTCACTCGCAATACCACTAAGGCTTTTTTTGTACCCACGTCAATTGAGGGGTCTACGATAGCTCACCAAGGCGAATTGAGGGGCGCGACTGGTTTGAGTAAACCTACACCAAAACGCAACGTCCCATTGATAATAGATGTGAAATGCAGTCTCCCATTCAGCATCATTTGTTCGCTAAAGCATGGTCATATCTTCGGTGTGCTACGATAAGATACGGCTGTTTGAAGTACTCGATAGGTACAAAATACACGGGTGTGTTGACATTTAGAGGCTGTTGATTTGGCGGTCTCTAAATGTTGCTGGATGCCATCTTGTTTTTTTCTGCGTCTTCATTTTCAAGTCGCCTAACTCGAGTTTTCAATTCAGCTATTTTTGATAGGTGACGTTGTTGGGTTTTGCGATATTTCCGTCACATTGCGCCGCGTTGCATCGCTTTGTTTGTCCACTTATCTCGACTACCCAGTATTTTTGACTGTTGCTGCATTATTTCACTGCCATAAGTTAAGACATTTTTATTATAGCTGGATACTCATATTTCGACAGCCTAGGCATCATCTCTATAGCCTAGTACACCATCAAACTTTATAAGTCGGATAAATTATGGCCAATTTGCTGCGAAATAAATTAGCTAAGGAATTCGCCATGCGCAAAAAATACATATAGAGATAATATTTCAGTTGTACTGGAGAGCATCGCGATCAAGACCTGGCAGGTTATGGACACCTGCCAGGTCTGTCGTACAACTGATTTATGCTCCCTATAGTCGAGCTCACAGCAGAAGAACATAGCCATCTCGATACACGGGTAAAGACAGGCAAAGCGGCTGCGTATAAGCGCCTCCATGCGCAAATGTTATTAAAAGCGGACGCGGGTGAAAAAGGCGAGGACTGGACTGATGCGAAAATCAGCGAAGCCCTTGATATCACTACGCACACCGTTGAGCGAGTACGACAGCGTTTGGTGGAACAGGGTTTAGATGCAGCGCTCAATCGGGCAACACCGAGTAGAACGCGCAGTCGCAACACGATGGCGAACAGGACGCCTATTGGGTGGCTTTAGCTGGCGGTGAGCCACCCGATAGACGTGCCTGCTGGACGTTGCAATGGTGGACAAACAAAATGGTTGAACTCAATGATGTTGACAGTGTTTCACATGAAACCGTGGCCAAAAAAAGAAGGGTGCATACCGCCTGAATCCCATGCTGATTTTGTCGGTGCGATGGAAGATGTGCGGGAGGTTTATAAGCCATCTTATGATGCTAAGAATCCTCTTATATGTATGGATGAAACCCGTAAACAGCCGGTTAAAGAAGTGCGTGAGCGACTATCCGCAGAACCCGGTAAAACTGTACGTTGCTTTATAAAGCCTTTCAGCCACAAGAAGCGCGGCGCATTCTGGATAAGCTCGATATTCATTACACTCCCAAGCATGGAAGTGGGCTCAATATGGCAGAGATTGAATTGAGTATTTTGAGCCGACAATGCCTAGAGCGACGTATTCTCGATAGTGAGACTTTGCAGCAAGCAGTGGCGACCTGGGTGAAACAACATCATGCCCATCCAAACCCTATGCAGTGGCGCTTTACCACTGAGGAGGCGCGGATAAAGCTCAATCATCTTTATCCGACAATTAACCACTATGGACTAAAAGTCCATAGTATATATTGCGGGCTGAAAGCCCTTAATCCGTGGACTCAACCACGGATTGAAATAATGAATCGCTACGCGATGCTAAATTATGAATAAAAGCTAAAGCCTTGCACTAAAGTGCATAGTTTTAACTAGCGATTAGGACAATAAATGATTGATGATGTGCTAGGTTAAACGGGTAGAAGAGACTCAGCCCTGAAAGGGCGACATAAAACGCCATCCCGCCTTGTATTGCGCCCCTTCAGGGCTGGGTGGATATCATCGACCACACCCAGGGCGTTGCCTTGGGCTATAGAACCTATTTGAGTTCTATTGTGTTGGAGTTTTATGCATGAAAAACATAGAAAAAACAAATAGAAGCTCAACATATACAAGCAGTTTAACAGACTCAGAATGGTCAATATTTGAAGCCATATGACTTGAGTCTTTACCCAAGAAAAAACACACTGGCCCATTGAAATGGACATACAGGGACATTGTAGATGGGGTTTTATATCCACTTAAAAATGGTTGTCACTGGATAGACTGACCCAAGGATTTCCCTCCTTATTCAACGGTATACTGGCATTATAAACAATGGCGAAAAAGTAGTTTAATAGACCATCATATGCAGCCATTGCATGGTGATGTTCGTGAACAAGCAAAAAAAAACAGAAAATGGACAAGCCTCATAATGATTGACTCTCAAGCCGTTAAAAATACTTGTCATTCAGCAATTGATAGCAAAGGTTTTTGTTTTTATAAGGCGACTCATGGCATTAAACGACATCTAGCTGTTGATAGTTTAGGGTGCCCTTTTTTCACATATTGCACACCTGTAAATGTTTCTGATGATAAGGGACTGATCGAAATGCTGTGACAAAAATGGATTATTTTAGAGATAAGCCATTGAATATACCTAAGATTACCCTCTTATTAGATAATAGCTATAACCCTAAGAGCCTATACGAAAGGTACTAGAGGAAGTCTATTTTGAGATTATGACTAAAATTCAATTTGAACTGTCGCCTAAACCTTCTAAAAAACAAAAAGAAGCGCTTGGTAAGAAAGGCTTTATTCCTGTAAAAGCTCGCTGGGTCATTGAGCGTTCTAATGCTTGGGTCGAACGATGTAAGATTCTCGTTAAGAATTTTGAAAGGACACTAGAAAATGCCAATGATAAACTCAAATGGTGTTTTGTGCGTCTTATGTTGAAGAGAGTTGTGGCTAATTCTTAAAGACTTCAAATAGGTTCTATAGGGATGCCGCCCCGTTGGGGCTAAAAACCCTTTAACTCGTTCCCATGCGACGAGGCTGTAAAAGAACTCCAAAAATTGGTGATTTTAACCCATAAGTGATTGATTTTACGCTGTTAAAAATAATAAAAAATGAGGTTCTTTTACAGCCTCGTCACATGAGAATACCGTCTTGACCGCGTTGCGGTCAGTACCGATATATTTCAGTGGTACTGGCGTATCGTGATGAAGATATGACAAGTTTTGAAACCTATCAGGTTTGTCGCATCACTGATTTATTTTCCCTATACCTGCGTTATGTGCGTAACACGAGTCAATAAGCCGTTATTCTTAGGATGCTTCGAGTACGATGCCCCCCGTTTGGTCTCTTTAATAGAAGGAAGACTGTGATGTTCTGGATACGATTTAACTATTTAATAGGTAGTCTTTTTATGTTTTTCTCTTGGGCGGTTCAGGCCGAAACATCACTTACATTTAACAGTGAAACGGATGATTATATTGGTCAAGGCGTGAATCAAACCTGGACTGAAACGCAAGGCAACTTTACCGCCACAAAAAATGCTGATAACGGCGTGACCGTCAATTTTGCGGGTACTGGGGGTTGGATTACAGATCGATGGACTTTAGAGTTTGCCGCCCCTGGCGATGCCTTGCTTGAAGTGGGTACTTATCCAACAGCCACCCTGTCTTCTTCCCGTTTACCCACCGCAGCAGGGCTTGATGTGAAGGGTGCTGAACGCAGTTGTCAGTCACTCACGGGGCAGTTTGATGTCTTGGACATCGTGTATGGCTTTGATACTGAGATCACCCGTTTTGCCGCTGTTTTTATCCAATACTGTAACGATCAAACCGCTGCATTGCATGGCTATGTGCTGTTTAGCTCGGATGCCACAGTGACGATAAATCCCCTGCCAGAAACCTCCTCTCCAACTGCTTCTAGCCCAGGAGATTTAGGGAGTTTGGATGCGAGTTTTGATCCTGGAAGTGGTGTGGAGGGTGCGGTGTACGCTTTGATGGTGACGGGCGATGACACACTATTTGTGGGGGGAGACTTTACGACATTAAATGGACAGAACCGTCCCTATTTGGGCAAACTCAATAGCCGTGGTCAATTAGATATTGCGTTTAATCCTAGCTTTAGTTCAGATTCAACGATTTATACCATTGTTCAAGATCAGAGCACATTGTTGGTGGGGGGGCGTTTTACAGAAGTGATGGGGCAACCTTATCGTCATTTGGTGCGTATGACGTTAACGGGCGCATTAGATAGTTCACTGGATGTCAATATTTTTGAACCCGAAGGCTATGTGCGTAATTTACTACTGCATGAAGATCGAAGAATTATTCTCACGGGAGATTTTAAAACCGTGGTGGGTGGAGGGCATGACATTGTGCGTTTATTGCCCTCTGGCAATGTGGATATACAGGCAGATATGATTCCTGGATTTTACCAAGGCGATACTCCTGATAATGGCATTCCCAGTAAAACCCATGCTTTAGCATCGGGTGATTTTAATGTGTATTACATCAGCGGTGATTTTGATGCTTACGATAATTCAACTATAGAATATAAGGAACTTCCCAATATTGTGTCTTTAATATCTAAAATAGGCTTTTTAGATACTGTTTTTAATAGGAATTTAGGTTCAACATCGTCATTGGTCAATGACATAGCGACCATCAATGGTACCGAAGAAAATGCCTTAATGGGCACAGATTCACAATTGATTAGTACCAATACAGGCGGGCATAGCAGTGTGCTGGCCTCGACTAATGGTCGCATTAACACTGTATTGGCACTGGAAAATGGACAGATTCTCATTGCTGGAAATTTCACCACGGTCAGTGGACATGCCGCCGCTCACATTGCTCGTTTAACGGGGGGAGGGAGCGTGGATGATACTTTTGTCGCTGATGTCAATGGTGAAATTCTGAATATGGTCGTACAAGCGGATGGTCAAATTATCATTGGCGGTCTTTTTACTGAAGTGGATGGTGTGCCACGCAAAGGCTTGGCGCGTTTAAATCATGACATCCGCGCTGTGGATTCGCCTGTCGCTAGTAGTGGTGGAGATAATACTGACACAGGCACTTGTGGTGAGGGGACGGGGAGTCAGGGGGAATGGTTAGTGCCGACTGATTGCACCACGATTCAAGCGGCGATTAATGCGGCTAATGATGCCGATACGGTGTTGGTCAGTCCTGGTACCTATATGGAAAATCTGTATTTCAAAGGTAAAAACATCACGGTTAAAAGTGTTGCTGGTGCCGCTACAACCGTGATTAACGGCAATCGCCCGATAAATGGCGATCAATTAGAAAAACCGGTGGTGAGCTTTACCCAAGGAGAAACCCGTGCGGCAGTATTAGACGGTTTTACCTTGCTTAATGGCGAGTCCAGTGAAGGCGGTGGCATTTCAATTAAAAGCGCTTCTCCGACTATTCGTAACAACATCATTACCCGCAATTATTGCCGTGGTTCAGGCAATGGTATTTATATCAGTAGCGGTTCCCCGCTCATCGAAAACAACACTATCAATAATAACCACAATGGCGAAGGCGTGAGTGGTGGCGGTGGGGGGGGCGGTATTGCCATCTTTGCTCAAGGGCAGACAGAGATTATCGGTAATCGCATTACGAATAATACGACGGACAGCTTCACTTCTGGCGGTGGAATCTACTTATTTGCGGCTGGAAACCCTTTAATTCAGAATAACTATATTGCGAGTAATCGTGCTATCGAAGGCGGCGGTATCGCTTTAGTGAATACGGGCACTGAACGTCTGATTCAAAATCTCATCGTCAATAATGTGGTCACCGGAGCCAATGGCAAAGGCGGTGGTGTACATCTGCTCAGCGGTGCGGATATTGTGCTGTTAAATAATACGATAGCGGACAATAGTAAAGAGATTTCCAATGCTTCTGCGGAGGGTTTACAACTGTATGTCGCAGGTGGTTCTCTCAACTTGCAATTGCAAAACAATATTATTCAAGCAAGTCAGGGGGCGGTGTATTGCGAAACCAGCGATGCGCAGTTTGCGAATAATAATATTTCGGGTTACAGCGGGGCTTGCAGCGATCACAGTGGCAATAACGGCAATATTTCTCAGGCTTCATTATTTGCTGGTGGCTCAGAGGCTGAGGCTTATCGCTTAAAACAAGGGTCTCCAGAATTGGATGCTGGGCAGAATGGATTCAGCGGATTGCCTGATACGGATTTTCTGGGGCATACGCGCATCAGTGATGACAATGGTGATGGTCAAGCTGTGGTGGATATGGGAGCTTTTGAAGGCATTAGCATCGACACATTAAGCATCACAGTAATCGGCAATGGCAGCGGCGATGTGGTCGTGCCTGCGGGACTCGGAACAGGGATTCAGTGCGGCACACAATGCACCGAAACTTATGTCACAGGCAGTCAGTTATCTCTGACAGCGACCGCCGCCAATGATTCTGAATTTATCGGTTGGGCTGGGGATTGTGCAGGTTCAAATAGCAGTTTATCCCTCGATATGAATAAAACCTTGCAATGTTATGCCTTATTTAATCAGCCTGATCCTGAACCTGCGGCAGATATTTTTAGTTTAAGCCCACCTGATACACTCCTTTTAATCAATAAGTTATACACCTTTACCTTGAATTGGAGCCGAGGAGAGGCTGCAATGCAACGGCAACTGCTGAATCTTTCCGCAGATAACGGCACGATCACCCCTGCCTTATTAATCACTGATGCACAGGGCGAAGCTCGTTTCACTATGAGCAGTGCGGTGTCGGGTCAAGATACTTTACGTTTTTCTAATCTGGATGGCAGTGTTGAGCAAAGCATTAAACTCAGTTATGTCACTTCAATGGACGCAGTTGCCAGCTTAAATGTGCAAATCATAGGCTCAGGCCAAGGCTTGATCAGTTCTAGCGTCATCGGTTTCCAAGGTGATGGTATTCATTGTGGTGTCAATTGCAGTGAGAGTTATAACCGCAATATTTCGGTGAGTATGACGGCTACGCCTGTGAATGCGACTGACCTATTCTTAGGCTGGGGTGGTGATTGCAGCGGTACTACCCCGTCTTTACTGGTGTTAATGAGCGCTCATAAACATTGTACCGCTGAATTTGAAGCCGTCATCGGTGCGCAGATTGAGACCATTGCAGGCGTTAACAATAGTGGCTTTGCGGGGGATGGCGGTAGCGCTTTAAGCGCACAATTTAGTGTGCCCGCAGGACTGGCGATTGACAGCAATGGGGTGTTGTATATTACTGATGCCGCTAATAATAGAATCCGCAAAATGGATACTCAAGGCGTGGTGAGCACCGTCGCAGGTCATGGCGAGCGAGATTTTAGTGGCGATGATGGCGCAGCGGTGGACGCGACTTTAAATTTCCCCAGTGATGTCGCAGTGGATAGCAATGGCGTGCTCTATATTGCTGACACAGGCAATCACCGTGTGCGACGGGTGGGTACGGACGGTGTGATCAGTACCATCGCAGGCACGGGCATCGCAGGTTTTGGTGGTGATAATGGGCCTGCTCTTGAAGCTGCGCTAAATCGTCCTAGCGGCTTAGCGGTAGATACAGAAGGCCGTCTTTATATTGCCGATACTCGCAATCATCGTCTGCGTATGGTCAATACAGACGGCGTTATTAGCACGGTGGCAGGGACGGGTTTATTAGGCTTTAGCGGTGATGGTGCTGCCGCCACATTAGCGATGTTGAATAACCCGGCTGCCGTCGCCTTGGATCAATTGGGTCTTATCTACTTGGTGGATAAAGGCAACCACCGCGTGCGGGTGATTGACACACAAGGCGCTATATTTACCTTGGCGGGCAATGGTCAGGCTGGCTTTAGCGGCGATGCGGGTTTAGCCGTAGACGCTCAACTGGATAATCCGCAAGCCGTCATTGTTGATAACAGCGGTCAAGTGTATATCAGCGACAGCTTTAATCATCGCATTCGTCGGGTGGTGAATGGCGTGATCAACACGGTCGCGGGTAATGGTCAAAGCGGTTACAGCGGTGATGGTCTTCCCGGATTGTTGGCTCAGCTCAATCAACCTTGGGGGCTGGCGGTCAACGCGCAAGGGCAAGTGGTGTTGAGTGATGTGGGCAATCATGTGCTGCGTCGTTTAGACACTCGTGAAGGCGATAATGTCTCCGCTCCGGTCAATCCCGGCACTGATCCCACTAACCCAGGCACTGATCCAGGCATACCCAATACGGCGCTGTTATCGGTTCACACCAGCGGTAGTGGTAGCGGGATGATCTCCGCTGTGGCAGGACAGGGCACGGGCATTCGTTGCGGTGAGCTGTGCAGTGACTCATACACGCTGAACACGGTGGTCACGCTCACAGCAACGCCTGATGTAAATTCTGATTTCAGCGCTTGGAGCGGCGATTGCCAAGGCAGCACCGCTATCATTAGCTTAACCCTCGATAGCGCAAAAGACTGCATCGCCAGCTTTACCCGTCAATCCAATGCGCTATCGCAAATCGTGCGCATTCAATTAAGCGGTTCAGGCAGCGGTTCAGTCAGCGCTGATCCAGGCATGGGCGCAGGGATTGATTGTGGCACTGTGTGTGAAGAGAGCTACGTGACCAATAGCTCGGTGCAATTACGCGCCAGCGCTGCTAATGATTCAGAATTCATCGGCTGGCGAGGGGATTGTGGCGGCGTTTTAACCCCGCTGAACATTGGGCTTGAACAATCCCGCCTCTGTGAAGCCGTATTTGATTTAATCGACACCCGCGCACCGACCATCATCACCACTGTGGCGGGCAACGGCACACCGGGTTCAGAAGGCAATGCAGGACAGGCCACGGCTGCATCACTTAAATTTCCAACGGGCGTAATGCTGGATCAAAACGGGCGCTTGCTCATTGTCGATTCCTTAAATAACCAAATTCGCCAAGTTGAACAAAATCTCATCAGCACGCTGGTCGGTTCGGGCGTATCAGGTTTTAGCGGCGACGGCGGCTTGGCGACTCAAGCTCAATTGGCTTCTCCGACCGCCATGGCGATAGCCGGAGATGGCAGCCAGTATATTGCGGACACCAGCAATCACCGTGTGCGTAAAATTGATAGCAATGGACAGATCAGCACAGTGGTCGGCATCGGTACTCCAGGGGGCTTAGGCGATAATGGCGAGGCCCTGTCCGCACAACTCCACCTGCCTTACGATGTCGCCGTCGATGCTCAAAACCAACTCTATATTGCTGACAGCAATAACCACCGCATTCGCCGCGTAGACAGCAGTGGGCGTATCAGCACTTTTGCTGGCACTGGTGAAGCAGGCTTTAGCGGTGATGGCGACTTTGCGGCATTGGCTCAGCTTGATTTCCCTACGGGCGTGGCGGTGACACCTACGGGTGAATTGTTGATCTCTGACAGTGGCAATCATCGCATTCGTCGCATCGACCGCAATGGACATATCAGTACCTTGGCAGGCAGTGGCGCTGGTGGCCTTCAGCAAGGCAGTTTTGCAGGCGACAGAGGATTGGCGATTCAGGCGCGTTTAAATAATCCACGCGGTCTGGCTGTGGATGCGCTGGGACAGGTGTATGTCACTGACAGCGGTAATCATCGTATCCGTAAAATCGACACGCAAGGCATTATCAACACCGTAGCAGGCACAGGCAGCGCAGGTTTTAGCGGTGATGGCAGCATTCCCACACAAGCCATGCTGAACAATCCTATTGATGTTTGGTTAGACGCTCAAAGCCAGTTATACATTGCTGACAGCGGTAATCATCGCATTCGCCGCGTCGCTGCTGCTCACCCCTATATCAGCGTCAGTAAGTTGGGCAAAGGCAGCGGTAGCATCACCAGTGAGGCGGGCTTAGAAGATGGTATTGATTGTGGTGACAACTGCGGCGAAACCTATCTGTCTGGCGCGTCCGTTGTGTTGCAGGCCATCCCTGACAATGGTTCAGTGGTGTTTGGCTGGCAAGGTTGCACGCCGCAGACGAACGACAGCAGTGTTGTCCATCTCACGGTACAAGGAGATCGCAGTTGTGCAGCGCAGTTTGATCGAGACGGCAGCGGAAGTTTGCCCGCTTGCCCTACGTCTGGGCAAATTGATACCCCCTGTTATGCGCAAGGTTTACTACTCACCGATGTGAGCTTGACGGCGACCGCCGAAGTTCATACAGGTACACTCTCTGGCACCATTGACAATCAAGGCACACTGTTTGATGTGCAATTAGCTGCGGGTAGCATCGTTAATGGTGGGCAACTGAGCGGGTTAATCTTTGCTGAACCAGACACGTCTCCCGTGTTGAACAACCTGACGGTTAAACGCAATTCGCGTTTGAACAACGTGGTGTTGGGCAACAATGTCATCTTAGAAGCAGGCGTGACGCTAGAACCTTGGCGTTACCAAAGCAAGGACACGGTAGCCTCTGACCCAAATACGCATCCTGATTTCACTTCGCAATGGCGCACCCTACCTTCGCCGTGTACCGATTTGCCGCAACCGATCACACTTGATGCGCGGGAACAGATTTATGCGGATGGACAAAGTTTGCTGGCGGCTATCAACAGCATTCCTAGCATTCTCAGTTTTGTACAAGAAGCGCCATACGGCTATTTGCAACAAGATAATGCTACACAACGTGTGTTATTACGCCCTTACAGCGTGCGCCACCACAACGGTGGTACAGGCAGCTATGTCTTAGACGGCTCTTCACAACAAGCGCAATTTATCACCCCCAACGGTTTAGAAGTTCAAGCCCATCCTGCATTGCAAGGACTGTGTGATTTTTACACCTTTCTGCAAAACAATGGTTTAAATGGACTGAGCGTCGATGGACAGGGCAATCTGCGGGTGCCGATGAATAGTCAAATGTGGGTACAAGTGCGACCCAATGCCGAACTAGAACGTGTTGCCGGTCTATCGCCTGGATTTAATTCTGCCCCTGATAATGAGGGTCTTGAGCTCATTACCTGGAATCAAGCTGATAGCAACGGCGACGTTTACCGTCAAGTACTGTATCCTACGGCGTTTGACCTTGATGCCATCAAAGCACGCGCAGGCAGTATTCTGAATTTTACAGATAAAGGTGAAATGCTCTTTGATGATGGTCAAAACATCACGCGCTGGCGTTTTGATTATGTGACATTGAGTGGCAGCAATACCACAGGGGATTTTGTTGTAGAACCCGGTCAACAACCCGGTGACATCGTGGTGGTTTATCCTGGTGGACAACACCAATTATTACAATGGTTGCCGCCATCCCCGTAAGTGATTGCGTCTCTAAGAGCCTATACGAAGCCATCGGGAAAGATGAGTGAAATTATTGTTTTACAGTCGATGATTCAGTATTCGTATAGCTCGCCAGCGCCTATCGCTTAAAACATTTTTGATAGACGCTCTCGATTATTGGATAATGGGCGTTTTAGACGTGATCACCACCATTGCGTCACATTGAGCCGATGGCATATCCCAGCAGCTTGTATTTAGAGGAGGTAAGGATGAAAAAAATTGAAGCCGTAATTAAACCTTTCAAGATGGATGATGTCCGTGAGGCGCTATCTAATATAGGTGTGACAGGGATGACTGTCACCGAAGTGAAAGGCTTTGGTCGCCAAAAAGGACACACCGAATTGTATCGGGGGGCAGAATATGTCGTTGATTTTCTGCCTAAAGTCAAACTTGAATTGATTGTGACGCAGGAACAATTGGAAAATTGCATTGATGCCATTACGCAAGCTGCTCGCACGGGCAAAATCGGTGACGGAAAGATATTTGTAACAGATGTAGAGAAAGTCGTGCGTATCCGTACCGGAGAAACAGATAACGCTGCGATATAGTCAGCGCGTTATTAAGAAACTAATTTTCAGTTAAGGCTTTACCTTTGTTTGTTCATGTTGTACTTTAACTGAAAATCAGCAGGTAATAGATACCTGACCTGACAACAAAATGCCATTGAATTCATAATTGATTCGCGTATGATGTCAGGCAATCTGGTAAGGGGTGCTCATTTAGCATGGACGATGGTAATTGCACCACTGATACTTATTTCCACGTGAATATTTTGACGGTAAAAAAACTGTGACGACTGACAGTGCAGGGACAAACTTCGAGGGAATAAAAGTCATCGTAATTGATGACAGTAAGACGATTCGTCGCACAGCCGAAACCCTTTTGAAAAAAGCGGGATGTGAAGTGATTACCGCTACAGATGGTTTTGAATCATTAGCAAAAGTGGCTGAGCACAAACCCGATATTATTTTTGTTGACATTATGATGCCGCGTCTTGATGGTTATCAGACCTGTGCTTTAATTAAAAATAACCAGGTCTTTAAGAAAACCCCTGTGGTGATGTTGTCTAGCAAAGATGGTTTATTTGAACGTGCACGCGGTCGAATTGTAGGTGCAGAACACTATATGACAAAGCCTTTTACCAGAGAAGAATTGCTCAATACAATTAAGGCTTTTGTCGTTGATGCTAAGGCCAAATCTTAATGCTACAAGTTTTAAGACATATACAACAACAGCTAATAAGCAATAAATGGAATGCTAAAAGTATGAGGTTAGTATGGCTCACATATTAATCGTAGATGATTCTCCTACCGATGCCTACCTGGTGAAAAACATCCTGGAAAGCAACGGCTATCAAACCTCAGAAGCTTCAAATGGCACTGAAGGTGTTGAAAAAGCACATCAATTGAAGCCCAACTTAATTCTCATGGATGTGGTCATGCCCGGTTTGAACGGATTTAAGGCTACTCGCGAAATCACTAAAAACCCTGAAACAAAATCAATTCCCGTGGTTATTGTCTCTAGTAAAAACATGGATAGTGACAAGGCTTGGGCAAAGATGCAGGGTGCTCAGGATTTTCTGGTCAAACCCGTAAAACAAGATGAATTACTCAGTGCTGTAAAAAAACTCATTGGCTGAGTATTTACCCCGGTTAATATCATGAAAATGCCTGTTGCGCATGAGAACCCTTTTCAATGGCTGCAAGCACTTGAGCAACAAGTGAAGCAGCATGCTCGTGGCTTACCCCGGCAGGATACTGTTAAAAAAACATGGCGAGGCATTGCTTTTCGCATGGGGCAGTATCGTTTGGTGGCAGCACTGGATGAAATTCAGGAAGTATTAATTTGTCCTGTCATTTTAGCCAAAGTACCTGGTGCCAAGCCTTGGGTAAGAGGTATTGCCAATGTCCGAGGTCAATTACGACCAGTGGTTGATTTGCAAGCCTGTTTAGGTGGAAATATAACATTAGTAGAAAATCACACTCGTTTGCTCATTATTAATCAAGGTGGCGTATCTTCGGGTGTGTTGGTGGATGAAGTTCAAGGCATTAAGCATTTTCCTGAAGAATCCAGAATGTCTTTGGATAAAGCTAATATTCCACCAGATATGACTGCACAATTTATCCGAGATACTTTTCAGCATGAAGGACATGTTTGGATTGTGTTTGACTTGCTAGCACTCAGTAAAAGTAGATTGTTTCTTGACGCAGCTATATAGAAGGCTTAATAAAACCCATTGAGTTTTTTCTATGGCTAACGTAGTTATCTTGAGAACCCACATAGCACTATAAATGGAATGCATAACATGCTTGCACACCTTCTTTCAGCGCGTATTCGTATCTATTCTCAAGCAGGATATGTCGTTCTACAGGAGATGGGAGTTTAATGATGAAAATAGGCTCAATTAAAGCAGATAGCAATAGTGTATTATTTACTTTAATCGGTATTCTTCTTCTAGCTTTTATATTTTTGATTGTTACTTTTTATATTGTAGGTTCAAATATAAGCAGTGATGAAAAATATTTAAAAAACATTACCAGTATGCGCTTAGTGGCGCAGCAAATTACCCAACAAGCAGTTCGTGCTGCTGGTGGCAAAGGGGAAGAAGCGAATTTTACCGCAGTACGAGAACGCCGCGATAATTTTCAACAATATTTAGATCTAGTGAGAGATGGTGATCTTGAAGAAGGTGTTCCTGCAACCCCTGAAAATGTTTACCCCGCATTTGAAGTATTAGATGTGTTGTGGGGCGACATTAATAGATATATTGATTCTTTATTAGCTACCCAAGACGTTGTATTAGGTGCGGCTGAAAAATTTGAAGAATTAACCGGTATTGTTCCAGAAATTCGTGAAAAAACCAAAGAACTGTTGCAGCTTCTAGTTGACAAAGAAGTCCCTACCACACAAATGTTTGTGGCTACGCGCCAACTAATGTTGTTAGAACGTATAGCTAATAATATTATCGGTTCTTATCAGGGTAACGTAGAAGCTGAAGCACAACTGAGTGAAGGTACCATTCAATTTAGTGATATTTTGCTCTCGCTGCTGAATGGCAATGAAGAAACAGGTTTGTCACCCATTACTGATGCTGAAATCAGAGTCGCTATTGAAGAGCTTGTTGCTCTATTTGAAGAGCGTATTAAGTTGGTTGATGAATTTCAAGATAGTGGTAGTGCAGAGCAGCTCTATAATGCAAAAGATGCCTCAGATGACTTGATTCAAGGCATCCCTGACCTTCAGTTTAATATTGAAGAATTGCAAACAGCTTATAATGTTTCTATAGACGAACGATTTTTTTCACCTAGTTTAGGCTATTTAATGGCCGCTATTGTTTTAGTGACCATGAGCATTCTAGGTTGGGTTGTAGTCCAGTCTACTCGAGCACGCGCAGCCGAAACCCGTAAAAACCTTGAAGAAAGTGAAGATACTAATCGTCGTAACCAAGAAGCTATTTTACGTTTGCTGACTGAAATTTCAGACTTGGCTGATGGTGATTTAACAGTTACGGCTACGGTGACTGAAGATTTTACTGGCGCTATTGCCGATGCTTTGAATTTCTCTATTGAGTCATTGCGTGATTTGGTCGTGAGCATCAACCAAACAGCCGCTCAAGTGACAGGAGCTGCTCAAAATACACGAGCAACAGCCACGCAATTAACTGAAGCGAGCGAACGTCAAGCACAGCAAATTGCAAAAGCTGGACAAGCAATTATTGGCATGGCTAACTCAGTGAAGAAAGTTTCTGCTAACGCGATTGAATCTGCTGATGTTGCTAAGAAATCCGTAGAAATTGCAGGTAAAGGCGCAAAAGCAGTACAAGATACGATAGCGGGTATGGATAATATTCGCGAACAAATTCAAGAAACCTCCAAACGTATTAAACGCTTGGGTGAAAGCTCACAAGAAATTGGTGAAATTGTTGGCTTAATTGATGATATTGCCGATCAAACCAATATTCTTGCTTTGAACGCCTCTATTCAAGCCGCTATGGCAGGCGAATCAGGTCGAGGTTTTGCCGTGGTAGCTGATGAAGTTCAACGTTTAGCAGAACGTGCAGGTAATGCGACTAAGCAGATTGATGCATTGGTTAAAACTATTCAAGGCGATACCAATGAAGCAGTCAGTTCAATGGAACAAAGTACGGCTAATGTGGTTGATGGAGCCAAGCTCGCAGAAAGTGCAGGTGAAGCTTTAATTGAAATTGAAACCGTTTCAGTGAAGTTGGCCGGACAAATTGAAAATATTGCTCAAACTTCCAGAACTCAAGCAGCTGTAGCATCTAATATTTCTGGCACCATGACCATTATTCAAGAAATTACGACTCAAACTTCTCAAGGTACTAATGAAACGGCTGCTTCTATTGAACGTTTAGCTGAGCTTGCAAATGAGTTGAAAACTTCAGTATCTGGATTTAACTTACCAGAAGATGTATCGCAATCCGCCGGAAGCATGAGTACAAATTACTAGAATTAACCTTCGAGAATAGCCAATGAAGTATGCAACCCTGACCTGGGTAAAACCTGCTATTGATGATACATTGAAGCTGACTCGTCAATCACTTGAGCAATTTGTAGAAAACCAGGATGATACAGGGCCTTTGCAAGATGCTGTTGGTTGGTTGCATGAGATTAAAGGGGCTTTAATTTTACTTGAAATCAACAGTGCTATGATGTTGATGCAAGAAATGGAATTAGTCACTAAAGCCCTGTTAGAAGGTAAAATTCAAGATAAAGCAGCAGCTTATGATAGTTTGATGCGTGCATTAATCCAATTGCCTAATTATCTTGATCACATAGCCCTTGGTTATCCCGATATTCCCGTCGCTTTACTGCCACTGATTAATAAATTACGGCATTTATTAAAGCAAAAACCATTAGCAGCTAATCAGTTTTTTTCGCCCGATATTAGTTGTAATGTTCCTGTCAAACTCGCCCCTCGTTTAGCTGATGATAAATTAAAAGCCTTTGTGCATAAACAACGCCTTGCTTATCAAAAAGGTTTAATGGCCTTTTTAAAAGGTGCGAATAAAATGGCTGGGCTTAAGTTGATGCTTAATACCTTTCAGCATCTTCTACAAGCAACGGGAAATCAACCCATTAGTAAAGTTTGGTGGATAGCTGAAGCTCTTCTTGAAGCCATTGCGCAAAAAGGATTGCCTTTAAACGAAGGCATTAATAATTTACTTAAGCAAATTGATCCCTTAATTAAACAGATCGTTGATCATGGTAACGCGGGGATGCGTGCAACCCCTCCAGCTAAATTAATCAATACTCTCCTGTATTATGCCTCTCAAGCTAAATCAAAAGGTGCTCGCATTGTTGCTGTGCGACAAACATATCATTTAGATTACAGTCAACCTTCAGAGGCATTATTAAATTCTGTATTGCAGATTTTCTCAGGGCCCGATATTGAGTTAATGAAAATTGTAGTGAGCATTCTTAAAGACGATTTTGCTCGTATTGAAGAAACATTAGATATATTTATGCGTGCAGATACGCCCGATGTATCTGAGCTTAAGCCCTTAGTTGAAATTATGCATGGTATGGCTTACACCCTGCATCTATTAGGCTTGGAACTACAAGCCAAATCCATGCTACAACAAACGGCTTTAGTAACGACAATTGTTGAGGGACAAAAAGCTTACGATTTATCCCAAATGCTAACAATTGCTAATGCATTATTAAAAGTAGATGCGGCATTAGATACTTTAGCCACACGCGGTAATCATGCGCGTCAACAAATCCAGCAAGAAAAGGGGTTAATGGAAACCCAACTGGCTGATGTACTTAAAGTGGTCGTCGATGAAGCTAAAGTTGAACTAGCTGAGATGATTCAGCCTATTATTGTTTTTATGGATAATGGTAATGTTGATGAGAGTTTAAAAAGCATCCCTGAACGCTTTCAACTCATTCAAGGTTTATTAGCTATTCTTAATGAAGAACGAGCTATTAAGTTATTACAGCTATGTAGTCGTTATATTCAACAACAGATGATTCAAAAAATGAGCATACCTGATGAAAAACAAAGCAAAGCATTGGCTGATGCGATGATTAGCATTGAGTTTTATCTTGAAACATTAGCGGGTAATCCACTCAATAGTATGCAAATGTTGGATATTACTCAACATTGCTTAAATAACTTGTTCTCTGCAAAAAAATAATTTCATCACTTTCAATTATGGCTATCGCCGATTCTCCCATTATTGTTGCACTTGATTTTTCCTCGCCTAAAGCCGCATTAGAACTGGCTCGTACTTTGGCGGGAACGCCTTGCCAGTTAAAAGTGGGTAAAGAGTTATTCACTCGGGCAGGGCCTGCATTCATAGAAAAACTACACCAGCTAGGTTTTAAAGTTTTTCTTGACCTCAAATATCATGATATTCCTAATACTGTTGCAAAAGCCTGTTTGGCAGCCGCCGAGTTAGGTGTGTGGATGGTGAATGTTCATGCTTGGGGCGGTTCCCGAATGTTGATGGCCGCCCGCGAAGCAGTTGATAAATCATCGCACTCTCCTTTGCTCATCGCAGTAACTGTGCTAACCAGTTTAGAACAAGCCGATCTGCATGAAATAGGTATTCATGACTCACCTGAAAATACGGTTTTACGTTTAGCTCAATTGACACAAAACAGTGGCTTGGATGGTGTGGTCTGTTCAGCACAAGAAATTGCCTTGTTACGTAAAAAAATCTCTCCTGATTTTAAGCTCATTACGCCGGGTATTCGTCCCGCAGGTAGTGCGCAAAATGATCAAAAACGTATATTAACTCCTGTTGAAGCTTTACAAGCTGGTAGTGATTACCTGGTCATTGGTCGCCCCATTACTGAGGCATCTGATCCTTATGTTGCTTTGCAAAATATTATTCAGTCCTGCCCATAGGTTTTATATGCGTTTTACAATGCAATTGTTGTTGATGATGCTTTTAATCTCTGCTGATATTCAAGCAGACCCACAAGAGATTTCATTAACACTGAGTGATGATAATGAGATTATTTTGCAGCAATATAACACTGCAAAAACGCCGTACTTGTTATTATGGGTGGCCAGTGCTTATGGTTTTCAAACGGCTCATCAACACAGCGCAGAATTACTCGCGCAATCTGGTTTTGAAGTCTGGCAAGTTGATTTACTAGAATCCTTGTTCATGACTCGTAGCGTGCATAATATGCGCACTTTGAGCGGACATTATGTTGCTGAATTAGTGGAATTGATTTACCAGCGTACTGGTAAAACAATATTCTTAATGGGAGATCAATCAGCCGCTATGCCTATCATGCATGGAGCACATGCTTGGCAGGTTAAACACCCTCAAGTGCACGATCTAGGCGGCTTATTACTATTTTCTCCTTCTTTATATCTGCAAGTACCACAATTAGGTGAGGAAGCAGGTTATTTGCCCGTAGTGAGTGACAATCGCTTGCCTATTTTCATTTTTCAAGCGCAAGCAGATGGTAATCGTTGGCATTTACCTAAATTGCTACGCCACTTATATAAGGGAGGCGGTCAGGTATATGCGGAAATGATGCCCGGTGTGCGCAGTTTATTTGCTTTTGAACACCGAATAGCCATAGAAGATCAAACCCTACAGCGTTTACCTCAAAAGCTACAGACACGTCTACCTCTTTTGCTGCGCAATCGCCGCACAATATCCACTCCACCTCATGCATTTACGCAATTACCTGAATTAAAACACGATTCTGGCGTAGATATACATCTCAAGCCTTATCGCGGTAAAGCGCAAGCAACCCCTCTATCCTTGCTTGATGTCAACAGCCATCCCTATCAATTAAAAACTTATGCTGGACAGGTGACTATCGTTAATTTCTGGGCGAGTTGGTGTCCACCCTGTGTTGCTGAAATCCCTTCTTTAAATCGTCTACGAGAGCAGATGAGTGGACAGAACTTCCAATTAATTTCAATTAACTATGCAGAAACCTCAGAAGCTATTTTGCAGTTTATGCAGCAAGTGAGTGTAGACTTTCCTGTACTGATGGATACGGATGGACAAGTTGCCGCACAATGGAAAGTGTTTGCTTTTCCTTCTACTTTTGTCATAGATGCTCAAGGTCAAATTCGTTATGGCATCAATGCGGGAATAGAATGGGATACGCCAGAAGTCACGCGAATATTGAATGGTTTATTAACGGAGCCTCGAACTAACGAATTCTAGCTTTGCTGACTTATTAGACACGCAAAAACAAAATGCCTGCTCTGTATCACGGATGTGAGACAGAGCAGGCGTTTTTTTGTTAATGATGTTGATGAGTAAAAAACCGCTATGGTTCCATTGCTTCTACTTCAACAAAGGTGGACGGGCAGGAGTAACATTGGTTTTTAATAAACTCGCATAAATGGCTTCATTGACCTCTGTACGCAATCGAGCATTGTTGCCGTAATCATGCACTCGAAATGAAGCACTATATTCATTAGCCCATTCACCAATACAAAAGTTCACACCCGGTGGTGGGTCTTTGAGCACGTCCTTCACTGACAACATCGCTTCCTGAATGAGTTGTTTCATTTCATGGGGAGGATGTTGGAAATCAATATATAGTTTTTGTGACAATAAACAAATATCAGTAGGATAGTGGTAATTGTAAACCGTTGTATCTGCTGCAACGGCATTAGGAATACTGAGAATATCCCCGCCTCCCGTCTGAATACGAGTAGCTCGCCAAGTAATATCTAATACTTTGCCAATGGGATAATTGCCAATTTTAATCCAGTCGCCGATGCGAAAAGGACGATCAACATTGATAGCAATACCTGAGAAAATATTGGATATATTCATTTGTACAGCCAAACCAATGATCATGGCAAACATTCCTGAAGTCGCTAGTAGACTGGTAATTTTCATTTCAAAAACAAAAGCAATAACGCCAAATATAGCCAGCATATAAATGATAAATGTGGTGATGCCTCGCATGAGTGGAGGCACTGGAGAGCCAGTGCGCTTTTCAATAGGCCCCCATACAAAGCGTTTAATACCTTGAGTTAAGAAATAAGCAGGTAACAACCACCAGACAATATCAAAAGCAGCATGAATAGCTTGTAAAGAACTGGTATCTCCATCCCAAAATGAAGTTAAAACAACTGACTCCATTGCAATGAGAAAAGCACATAAAATAGGCAACTGCAAAGCCCAAGCTATCTTGGCATTTTTAGATAAAGAACAATCTTGATAGTAAGCGTGACGCACAATAGTCAGCACTAGAAATGCAAAAATGGTATACAGCAAAACCTGTTGCGCAAACACACTAGACATCTGACGCCGCAAATTAAACTGCTTATGTTTAATTAATCTAAATTGATTAAATCGAGAAAAATTGACTGTGTCTCCATATTCTTCATAACTGGGATTACCACGCGCAGGCTTGGAAATAATATCTTGATAAGTCCTTATTTTTCTAATCTCCCATTGCCGAGAAAATTGCGCTAAGTTGCGTGCAATCTGTTCTCGTGCGCCTTTAGAACTGGTCGGGCTGCTGCGTAAATCTTTAACATAAATTAAACGGTTAGAAGGTAAATGTTTATGCTGAAATTGTACGCCCACAATGCTTTGATCTAAGGCATATTCATCATGGTATTGAGGCAGAAAATCAATATAAAAATGGCCTTTAACACGATAAAAGCTATAGGCATAATGCCCTTGGTTCACTTTTTCTATAGGTTCACCTAATTCAATCTGTTCTACCGCATTAAGAAATTCAATTTGAGTCGGATCAATGTCATCTTGATAACCAAACCATAAATAAAACTCTAATAGGGCCGTATGTTTTTTAACATCAATGTCAGACATATTAATCATTTCAAAATTAGTATATGAAATGTTCGTTTTGTAAACATACTCACCATCCATTTCAATGATATTGTTGTTTTTTATTTCTTCCTTAAGATTGTGCAAAAGCTTAGGGTTGGCTACGGGTTTAAATTGAGTTGAAGCAGAAATAATATTTTGATTTTTAATCACACCAAGATTGGGTGGCTTCATAGCATAGCCGCCTGGATTAAAATAAGTTAAACCCGTAATCCCATCAATACCTTGTTCAGGACTTAAAATATCGGCTAAATATTGTCTTAATTGAGTACGTTCAGCTTTTATATCCTGACCTTCCGCATCAATAGCCATTAAAGCTTCTACGACTAATTTAGCCCCATCATAAGCAAAGGCTGAATTGCTAGAAGGTTCTTGTTTGAATCTTTTTCGATAATTTTGTCTAAATTCTTGAGCTTCTTGGCCTGCGATATCAAACAACAAACCTGAAGCCAAATAAATCCCTTCAGAGAAATAACCAGGACGTGATTTTTCTTCGGGAGTCATTTTCAAATCGCGGAGAAAAACCGAACCGACTGTAGTTAAAATAGGGTTGGAGACACCTTGTCTCCGTAAAGCAATCACCATTTGTGCTGCTTTAGGCTCAATGAGTGGAATGACAATTAATGAACTATTATCACCTTCTAAAGTCTGTCTTACGTTATAAGCCAACACTGCAAATGCTTTGGCATCACTGATTTCCGCATTTAATTCCCAAGCATTGATGATGTGCCCATTTAAGCTTTGGAAAGCCTCCTGAAACATCGTGTTAATAGTACGGCTAAAAGTATCTTTAGGTTCAAACACCACAGCCACCTGATCAAGATGGGCTAGATGTACGATGCTATGTGCCAGAGTAATGGCTTGGGTTTTGGTACTGGGATTAATCATGAAAAACCAGTCATAACCCTCAATCACTTGATTGGCTGCGGCACCCGAAGAAATAGCGGGAATTTCGGCGGCACCGTACACTTCATTAGTACGAATCGCCACGGTACTAAAATAATGGCCTAAAACCGCATAAATACGCTCATCTTGCACCAATTTTTTGGCTTCACGCATACCAATATCAGGATCGCCTTGGCTATCATAAGTTAATAATTTGAGGGGGTGACCATTGACTCCATTAGCCGCATTCACCTTGTCCAGATAGAGTTGCACAGCGTTGAGCATACCTTGCCCACCATCAGCAAAATTTCCGGTTAAAGGTGCGATTAAAGCCAGATAAAAAGGTGATTTATCAGTGATAGCATGAGCGTTAGGTAAGCATAAAAAAATAAGCAATAAGCTGACATACCGAATATGTTGTAGGGCGATCAACATGAGGGTTCCTTACTGAAAGATTTTGTTATAAAAGAGTCTCCAGTGTATTCAACCACAGATATTTTGCAAATATTCTATGCCCTTTGCATGTCAAAAAAATTCAATATTTAACATATTATTACATACTATAAAAAGCGTTATCCGAAACAACAGGCATGACATGAGTGGTGTGCCATTTTGTTAAATGCGTTTTTATGTCTTCAGTTTTATGTCCCAAAAAAAAGCCTTTGCTAAACATCAAAATAGATGTTCAGCAAAGGCTTTTTTTGCTCAATCTGGTTTTTCGGCACTTGAAGCGATTTTCAAGTGCTCAGTTAATCATGCCTAGGCTCTCAAGTCGGGGCTAAGGATTCAGCTAACAACTCTACCCAATGTTTGACGGGAATATGGGATTGACTATCAAGATGTAATTGGCAACCAATATTAGCGCTCACAATGCAGGTGGGTTGGCCTACATAAATATGCTTTAATTTATTTTCTAATAATTGTTGCGACAATAGAGGCTGAAATAAAGAATAGGTGCCAGCAGAACCACAGCACAAATGGCTGTCTGCAATTGCTGTGAGTTGAAATCCCAGTTGTTCTAATAAACCGGGAATGACATCGACTTTTTGTCCGTGTTGTAAAGTACAAGGCGGATGAAAAGCAATAGGGTTATGCGTGGGAATACAAGACAATACTTGCAAGTCTTCTTTAGCCAGAAACTCACCAACATCTTGGGTTAAAGCAGATACTTGAGCCGCTTTTTCTGCATATTCAGGCTCATGTTTTAAATACTCAGCATATTCTTTAATCATTAATCCACAACCGCTGGCAGTGGAAATAATCGCATCTATCTTGCCCGCCTGAATCGCAGGCCACCAATGATCAATATTGCGCCGCATTAGCGCTAAGCCCTCAGCTTGTGCGCCAGCATGATAACTCAGCGCCCCACAACAGCTATCTTGCGGCGGTTTAAACACGCCAATGCCTAAATGCGCCAGAATTTTTTGGGTGGCTTGATGGGTTTGCGGTTGAGTCGCTGCTTGCACACAGCCTCCCGGTAAAATGACCTGACGTTGGGCGTGAGGCAGACTCTCGTATTGCACAGCAGCGCGATTGAGAGCAGGGATTTTACCGCTTAAATGTTTTGGCAAAAATATTTTCAGGCTGCCAGCCAATCTCAGTATGCCTTTTAAAAGCAAAGGGCTGAGCAAACATTTTCGCAGTCCATAAGCTTTCATTTGTTGCCAACGACTGAGTGGCTGCTGTTGAGCCAGCACGGCTTGCCCAATCTCTTTTAAGCGATGATAGCGCACGCCAGAAGGGCAGGTACTTTCACAAGCACGGCAACCGAGGCAGCGATCTAAATGCAAATGAGTGCTCTCACCTGTGGGCTGACCTTCTAGCACTTGCTTGAGCAAATAAATACGCCCTCTGGGACTATCCAACTCATCACCTAATAGTTGATACGTAGGGCAAGTGGCGCTGCAAAAACCACAATGGACGCAGGCACGTAAAATCTGTTCTGCTTCTTGCCCCTGTGGGGTGTGTGCTAAAAAAGGCGCGAGTGTGGTTTGCATAAAAATGGTTTTTTTAGTGGGTCACAATGAATAGACATGTTGCGAATGAATAGACATGTTGCGTAGGCCGCTTTATTGTCCAGCCAGTTGCTGTAAAAGCGCTACATCAACATAAGAGAGGTGGGGCAAAGACCCTTGTAACACTTGGCAGGGTAAATGGGGTTCACCCAGATGATCGAACACGAATGCAGCGCGGCTGAAATCTTGTCCGTCGGTGTAGGCATTGATGGTAATTAAGGTGCGCAAATCCGCCCCTACGGCTGAACGAAGGCCGTTTTCTGAATCTTCAATGGCTAAACAATCCTCGGCGCTTAAAGCCAGTTTTTCTAATGCATAGTAATAAATATCGGGAGCCGGTTTTTTTGCGGGCACCACATCGCCTGCGGCAATGACTTCAAACCAGGCGATGCTTTCTTCACCTAAGCTGTGGCGTAATAAAGCAGTGACATTATCCACCGTCGTGGTGGTGGCAATGGCTAAGCGTAAACCCGCCTTGCGAGCTTCGTGCAACAGGCGTTCAACCCCTGGACGTAAAGGTAGATGGCCAGTGGCTAATAATTGTGTGTAATGCTGGGTTTTGGCTTGGTGTAACTCGGCAATACGTTCGGCACTGAGCGGGGTATCTTGTGGGCGGTAACGCTCCATGTAATATGTCATGCGCTCTTTGCCACCCGTAACGTTGAGCAAATCAGCATATAGCTCAACCGACCACGACCAATCTAAATCATATTCGGCAAAAGCGGCATTAAATGCAGGTCGGTGTCCGTCACGTTCGGTATCTGCCAGCGTGCCATCTACATCAAAAATAAGCGCTTTTAAAGACATATTTTATTTCCCTTGAAATTGTAGTAACCCTTCATAGTCCTGATCTTTATGAAATTGAGCGTAGATATAAAATTTTCCATAGGGTACCGAGATTTGACGGCTAAACCGTCCAGCGGCTCCGCGTTGCAGCCGAATCAAGCGCTGACCGGTCCTCACCGCAACGGCTTTGGCTTTTGGCACTGTAAGAGTAAACAGCATTTGGTCTTCACCTTTTAAAACATATTCTAAAGGCGTGTGTAAATAAGCTTTTTGGGTATTGAAAGTCGTATAAGTATGCGGAAACACGGTGTCGCTGCCCGCACTTGCCTTAATAATGTAATGCAATACCATCGGTAATCGACTGCCGCTGTACGTCTGGGATTGAGCATAAATATATAAATCATATAGTCCTGCTTCAGGTACACGCGCTCGAATTTCATAAGCTTTTCTCTGCTGCTGTACAAACACCCGATCATCGCTTAAAGCTCGTTTATTTTTCTGCAAGCTCGCCGTTAATTTAAGCGGTTGGCGCTTAGGCAAGGTAATAATGGCGGTATCTTTGGTTGGAACAAAGCGATTTTTAAAAGTGCCCATGGATAAATCCAAGTCATAAAACGCCTGTTCTGGAAACATCGGTAAAGCGTACTGAGGCAAGCCAGCGCTGGCATTGAGCGTGTAATTCACCACATTATGCAGTTGACTGGGTTGCGCTCCCGCATAAATACGCAGCAAATATTTACCCGCTGCCGGGGCGACAGCATCAATTTGGTAATGTTCATTTTCACGTTTAACGCCCGTGTAAATGCGGCCTAAAGCTTGGGGTTTAGCTTCTAACGTGAATAATTGCGCTTGCATATGCACGTTTTTAGGGGCACCGATTTGCAAGCGCGTTTGTGCTCGAGTATTGATCACGCCGCTGCTATGACTGGCAATTTTGAGTTGATGTCGGAAAAAACTGGCTCCCAGTGCGACCATATCTTCATATTTCTTTAGACTCAAAGGTTTAGCCAGCAATTGCCAGCGCGACTGATCGGGGAAATGATCATAGATAAACTGCTTAGGTGGGGTGAGAAAATAATAATCAGTAAAATCGCGGGTGTAATGTCGGTTATCCAGGTAGCCCGCCCCCCAAGTGGTATCAATAAGATGCCATTGACCGCTGATGTTTACAGCATTCCAAGCGTGTTTAACTTCGCTGCCAGAATAGGTTTTGCCGTTGATTGTGTACTCTTGTCCATAACTTGATTTTTGTCCAAAATGCTCGCCCGGAACACTACTGTAACCCTTTGAATAACCGATGATAGTGACAGCATCCAAGCCAGCGGCTTTGGCTAATGCTTCATATAAACGCGCATAGCCTTCACACACCACTAAACGACTGCGTAAGGCACTTTTAGCATCTTGCGGGCCCAATTGTCCTCGCACCAACAAGCCCTTGGCATCATAAAAAATAAATTGCGTCATCCAGCGATAAATGACCCGCGCAGTTTCTAATTCGTTACCGGTTCCCGCCTTTAAATAATCCGCTAAAGTTTCAATGGAACGAGCCGCTGCTTTAGGCGTATCCAGGGCATGTTGATCCACTTTATAAAAGCGTCGATAGCGTTCTTCTTCGGGCACCACTCTTTTAGCGGCTTGTTTGAGTTTTTCTGAGGCTGGCGGCGGGCTTTGGCTAAAATGCGTGACACCATTTTCATCCACCCAACGATAAATTTCTTGAGCAAATAAAGGCAAACAAAACAAAATGCTGCTGAGTAGCCATACAGCGCTACACACAGGCTTAAGGGGGATGATTTTTAACATGGGGAGGGAGATTTAAAGACACACCAAAGCCCCACAAAACAGGACTTGATGCATCAAAAGCTGAAAATTATTGATCGACTAGACGGCGCATGGCTTTCTCGATAGCACCGGGTGCACCAGAAATATCCATAAAGGTGCCCATCGACAAATCAGGAAAACTTTGTGCAATGCGGAACTTACCGTGCAGCATATAGACTTTATTGCCAGACACTAACAAATCATAAGGCAAATGTGCGGTATGACGTAGCGGCGCTTTGTCCACTGTGTCCATGATAGCGGCATCGGCACCATCACCTTCTTTTAAAGCCACACCAAATAGCGTTTCATTTTTACCCGACACCTTCACTTTATACACTGCTGTTGTGCCGCTCTTACCCGCAGCAAGACCCGCTTCCACCGCTTGCAAGGCTTTGCTATGGCTGTCAAATTCAGCCACGGTAATGTGGTCATCGAAATAAGGCATAAACGCCATGTAATGATATTTGCGCAGTTCTTTAGCACTAAAGCCGTCTTCAGAACCAAAGCTTTGTTGTTGACCCAAAGCGGTGTCTAAGGCTTTAGCCACGCCGCTAATGTCGCCCTGCATACGATACATGTCATACATGTACAGAGGATTGGTGTAGGCCACCTGAATTTGACCACCGACTTGAGTAATGGACACACGTTGTGCGACACCATAGCCGCCGAAATCACTTTGACCCGCTAATTTTTGTAAATCCGCGTGAGTCACAATGACGACATGCGCATCCGCATAAGGGGCGTATTCACCGACGACCGTAAAACCATTATCAGCCAAAGATTTTTTGCTAGTAGCCACGGTGTCTGCAAGCGTGCCCGTGCCTGTACTACCTAGAATATACGGTTTTAAAGTGTCTTCAGCATGGGCGGTTTGTAACAATAAAAAACATAAACACAGCAGATTGAGCGTTTGCAGAAAGGGGGAAAAACGATTACGAATCATGAAAGTCTCCTTTAGGTGTGATATTGACTTCGACTGTAGCTTGGCAGAATGAGCTTAGAGCCTATACGAAGATGGGGAATCGAAGCGGAAATCCTGACCCAAAAGGCGGGTTTGCAGCCGATTACCCCATTTTCGTATAGGCTCTAAGCCCTGATACGAACACAAGCACATCGGCTGTTCCCAATAGCTCGTCAAAGTCTATTTTTTAACTGAAGCAACACATAATGCGCGTTTAGCTCATGTGACACAGAAAGCCTCGCAACAAGTCTCGTGTTTAACTTCAGGCGATTAAGGTAGTCCTAAAGGTCTGCGAATTCAACTATTAGACTTGTTGCGAGGGGTAGGTATCGTAGCGAAAAGGTGTGGTTTTGAGGCGGTTTTTTCGATTTTTTGAGGCGAATAGCAGGCTATTTGCTGAGAAAAAGCGGAAAAACAGGCCAAAATCCACGCCTTTGCAGTCGATGAATACCCCTTGCAACACGTCTATTGCAAACGCGGAGTGAAGACTTCTTCCAGCACAAGATGACGAGCACTCACGCCTAAATCTTCCAACAAACGCTCAACCACATCTTTCTCAGCCGTGAAATTGACCAAAGTTTCAGCGCCGATCACATTTTTAGCGATAGAACTGCTGCTGGCTAAATCATCCACCAAACCTAAACGCATCGCTTCTTCCCCCGTCCAAATTAAGCCCGAAAAAATGCTCTCATCATCCTGCAAGCGTTCGCCGCGTCCTAGCTTCACCGTATCAATAAACTGCTGATGAATTTGATCTAACAGCTTTTGCACATGCTGTTTCTCTTCCGCCTGTTCTGGCGAAAACGGATCAAGCATACCCTTATGCCCCCCTGCGGTGAGTAAACGCCGCTCAACGCCGAGTTTTTGCAAAGTATCCACAAAGCCAAAACCACTCATAATCACGCCGATAGAACCCACTAAACTGGACTTATCCGCATAAATATTCTCAGCCCCCACCGCAATATAATATCCCCCCGAAGCGCCCATATCCGTAATCACCGCATGTAAAGGAATATCAGGATATTCCTCGCGTAAACGCCGCATCTCATTATTGATATACCCCGATTGCACAGGGCTACCGCCTGGACTATTAATCCGCATGATGACCCCAGCGGTATCTTCATCTTCAAACGCTTTGCGCAAAGCATGAATCACGCTGTCAGCATTAGCCTCCGTATCGCTACTAATCACACCATTGATTTCCACCACAGCCGTGTGTTTTTCACCGCTACTTCCGCCATCATCTTCTAGCTCCCAGCGAAACAAAATAAACACCCCGAATAAATAAACAAAAATCAAGGCTTTGAAAAATATACCCCAGCGCCTAGCCGCACGTTGTTCCTTAAGACTGGCAAAGGCCAATTTTTCCAGGGTTTCGCGTTCCCAATTCGGGTTTTTATCTGAGTTGCGGTCAAAAACACTCATTAGACATGCTCCAATAATTCGTTGAAATGATGAATACAAGTGATAGGGTGGTGTTGTAACAAGCGTTTACAATCATGCACACCATAGCTGACAGCGATTGAATCCACCCCAGCATTCACCGCCATCCCTAAATCATACTCACTATCGCCAATCATCAAAGTGTCAGCGGGCGCGTGCTGTAACTGCTGCATAATCTCCTGCAACATCAAAGGATCAGGTTTAGAGCGAGTTTCCTCTGCGGTGCGCGTCAATAAAAATAACTCACCTAAACCGCTTTGCTGCAAAGAGCGATCTAAACCCCGACGGCTTTTCCCTGTCGCCACAGCCAATTGATAACCTTGCGCCTGTAGCGTGTGCAACGTCTCCTCCACCCCATCAAACAAAGGCGTGGATAAAGTGCTGATATTAAGAAAGTGATGCCGATAAGCCTCCATCAAGGCATTGCGACGTTTTAGAGGTTCATCGGGGTACAACACCAAAATGGCTTCAGTGAGTCCCAAGCCAATCACATGGGAAATGGCTTGATCAGTACGCGAGGGGAGTTGTAATTCATTGATGGCAGTATGAAAGCTATTCACGATACGCGGGGCGGAATCCATCAAGGTTCCATCCCAGTCAAAGACCAATAAAGAGTAGTGTTTACGCATAAAAGGCATCCCAAAAAAGAGCTGGGCATCCTAAATTGAAAGCCTTGAAAAAGCAAACCAGTACGGCGTTGTTTGGATGCTGAGCTAGTGATGCGTACCGACTTATTTTTGATTTTGGAAGCAGTGGTCAGCAACAGGGCATTTTGACCTCTCCCTGTCTCGCAACGTTGGTGTGTGAAGACAACACCTCGCCAGTTAATATTTTGCTGTTAATTTTGTGGTTTTTGGCAAGTGTGTTTTTTGGGGAGGCATTTTTTATCCCGAAATGGTTAATAGGCAGGTCTAACTTCTGTTGGACACAAGCCAATTGTGTTGAACGGGCGTTCAACATTTCCGAACCCTTAGCTTCTATTTTTCTAACAGGAGAAATCATAAATGCGTATGCGCAAAGTAATAATGAGTATAGTGTTGCTGTGTTTCAGCAGTCCAACATGGGCGGCTATTAACGACGGCTTGGTGGCGTATTTTCCGTTTAATGGGAATGCGAATGATGAGAGTGGAAATAATTACCGTGCATCTCCATTCAGTGCATCATTAACCTCAGATCGCAATGGGCAGGAAAGTAGCGCCTATTATCTTAATTTCGGATTTATTGAAACAAATGTTGATGGAACTCAGTTTTTAAACAGCATGAGTTATTCTTTATGGTTTAAAAACAATTTACGTGATTATTACAATAATACAGGGGCACTCCCCGTCGTAATTAGTATTGGCTCATATAATTTTAGCTTAAATTATTACCGCTCTTATCGAGACAACAAAATAAATTCTGTTTCAGGAGGAGAATTTGTTGTGGATTTAAGAGATAACAGGTGGCATCACATTGCCGTTAGTTATGACAATAAATCACTGGTTGTTTATGTTGATGGACTCAAATTTTATCAAACAACATTGTCTGAGCCTTTTAGCTTTTCTGGGGATCATTTTAGATTTGGTAAACATACATCAGGCAGCAAGCCTGATTTCGTAGGGTATATTGATGATGTTCGTATCTACAATCGTTCTCTGAATGAAAATGATGCCTATGAATTATATTCAGGTACCCCACCTGCCCCAACGCCATCAGATGATTATAAATTAAGTAAACTCGTCAATATCAGCACCCGTGCACAGGTTTTAGGCGGAGAAGATGATGTGTTTGCTTCCTTTGTGGTGCAAGGCAATGACAATATTCCACTGATTATCCGCGGAGTGGGTTTGGACGGAACGGATACTAAGCTCACCTTGGTGAAAATTACTGATCCCAGCATACCTGTCATTATGGAAACTAACGATAATTGGATTGACAGCAGCAAGTATGCAGAAATGCAGGCATTGAGTCCGCATTTGCAGCCACAAAAAGATACGGATGCAGGTATTTATGTACAGTTACCTCAAGGTGTGTATTCTGCGGTGATGGGTTCTGCAACGAACAGTGGAAGAGGCGTGGTCAGCGTGGATGCCTTGCGTTAACGCGCAAGCCATATATAGGGATGATATTTCAGTTGTGCTGGAGCATCGTGATTAAGACTTGACAGGTTTTGGAAACCTGTCAAGTCTGTCGTACAACTGACTTATGCTTCCTATATATTGGTCTTGTACACAAAAAAAGCTTCCTGCTTTTAAAAGCAGGAAGCTTTTTTTGATTTAAACACTTGATATTTTCATTTACCTCTCATCATTTGCTTCAAGTAAATCTTCCACCACTTCCAAATTATCAATCAACCGGGCTTTGCCTAGATGGGCGGCGATGAGGACGACTAATACTTCGGGTTGATCGCCGCTTTGGGCGGGTTGTAAATCGGCTTTGCGACGCACTGCGACATAATCGGGTTTAAAGCCCAGTTGGCTTAAGCGTGCGGCGTGTTCTTGTTCTAAGACGGTGAAATCCTGTCTTCCGGCTCTGATGGCTTGCGTCATACTTTGTAATGTTTGATAAATGTGCGGGGCTTGTTGGCGCTCTTTTGCGGTCATGTAGGCGTTGCGTGAACTCATGGCTAAGCCGTCTTTTTCGCGGAAGGTGGAGAGGCCGATGATGTCGATGGGCATTAAAAGTTCTTCGGTCATGCGTTTGAGCACCAATAATTGCTGGTAGTCTTTTTTGCCAAAAATAGCGACATCGGGCTGGACGGCGTTGAATAGGCGTGCGACGACGCTGCTGACACCATCAAAATGTCCTGGACGGGCGGTACCACATAAGAGGGCGTTTAATTCGGGGACTTGTACGACAGTGGTATGATCCCGCCCGTTGGGGTATAAATCCTTGACCTGTGGAGCAAATACGTAATCCGTGCCAGCGGGTTCTAACAAGGCTGCATCAGCTTCTAAGGTGCGTGGATAATGATCAAAATCTTCGTTAGGACCAAATTGCAGGGGATTAACAAAAATACTGACCATCACCATATCAGCCTGTTGATGTGCATATTCCACTAAACTAATATGCCCTGCGTGTAGGTTCCCCATGGTGGGGACTAAAGCGATGCGTTGTCCGCGCAGCGGGGCAAGGCTAGCGCGTAATTCATCAATTGATGATTTAATTTGCATTGGACTGAATCCTTATGAAAATACCAAGCCTTATTGTAGCGACCTTTTTGTTGCTCTTCAGCCTGTCGATCACTGCACACGATCATCAAAGCGCTGAAGAATTATCTCAAGATTTATCAAAATTATTGTTATTAAGTTTGGATGAGTTAAGCAACATGGAGGTGGAAACCGTCACCAAAACTTTGGAAAAAACCAGCTTGGCACCGGCGACTTTGAGCCTTATTACGGCTGAGGACATTGCGCGTTTTGGCTATACCAGTGTGGCTGAGGCGTTAAATCATGTGGCGGGTTTTGTCGAAACGGATGATTTATTACAGCATAATTTTGGTGTGCGCGGGATTAATGCGGGGCTGCGTGCGGGAAGCCGCATTATTAAGTTTATGCTGAATGGGCAGCCTATTCAGTTTCGTAGTACGGGCCAGAGTTTTATTGGCACGGAACTCATTGCGATGGATTTAATCGAGCGTATTGAGGTAATTCGTGGGCCTGTGTCGGCTTTGTATGGGGCGAATGCTTTTGTAGGTGTGGTGAATATCATTACTCGTGAAGGGGCTTATTTTGATGAGCAGGGCTATCAATTCCGTGCCGCTGTGGGTCAAGCGGAGTCGGCGGGCAATGCTTATGAGGTGTCGGCTACAGGCGGCGGGGATAGGGAGCATATCAGTTATAGCTGGGGCTTGAGCACGGGATACCAGGATCGCGCAGGACTGACTTTACCTCAGCGTTCGCCTTTGTATGCCTTGTTTGAAGAGGGGCGTGGCGGTCGGCAGTTGAGCACGACAGCAGATAATAGTCAGCCTAAAAGTCTGTATGCGCGTGCTCATTGGCATCCTGATGCGTCCACGCGCTTGAGTCTGACGGGGCATTATCAGCATTTGGAAGCCGATCATGCTTTTGCTGATTTGAGTCCGTTGCGCGAAACAGGGGTAAGCCGCGAAGCGTTGAATCTGGGCTTTGTACGTTTGGATTGGGAGCAAAATTGGTCGGATGCACTTGAAACTCGTAGCTTTGTAGCCTATGCCCAAGGCGAACCTGCGCAAGATGATCGTTTGGAAGTGGGAGCCAGCACGCATTATTTGAAACGTGATATGAGGTATCAGAGCATTGATGTCGGCACGGAACTGATCTGGAATCCTTCTGAGCAAGATACCGTGTTGTTTGGTTTGGATTACACCACGGACGCGCAGGATTTAGAGAGTTTTATTCGAGTGGATAAAAGCAGTGGTCAAGAGACTCGTTTGAATGCGCCACGCTCTAAAGATTTTTCTAACTGGGGCCTGTACTTACAATGGCAGCATCGGTTCCAGAAAGAACTATTGGGCAGTCAATGGCGCAGTTTGATGGGGTATCGTTATGACGATAATTCCAACATGGGCGGGCAAAGTTCTTTCCGGCTGGGCTTGGTGGCGGAATTGCCGGGCGAGGCGGTGCTGAAGTTTTTGCTGGGTAGTGCTTATCAGTCCCCTTCAGCCGAGTTGTTGTTCCGCGAAGCCGTGCAAGGCGGTGATATTGTGGGCAATCCTGAATTGGCGGCACAACAAGCACAAACCGCAGAAATCAGCTTGTTTGTGCCGATCAATCAAGCCTTGCATGTCACCAGCACGGTGTTTTTAACGGACGTGGCGGATTTAGTGATTTATGACAGCACGATTAGTAATTTCTTCGCCCGCAACAGCGCAGACAGCACCACTTACGGGGCGGAATTAGAACTGCGTTATCAGCAAGACCACTGGCATACGTACTTAAATGCCAGTTGGCAAAGCACCCGTGTAGAAGATGATCCGCAAAATCTGTTTGTCTTACAGGAGCGTGAGAAAGGTAGCTTATTTCCACGTTTTAATAGTAATTTTGGAGTGAGTTATCGCTGGACTCAGCCGCAGATCACACTGAGTTTGAACAATCGTTATGTGGGGCAACGTCCAGCGTCTACGCAAAATGTCGTGTTGGCACAACGTTTTTATAGTTTGCAAGATTATCTCGACAGCACTTTAACGCTTTCCACTCAAGCCTTTTCTATGAGCACCCGCACCCCCGCCACGCTGCGTTTGCAGGTGCGTGATTTGTGGGATGTGGCTTATGTGAATCCTGGTTTTGGCGGTATCGATATACCAACTTTGGGACGGCAATATTGGCTGAGTTTTGAGCAGCGCTTCTAATGTGTTGTTTTTTATCTCAGACAGCTACCTGCTCAACCGCCTGCATCATTTTCAAAACATCGTAGGTAGGGGCGACATCGTGGGTGCGGATGATCGCAGCTCCTTGTTGCACCGCCAACACGGCTAAGGCCAAGCCTCCATACAAGCGTTGATCAACGGGTTTGTCTAGCACCGCACCGATCATTGATTTACGTGATACGCCGATCAATAGCGGGCAATCCAAAATATGCAAAGCCTTTAAATGCTTCATTAACAATAGGTTGTGCGACAGAGTTTTACCAAACCCAAAACCGGGATCAAGATAAAGACGCTGTTTATGAATACCCGCTTGCTCGCACGCTTGGATACGTTCTGCCAGAAAGGTTTTGACTTCTGCGACCACATCTTGATACACCGGATGCTGCTGCATGGTGCGTGGTTCGCCCTGCATGTGCATTAAACAAATATCCACTGAACTGTCTGCCACCGCTTGCAACGCACCGGGTTCACGCAGCGCTTTAACATCATTAATCATGCTGGCACCTGCGGTAATAGCGGCTCGCATGACTTCGGGCTTGCTGGTATCCACTGAAATTTTCACCGAGGGTAAGGACTCGCGCACGGCTTGCAGCACGGGGATGACGCGCTGTAATTCTTCTTCCACGCTGACCGCTGCCGCACCAGGGCGAGTGGATTCGCCGCCTATATCAATGTAAGTCGCGCCCTCTTCGACCATTCGCTGCGCCTGTGCCAACGCTGCTTCGGGTCGTACAAAGCATCCGCCATCGGAGAATGAGTCGGGCGTGAGGTTGAGAATACCCATCACTTGGGGTTCTGGTGTTGATGAAGAATGAGAAAAGCTCATAAGGTGAATCCGTTAAAAATAGTGGAGAGATGAGGGTTGTGAATGTAGCTTAGTCAAGAATTTAAGTAGCGTGCTTTATATAAGGATAATATTTCAGTGGTACTGGAGCATAGTGATTAAGACCAGACTCGTTTTTGAAACCTGCTAGGTCTGTCGTATCACTGATGTATTGCCCCTATAGTGATGCCATCCAGTAGGGTCACTGACATTTAAGTGAAGAGTTTTTAGCCCCAACGGGGCGGCCTCTATATAGCCCAGGGCAACGCCCTGGGTGTGGTCGATGATACCCACCCAGCCCTGAAAGGGCGCAATAAAAGGCGGCATGGCATTTTATGTCGCCCTTTCAGGGCTGAGCCTCTTCTATCCGTTTAACCTAGGGCGTTGCCCTAGGCTATAAATATTACGCCCCTTTGGGGCTTCACTGAATGGCAGTGATGCGGCGCATGGAAACATGAGTTAAACATCGTTTGAAAACGCTGGCGTTCTTTGCGCCTCTAGCGCCTTTTGCGTTGCCTTTTAAAGCGGATGGCTTGAATCGTATCACTGAGATCATTTTGCTATATGTAGAAACATGCCATTGGCATTTTTTTAGCACGAAAAAGAAGCCTTTGCCTCACTTTAGAGCCTATACGAAAACGGGATAATCGGCTGCAAACCCGCCCTTTTGGTCAGGTTTTCCAC
>JADGEH010000177.1 GCA_016744475.1 Thiotrichales bacterium | reverse complement strand
AGCATGGTCTATTTCCGTAAAGACCCTCTAAAGGCTATCAAAGCGGTGAACCGAAATGTTGTCCAAATGTGTCAAGAAATGAAGCTCTTTGGTGCGGAAAAAGCCTCAATGGAGGGCACATTGATGCACGGTCATGCCAGCAAAGGCCGTATTTTTAGACGCGAACCATTGGAAAAAGAAACGCAAAAACTCGAAAAAGCCATAGACCACTATCTTGCAGAACTTGAACACAGTGACCCATCAGACACTGATTCTGATGCCCGCTTACTCAACAAACACGGACACACCATGGCGGGCTACAATGTATAAATAGCGGTCGATGTTCAACATAAACTCATCATTCACAACGAAGTCGTACAAGACAGCAACGACACTCAACCACTGGCACCGATAGCGCTTAAAACCAAAGACATATTGGACACCGAAACCTTAGAGCCTATACGAAGATGGGGAATCGAAGCGAAAATTTGCTATTTTGAGGCAGGTTTTTCGGTTTTTTAAGGCGAATAGCGGGCTATTTAACGAAAAAAAGCGGAAAACCTGACCAAAAGGGCGGATTTGCAGCCGATGATCCCGTTTTCGTATAGGTTCTTAACGCTCAATGCAGACAAAGGCTACGAAAATCATGATTTGTCTGTATTTGTTTTAAGTGCTTGAGAATGATAAATTCTGGGTTTTATTTTGAGAGTCCCCCTAATTTTATGGACTCAGCATTATCTTCAAGTTTTTTTGATGTCTTCTCGTTTCTTGATGACAAGCTCTTCGTCTCTTTTCGGGTTTACTTTTTCTGTTTTTTTCCCACTCATCCCCGCTTCATGTAGCAGTTTATGGTAAGAACTTAATGATGAATACTGCTCCGATCTTCATATGCCATGTGAATGACTCCTTTGCTTTCTCAATATCACAAACAACTTTTGCCCATCTATTCCAACACCAATAGCTCCAGCGCTTGCGTTTTTCCTTTCACTTTTACTTGTCGGGTTTCTACAACGGCGGGGGATGGGCTAAGTGCTTCATAGCAGGCTTGAGATAACAAGATTTCATCGGCTTTGGCATGATCACAAATGCGCTTGGCGGTATTGACCGTATCGCCAATAATGTCGTAACCGCGCACGTTTTGACTGCCGAGTAAACCTTCCACTAAAGCCCCGCTGTGTAGCCCTATTCCGGCACCGAGTTCATAGCCTTGTAACAAGGTTGTAATCCGCTGGCGTAAGCATTGTGCGGTGTAGACCGCTGTGCTGGGATCGGCAAACACTAACATCACTTCATCCCCGGTAAATTTGATTTTGCTGATGTGAGGGCGAATAGCCTCCGGCATCCAACATTCTTCAGCCGTTTCAAAATATTGATTGAGCATGGCAACGACTTTTTCAGGGGTTTGCGTCTCACTCCAAGCGGTAAAACCGCGAATATCCATAAATAACACGCTCCGCTCACGGCGTTGTAGGCTGAGCGAGGCGGGGTCTTGCACGGCGGCTTGTAAGTTGTTTTCTCCCAGCAACCAAGTGGAATAGGTGTGTAATTGCGCATTGGTTTGACGTAAAAGAATGAGTAGCCGTTCAATGCTTAAATGTGCAAAGCCGAGCAGAATGCCGCTAAAGGTTAGTACCAGTGCAATAAATACATGGCTTTTATCGTTGAAAAAACTCAGTAGGGAGTACACTTCTTTGGGTTGGTATAAACTTTCAAAAATACCATACATGAGCAATAGTAAGAGGCTGCGTAATAAATGCTCAAAGAATAACAAGTAATCTTTAAATAGAGGAAACTGTCCTCTTAGGCTTTGTATTAAGCCCATTGTAAAAGCAAACAACCAGTATGCTGTATGATGGGGATCAGAAAAGAAAGCATGAACACCTTCTAATAAAGTGTGGTCATCGAGTTCTAAGATGAGTTCTCCTAGCATATAAATGCCGGGGGCTAATAGATTGCCTAATAAGGGGGTGGCACGTCCAATGTAATTACGATACCCCAACCAATAGGCTTGAATCATGGCTCCAGCTAGGAGAATGTAGACATCAATTTCCAGCAAATACACTGATGCGCCACTCATCAGCAATTCCAGAAAAATTAAAGCAATGGGAAAGTGCCCACTATTGGTCAGAAATTCATTAACGATATGGCTGCGTAGTGAACCATGTAAACAAATATTGAGTTTAGTATCCATGTTTTTAAGGTATCACTTTAATGTTAAGTCAAGATTAAGCGTGCTGGATGCATAGGTATTTTTCTTCATGCTTGAAAGTAGACTTAAGCGTGAAAAAACTACCGTTGCTCCAAATTTAAGTTTACATTGCGAGAAAAAACTAGATGTTTTCGTTCATTTCTTACTATATGCGAAATATCAGTGAAAACATCAAAACGTATCAAAAATAGAGGCATCATACTTGAGCGACAGACCTTTATACGATAGACCTGGCAGGTTTCAAAAACTTGTCAGTTTTAGAGCCTATACGAAAATGGGATAATCGGCTGCAAACCCGCCCTTTTGGTCAGGTTTTCCGCTTTTTCTCAACACACGCGCGCTATTCGTCTTAAAAAACCGAAAATCCTGCCTCAAAAGGGCGAATTTTCACTTCGATTCCCCATCTTCGTATAGGTTCTTAACCACGATGTTCCAGTGATACTGACCGCAACGCGGTCAAGACGGCATTCCCATGCGGCGCATCACTGCCATTAAGTTAAGCCAAGTAGCATTGCAAGCCATTGATTTTATTCCCCCTCCTCGCAGGAGGGGGCGAGGGGTGGTGATGGAGAGCCTCTTTCCTTCGATTTTTTGTCAAGGAATGAATGCCTTTGCTCACCACCCCTCAATCCCCTCCTTAGAGGAGGGGAGGTTAAGCGCTTAAACTTCAAGTCTTTTTTCTTAACTTAATGGCAGTGATGCAGCGCATGGGAGCGAGTTAAGGTCTGAAATGGGAGTGTGAAGCCGTAGCCTCGCATGTGCCAAGTGACGGTTTGCTACTCTACTTCACCACATTCAGGGAAAAAGTATGAAATTTAGATATTTACACGCGGCTTGGGGATTGTTGTCCATAACGGTATGGGCAGCACTACCGCCTCCTACTGCGATTGATGCCTGTGCGAGACGCGCTATAGCGATAGATAATCCGTGTAGCTTCAATGATATACAAGGCACGCTGATCAGCGGTACTTGTCAAATACGAGAAGAGGTGCTGGCTTGCTGGCCTGATGCAGAGGTGCCCGATCCGTTGCCACAGCCTGCTTTAACTCCCGATCAAACCGCTTGCGAGAATCGAATACCTGATGACACCTGTGAATTTGAAGGTGTGGACGGATTGCAACAAGGAACCTGTCAAACACGGGCTGATGGTGTGAATATTTGTATGACTTCAACAGCGCCGCGCTTTTTACCGCCGCCTGAAGAAGACGGGGAGATGCCTCCGCCGCCTTTGTTGCCTGGAACATTGTTATCTCCACCGCCCATACTGAACGCTCCTTTATCCACCTCTGGGGTTTTAGCGCCACCGCCGCAGCATCTACCTGGCACCATGACGCGCACCGAAGATTTACGCCAACGCGCCAGTTTATTTAACTTAAATTGGCAAGCGCAACAAACCAATGTGACTGATTTTTTGGCGCGTTCTCCAGCACCACAGCACCGTCCCTTGCCGCGCGGCGAACACACCATGATGCGGGTGGACAATGACGAGCCGATTTATTACGGCACCGACACGCCCAGTTCCAGCACCACGCTGATCACCCCGCAAAGCACCGCCGCTAATAGTTCAGCGCTGTGGTCGGTGGGCATCACCAGCACCGACACGACCTGTCTAGGCGAATGGGATGTAGGCGCGGTGTTCATCGATCATCAGGAATTCAGCACGCGGGTCACTCAAGGCGATACGCCGAGTTCAAATTCCGATCATTCCACTCATGTGGCGGGCACGATGATCGCGGCAGGCGTGGATGAGAACGCACAGGGGATTGCTTATGAGGCTTGTTTGCACAGCTATGATTGGGACGATGCCGACAGCGAAATGGCGCAAGCAGCGGCGGATGGCTTGCTGGTGTCTAATCATTCTTACGGCGTGATGTCCGGTTGGGTGCATATCGACACCAATGCCAATGGACAAGAACAATGGTGTTGGTATGGGCAACCCCATCTCAGCACGGTTGAGGATTACAAATTCGGTTTTTATAACAGCGAGGCCGAAACGCTGGATCAAATCGCCAAAGATGCGCCGTATTACTTGATCGTCAAAGCCGCAGGCAATGATCGCAATAATAATCCCGCTGATAGCGATGTAGTGGACGTAGATTTTGACTATAGCTGTGATAATTTTGTGGCTTATAGCAGCGAAAAACCCGGCGGTGATGGTGTCAATAACAACGGCTACGACACCTTGATGCCCGGTAGTACCGCTAAAAATATTCTCACCGTCGGTGCCGCCGACGAGACACAAAGCGTGAGCAGTTTCAGTGCTTGGGGGCCGACGGATGATGGGCGTATCAAGCCGGATTTAGTCGCCTTTGGCGTGGGCGTGTATTCCACCAGCAGCGCTGGCAGCACGAATTACGACTTAAAAAATGGTACTTCGATGGCGAGTCCCTCGGTCGCCAGTTCTTTAGGACTGATCCAGCAGTATTACAAACAGCTTAATACTGACCGTCTCTTGCGAGCCGCCAGCCTCAAAGCATTAGCCTTGCACACCGCGACAGATTTAGGCCATACGGGGCCCGATTATCAAACCGGCTGGGGACATTTAAACAATATTGGCATGACCGCCGTGCTCAGTGCGCAAGCCACAGCTTTTGGCGAACCATTTCTGCATGTGTATGAACTCAGTTTGGGCGAAGATAACCCCGAAAGCCTGGATTTAAATATCCCCGCAGACACCGAAGAATTGCGCGTCACTCTGGTCTGGAACGATGCCGCAGGCAGTCCGCCTGCCTTAAGTCTTGACCCCAGCGATGTCATGCTCGTCAATGACTTAGACTTACGCCTCATCGCCAGCGACGACAGCGAATATCAACCTTGGGTGTTAGACCCAACGCAACCCGAAGTTGCCGCCACCACAGGCGACAACACGCTGGACAATGTTGAACAAATCCGCCTCAGTGTGCCCAACAGCGGCCACCGTGCTTACCGCGTGCAAGTCAGCCATAAAGATCAACTCAGCGAAGATTACCAAGCCTTTTCCCTCATCATCAGTGGCAATAGTGCCTTAAGCGATGCCGAATTTGATCTGCGCCAAAATGACATCGTGCTCAACGATAGCCACACCTTCTCTTTTGGACAGTTAGCCGAAGGCAGCAGCCTGGAAAAAATCTTCACCCTATACAACCGAGGCGGCAGCGATCTCAACATCAGCGCTTTAAACTTAAGCGGTGACGGTTTCACACTCAGCCAAGCCCTAGGCAGCGACACCTTAAGCGCCGGAGCCAGCACCACTTTTGCCATCACCGTCACAGGCGGCATCGACACCGAACTCACAGGGCTGCTGAGCCTCACCAACGATGATGCCGACGAAAGCGCTTTTAGCCTAAATTTAGCCGCCAGCGTTGAAGCCTCCGGCACCGTCAATGGATTTGACGACGCACTGGCAGTCGATGGAATATGCAGCTTGCGCGAAGCTATTATCAATGCCAATGCCGACACACAAATCCATGCCGATTGCCCCGTTACCCAAGACATCAGCCTACCCTCCGGCACCTACACCTTAAGTGTGACGGGCAGCGATGAAGATGCCAGTCAAACTGGCGATTTAGACATCACCCGCAGCTTAGTCATACGCGGCACAGGCATGAGCAAAACCATCATTCAAGCGGGAGACAGCGTAGGCAATGGGATTGATCGTTTATTACAGGTGCCAGAATCCAGCGGCGTGAATTTAACCCTGCAAGGCTTAACGCTACAGCATGGGAATGCCGCAGACAGCTACGGCGGCGGCCTGCATTTTGACAGCAGCGACGGCACCTTAAGCCTCGATCAAGTCAGCATCAGCGATAACAGCGCTTTGCGTGGCGGCGGCATCTACGTCAAAACAGGCCACGCCGACATCACTTGGAGCCTTATCTCAAACAACACCGCCACCACCTCTTCTGGCAATGGCGGCGGCGGCATCAACTGCACCTTTAATGGCAGCTTAAGCCTGCTCAATAGCGCTGTGCTCAACAACGACAGCGGGCAATTTGGCGGAGCCATCATCGCCGAAACCGCCACCCTAGAAAACGCCACTATCAGCGGCAACAGCGCCTTAGCCGGAGGCGGTATTGTGGACATGAGCAGTCAAGCAGGCACCATCAACCTGGAACACGTCACCCTGTACAACAACACATCGCTGGTCGCCAATTATGCAGCGGGCATCATGCTGTATAAAAGCCACGCCACGTTTCACAACAGCATCATCGCGGGCAACACCAGCAATGGTGCAGCACTCAACACGGGGCATTGGAACAACGGCGACGGCAGCCTCACCTCCCAGGGCTACAACCTCAGCAACAGTCACGATTGGACAGCGGCAGTTAGTGATCTATTAGACCAAGACTTAAGCAGCGACATCGCGGTGCAAGCCTTAGCCAACAACGGCGGCACCACGCCCAACCACTTATTAGCCCTCAATAGTGTCGCCATAGATGCCGCCCAGACCTGTGCCAGCGACTACGATCAACGCGGACAAGCACGAATGGTCGGGACAAGTTGCGATATTGGTGCGATAGAAGTGCAAACCGACGATCACCCCACCGACAACGTAGGCGACGGCAGCGATACCAGCACCGACGGCACGCCCCAAAACACCGCGACACAACAAGCGCAGCGAGTGATGGATTGGGGAGAATCATTATTGCCCGATATTTTTCCAGCCAGCACCCAGCAAAGTTTAAGCTTTGCCCCATATGAAGCCCGTTTTTATCCCGACATTAATTCATACCTCGGCTACAACACAGAAGACGGCTATTTCTATGCTTACAACCTGGCTCTATGGGGGACTGATATATTGAAACTCGGTTCATTAGAAGAATATTTGACGATGGCAGAAGAAGCGGGGTTTTAAGAAGTATGTCATTTATAGGCTTTCGATAGAGCCAAACCCAAGACTGCCAGTCCTTGAAGGACTGGCAGTCTTAACAACTGATATAATTTTTCTATACTCCCTTGCTCGTCAAGCCCAAAGAAGCATTTTTCCATAAAAAATATTTATAAAGATGCTTTACAAGTTGCTTGATACAAATCAAGCCGCTTGAACTTTGGGCATTGTATAAAATCGTTTGCCATCAAACGGCTGTCCCGTCTTAA
>JADGEH010000041.1 GCA_016744475.1 Thiotrichales bacterium | reverse complement strand
ATGGGTCTTGGTTAAATATTGCTGAGATTGAATTAAGCCTATTAACTCGGCAGGGACTTAAAGAAAGAGTTGAAACAAAAGAAGAACTCGTTCAGCAGTGTACTGAGTGGTACACAATGCGAAACAATAAAGCGGGTACGGTAAATTGGCCATTGACCACACAGGCTGCCAGAACTAAGCTGAAACGTTTGTGCCCGTCAACTAAATGTTGACTAAACACTAGGTGGCAGCGGGATTTTTAAAGTCGTTTTGCCCCGCCTGCGTAAGATGGGTAGAGGCGTGCCGACTGTTGTTTTAATCACAATGCTGTCCCGCACCGAAACCCATCGACAATATTAAATCACATATGATGAGTTTCAGCGCGATGCGATTCATACCCGGCGTGGGAACGGGTTTTCCTCGTTCCCACGCCGGATCGTCACTACCATTCAGTGAGTGGCTGATGCTCGCTGGGAGTGTCAATCACCAGATTGACACGCCGCCGCAGGCGGCTCGAGTGTCGAACTGGGGTTCGACACTCCCAGGCTTCACTGAATGGTAGTGACGCTGGATCGTGGGAACGAGAATGAGGAGTGCGAAGCCGTAGCTTCGCACATGCCAAGCTACGGCTTGGCACTCCACTCAGTCATGCGAGAAAAAAAACCAGACGATGCAGACCACCGACACGAAAAAACACTTAAAATCAAGCTCCTTAATGTGCGACTCCAACCTTGTGATAGGCCAATGAAGACTATGACAGCTAAAGAATGTTTAAAAATACTCAACAAGCTACTGCCATCCCAATTTGAAACAGTGGTTCTCAACTTTGAAATACCCCGCTCATATTTACACGGTTCACAAACCCAACAAGCCATTGATTTAATTCACTACGCCGAGCAGCAAGAGGAGGGCCTGAAGCGTTTGGCGGCAATCATTGAACAAGAATCCGCTCCTGCATCGGTCGCAGACACTCCCGACATCTCCAAACCCGATCAAAGTCCAGTGACGTCTGATGAACTCAAAAACTTCGCGACAAAGCTTGGCATGTCGCCAGAACTATTGACCGCCTTGTTAGACATACAAGCCAGCCATCAAGCTCAGCCCGATAGCCCAGAGATGGTTGAACCTCAATCAGGTTTATCTCAATCGCTACTCATGCGCTATCAACACCTATTAGCGCGGGTTCAATCGCTCATCATGTCCTTATCCGCTTTGCGGCAAGATGCCAACAGCGATTGGCGCGAGCACTGGCAGCCGATAGAACACGCCTTAGAACACGGGGATTTTCAAGCGGCTCGTGGTTTATTGACCGCCTTTGCACAGCAATCACAGGTTAAAGCCGATCAAGCCCAAGAAGACGGCGAAGCAGAAGCACAAGAACATGCTTTGCTGGCGACCGCTTATGCCCATGCCGTGCGCGGCGATACCTTTATGCTGGCCTTCAAATATCGGGATGCCGCTGCTTGTTATCAAAAAGCTGCGCTCTGTGCGGAACACACGCTGCAACTGCAACCCCATGCTTATCAAGAAGTGTGGGCGGGTTGGTTGAATGAAGCGGGTGTGGCTTTTTATGATGGAGGACGTTACCGAGAGGCCGAACCTTTATTGCAACAAGCACTGGCATTGCGCCAGCAGGTGTTAGACAAATGGGATGAAGATTTAGCTCACAGCTTCAACCGTTTAGCACTGTTGTATAACGCAGAAGGGCGCATGGCTGAAGCTCGACCTTTGTATGAACGAGCTTTGCCGATTTTTGAGCGTGCGCAAGGACGCAACAGTGCGGCAGCGGCTGTGATACTCAATAATTTGGCAGAGATTGACAGTGCTGAAGGGAATTATGCAGCAGCACGAAAACGGCATGAACGGGCTTTAGCGATTCGGGAACAAGTCTTGGGGGCGCAGCATCCTGATACCGCCACCAGCCTCAATAATTTAGCGGCTGTTCACAAAGCCGAAGGGCGTTATGCGCAAGCCTTGCCCCTGTATGAACGGGCTTTGGCGATTCGGGAACAAGTCTTGGGGGCGCAGCATCCTCATACCGCGCAAAGCCTCAATAATTTAGCGCTTCTTCACCAAGCCGAAGGGCGTTATGTGCAAGCCTTGCCCCTGTATGAACGGGCTTTGGCGATTCAAGAGCAAATTTTGGGGGCACAGCATCCTGATACTGCGCAAAGCCTCAATAATTTAGCGGGAGTTCACCAAGACGAAGGGCGTTATGCGCAAGCCTTGCCCCTGTTTGAACGGGCTTTGGCAATTCGGGAGCAGGTCTTGGGGGCGCAGCATCCTGATACTGCGCAAAGCCTCAATAATTTAGCGGGGCTTCACCAAGCCGAAGGGCGTTATCTTGAAGCTAAGCCCTTGTATGAGCGTGCTATCACTATCCTAAAAGCCGTGCTGCCAGCCGATCATCCTCATATTCGTATGGCAGAGAACAACTATGCTTACCTGTTGGCAGCGATGCAGGCAGAAGCGGTTGGCTCGGATCCAGACACGCCGCCGCCGGAGCCGGAGCCGACAGCGCCGCCTGTTAAAAAATCTTGGTGGCGGTTTTGGAAAAGATAGGGGTTTAAAGGCTGTCATTCATTGAACGTAGGATGGGCAAGTAGGACGGGCAAAGCGCAGCGTGCCCATCACCTGAACCCTCTTACACGTCTATTTCACCGCATCCTACTCGCTAAACCCGCATGGACGAGCATAGCTTGTTTGGCTCGCCATTGATGGGCACGCGGTGCTTTGCCCATCCTATCTTGTGTACCGCCCGACATGGGCATGAACTGATGAGGTGCCAGCACGGTAGGGCGCATAAGCGGTAGCGTCATGCGCCGTATAGGATACCGAAATGGCGGATGGCGCTATCGCTTATCCGCCTTACGAGTTGGGATATTGAATGGTGGGCAAAACCCGTGGTGAGTTCATGTTATTTAAGGAAGTACAAGGCGGGATTTTGCCCACCCTACACGGCTTTGTTACATGTTTTTGCCATTTACTAGCTTCCAAACCCCTTCCATTATAATTCCCGATGCATTATCTGGGTGAATATCCTTTTCCCCAACTTGTTCAGCGCATGAGAGGCGAATAGGCGATTGCTCGGCCCACAAGCCATAACCGTTACGAATCCCCATGCCCCAAGAGAAATGAAACATCACCAAATCCTCCTTTTTAGTTTCTTTCAAAGTTTTGATGCTGTCTTCATCTAGCTCGTTAGCAATTGTTTCAATGGCACCCTGACAGGTAGTAGGAAGCGTTTCACTTTTTTCCGCAGCGACCGCATCTTTCGGTTTTTCTTTAACTTGACCAGTGCAAGCTAAAATAAATATCGAAAGAAAAATAACCAATAATATCTTCACATTAATTCCTAAACATGTAACAAGTTAATCACTCATTTTCGTAGAACATCCAAAACACCCTGCCTTATAATATGCCCACACAACAAAACTCAATTTAAACTCATCGCACCCAAATATTCACGTTATAGGAAAGCCAGAAAGCTTTATGCTGGCGTTCTCTAAACATCTTTTAAATGCTTTAAGGAAATGCAGCCAGGAGGCACTGCGCTGTTGCTGCAAAGTGAGTTTTTAACAGCTTTCTCACCATTGCCCCTTTAAAACCTCTGCCACTTGCGCTTCTAGCCAGGTAGCCAGGTAGGGTGGGCGAATTCCGTCCGATTCATTTTGTACCGGAACGGTTCCCATCACGGAATTTGCCCACCGTTTCAGATGCTAATATGTTCCACACTACTCGGCTACCCGGCTGGTGATACACTGCGACACCTTGTTAGCGCGGTAGGGCGGATAAGCGGTAGCGTCATGCGCCGTATGGGATACCAAAATGGCGGATGGCGCTATCGCTTATCCGCCTTACGAGTTAGATGGCTAGTACAAGTCTCAGCCCATCATTCAACATACCCAGCTTGTTAGTGGGTAGCTTACCCGCTTTTACAGTTAAAAATGATTTATCCAATGTGACAATCTGAGATACATTTATGACTGAATCTTTAGAAAGCCCTGATTCTTTTTTTAAAATTAAAAAGTTACCTGGAGCATCCATTAAGCGGAGGTTTGAGGTAATTATTGCAGCAAGTAGCGTGTTTATTTTACTTTGATTGAATTCATTTGATGAGACAACAACGACAGGTCTTCTATAACCCGGCTCTGAACCGATGGGTTCATCTAGTGAAGCCCACCAGATTTCACCTCTTTTCATTACCATTTTTCCTTTGGAATGGATTTTGACTGCATGGAACACACCATGCCATCCAATAAAGAAGCTTCGTTTTCATAAACGCCATCAAGGATTTCAGTGACATTCTGATGTCTATGAGAATTCATATATTCAGATACGGCTTCAGCATAAAGCTGACTTCTTGATATTCCCAAGCGACTAGCCAGTCCTTCAGCTGCGTGGAAAACGGGGTCTGGAATTGATATGGCTGTTTTCATAATGGCTGAGTATAACTAAAGTTATACTTCTGTCAATGCGCTTTGAAACGCCGCCATTAGCCAAAACTATTGCGGAGCAATTTTTGTGTAAATTGACAACGCCAAATACAAAAATGGCATAGCAATGGTTTCGGCTAGATGGCATTGTTAGGGTGGTAGGGCGCATAAGCGGTAGCGTCATGCGCCGTATGGGATATCAAAATGGCGGATGGCGCTATCGCTTATCCGCCTTACGAGTTGTTTCAATTATTCCACTTATCTATGAATAACTTTCGCGTATGTTCTATTTTGTTTGGTAAGTCATTCTCGCACGTAATACCAAGATATGTGGCTGCTCTTGTTATACCTACGTACAGATATTTATCAAATAATGTAGGTAATTGGTCTGCCAAGATGTCCACGCCGACAAAAAATACCGCTTCAAATTCTAAGCCCTTAATGTGCTGAACATCAAAAACTCGAATATCACCATCCTGCCCCATCACTTTCCCTTCTGGGCAGCTAACAACACGAATATTATTATCAATAAGTTTGTCATTTAGCATTTTTGCCATTAGCTGAACGTCTTCTTCTTTGTTGACAAAAATAGCGATAGATGGAAGTGATTTTACTAGATGCTCTATTTCATCAATTCTATCTTTAAGCCAATCAGTCAAGGAATCTAAGTTCCCCATGTTTTCAACGAGAACAGGGGAAACAGAATTATTATCTGTGTAATCTGGTAATTCCGTTCTCTTTCCTTCCGTATTATCAGTAATCATTACCGCCAATTCATTTAGTTGCTGACTTTGACGATAGGAAATATTTATTGGCTTAATATCAAATGCTGGGGATACCCAGCGCATTTGTTCTGTTGTTTGTGTTCCCCATAATGTTATTCTTTGATTAAAGTCACCGCAGGCAAAAAATGAGCGTAATTTTGGGTTTGTCAATTCCATCATGCAAGCAAGCTGAATTGGAGAGAAATCAGTTGCTTCGTCGATTAGAACCTGATTTCTGTATTCTCCGATAATCGACTGAACATAAGATAAATGCGGGTTGCCTTCGATTTCACCAACAGGGTATGCACCAAAAACTGAATTTATATTTTTAAGTGATAGCAAGAGAATGACATCAATTTCCAGTGAACTTACATGATTCGCAATAAATTTTTCTTTGCTGTACCAGCGACTTTCATTTTTTATCTGCTCTCTTCTAAATATTCTATATTGAGAAGAGACTCTGCTAATATACAATCTTATTGGGTTTGACAACCGTCTAATATTGGCTTGTATTTCGAGGTTTTTCCCAAGCTCTATAAGTTTGTCATCTGAAATAACCTTATCACCTAGCCAAGCGATAATTTTTGAGTTTTTAGTATTAGGATTTAATTTTTTCCCTCTTGCTTTCGCTCTTGCAATGGCTCTGATTGCAGCATTATAGTCCTTTGTTAAAGTACTTTTTGACAACGAATCTGGTTCTATATCATCTTCGTCATTTTCATCGATTTCACTCGAATCAACAGAATCAATTTTTAACTCATTAATAAATGTCGATAAATTATCCAGAAATTCTTTATCTGTATTAAGAAGGTAATTGAGACTTTGCTTAATAGTTAAAGTTGCATCTTCTTGATGGGTTTTTATTATCTTTAAAGCCGTATCCTTTAGCCGATCTAGTGATCTTAATATAGATATGCTTATTTCTTTCTGTTTATCGCCAAGAATATTATCTATTTTCTCAGCTAAATCTAAAATCTCAGAGTTGCTTACATTTTCAATCAACCAGTCATTTGAATTCTTGAGTTGCGACAATATTTGCACTCGAAAATATGAAGAAAACTCCTCATACCATAATATTGAGTTTTCAACTGGTAAATTTGTTAATATAGATTTAGAATCATTAAGTATCAATGTTCCGCCGCCATGTGTTGACTTAAGAATACCTAATATATTGCGAGCTAAATAACGCCTGTAATCATCCCAAGTTTTTATTCTCTCTTCAGAAGCTGGCACACCCTCCCTATTAAATGCTTCCTTGACATATTGCTTTAAAAGCTCAGTAGGGGTAAACATAATCCAGCTACGTTTGTGTGGTAACTTTGTTTGATACTTATCTAATAGTTCTTTTTCTTCTTCTGGTAGAAAGTCACTATCAAGTTTTTGCCCTAATCTCCTAATAAGAGTCGTAGTTTTTCCTGTGCCAGGTGGGCCAACAATCAGAAGCACTTTTTGTAGAGGAAGGCGAAATATTTCATCTTGATATTTATCTAAAATAGGCTGGTCACGAAGACTCATTCGATTAATTACATTGCGCCGAACACCTTCAAATATAATATCCGAACTTTCTTCATCTCGTAGTAGGGTGCCTAGTATATCTTCTGTTTCTCTTGGTGTTTTTATTTCATCAATAAAATCCCTAAAGGAATCTACAGTAATAAAGCCACTGTCATGGCTTTCTACTAAATTATTAACTGAATCCCATTGTTCCTTAAATTGTGGGTGATATTGGGTTCGTTCGATAACTGCAAAATATGTTTGTTTTCCGCCTATAGTTAGACTTACATCATCGCCAGGTGTGATAGATGCTAAACGTCCTACTGGTGATCTGTAGCTGGCAAAAACAGCTTTAACATTATCTACTGGGGCTGGGCTAGTCCGACTAATGTAATATATCTTTTCCTCGTCATCTTCAGTTAATACAATAATTCGCGCAATAACTGGTTCTCGTTCTAAAGTGCGAAAATCATCAAGATTTTGTTTCTTGATGGTGTCTAAGTTTTTAATGGGGGAACTATCAGTCCATGTGTTTGTGTTTCCTGCTAGGGAACTAGCTGATAACTGTTTGGCTGTATTCTTGATCTTTAATTTTGCAGCAGAGGAAACTGAATCCATTACTTCGAGTGATTCAAGTGCCAAACGTTCAATTACTACTTTTCTTTCTTCAGGTATTGGCATTAATTACTCCATTAATATATTTATTGGTACAGGTCTCATGTTTTTTTATTACTAACCAGTTAATCTCTCATTTCCGTAGACTATCCTAAAAACTCCTACCTATAATATGCCCACACAACAAAACTCAATTTAAACTCATGGCATAACATCCAAATATTCACGTTATACGAAAAACAGAAAAGTTTAAAGTTTTATGCGGTGTTCTCTAAACATCTTTTGAAGGCTTTAAGGATATGCAGCCAGGTGGCGCTACGCTGTGCCGCAAGGTGAGTTTTTAAACTACTTTCTCACCATTGCCCCTTTAAAACCTCTGCCACTTGCGCTTCTAGATCAACCAAGCCTGGCAACACGACGCGCAGTTCGTGCTCATGCCGTCGCCATTTTTCCGTGCAGGGTTCGGATAAGGTCATGTGCGACACGGGCAGCGATTGCGATACCCGCTCGGCAATGCGCTCGTCCCATTCCCATCCGGCAAAATCCCGAATCCGTTGAATGCTGTCTTGCGGACGCTCGACCAGCGTGCGATAGCTCATGGCTAACCAGTCGCTGCGCGGCATGGCTTGCAAATCGCGCAAAGCATATTCGTTGGCGGCTTGCCATTGAAAAGAGGCGATTTCAACCAGGGAGGCGTTGGTGAATTGTTGCCAACCGGGCGGTAAGAGGAAATGCCATTCTTTATGCGGCCAATCGGGCATGTGTCGATAGGCGAGAAAACGCCGAGAGCGCCAGCCTTCGAGCATACTGCTGATGTTTTCTTTCGGGTCTCGATATAAAAAGATAAACAGGGCATCGGGAAACACGGCTTTGAGAAAGGCGGCTCGCAGGGCATTTTTCGGGGTTTTTTCCAGAAAGCGCACGGCGGCAGGACGCGATTCATTGGATAAACCTAAATAGTGATGGGCATCGCGGTCTTGTAAGCGGTGACTGAAGTTTTCAATTAATTGAGCCGCTACATCGGCCTGTGCGTCTTCTGCCAGTAAGCGGTTAGAGGCGTAATCTTTTGTTTGTGGATGCAGTGCGGGTATGGTTTCAAATAGTTCGTGGCTTTCGCCGCCGACACTCCACAGCTTGGGAAAATGACACAGGTTTTCAAATAATAGGGTGCTGCCTGCTCGCGGGGCGGAGAGGATAAATACGGGGCGTTCAAAACGAGGGGAGGACATGACTTCTTGCAAGCGCTTGCGCTCTATTAATTGCTGCATCCCTTTAATAAAGTTTTCGGTATTTTGTGCGCATTGTGCGTGCGCTGCCGCTGCGGTGATGGGCGCGTCAAAACAACGGAGCAGGCGTTGCTGTTGGGTGGGCAATAGTGTGCTGTTTAGATGCTCAACACGCTGGTATAAGCGGTGCCAATGCACGGCGGGTAGGCGGCGTTGATGAAAACCGGCTAAACGTTGTTGATTCAAGCGTTTAGGCGAAGGCGGTGCTGTCCACAGCATAGAGCGAATGATGTGTGCTGCACGTTGCGCATGGGACTGCTGTTTGATGGCTCTAGCGGCGGGGTTAAACACCTGTTCTAGGAAATCTTGCACGGCATCAAAATAGGCCAGTTCTCCGTGTCGATCATGCCCAAAACGTGTAAAGGCTTGCGCCCATTGTTGTTGAAAAGTGTCTAATCCCTGCAAAGCTTGGGTTTTTTTCTCGTCTTTAAGCTGTGGGTCTTGTTGTAATGCGTTTTTGATGTCTTGGCATAAACGCTTAAGTTCTTCAGGGTCTAGCACTTCAAAACGATAACCGGGCTGGGCTAGGAGCAATAAGTGAGCGCCTTGTTTAAATCGTTGTATAAACCCTTCGGCTTGCGGTTGTTCACCGCTTTCTAGCACCATGAAGACCGCCTCTTCTGCGGCATTATTTTCAATCCAATGCGGTAATTGTGGGTCTAAATGCCAAATCTCGCCTTGCTGCATGGGCAGGTGTTGTTCGGCACAGACGACATTGACTTGTTTAGGCAAAGACATGGGGATGTAAATCGGCGCATGGCGATACCAGTAATAGCTATCGTCTGTCAGCGGTGGTGTGTGTTCTCCGGCTTTAATGCGTAATAAACGACAACGCGAGAGCTGTATATCTAAGGCATAGGCAATGCGCCGCAATAATGGAATGTCTGCCATCAAGGGGGTTTCCATCACGGGCCCAGAGAGAGGGAAATCTCGATTGCGAGTGCCGCCCACGGACACCAAAATGGCGGATTCCATACCGCTTTCGGTGTGTTTATGTCGCATCCAAGCCTCATTGGGCACTTTATTGAGGACAGCAGAGAGGTCTTCGGCTTTGAGGCGCACGGGCAGTGGTGCGGCAATGGTCATGCGGGATGCGAGGCTCATGGGTTCTTTCTACCTTACAGTCGGTGGTTTTGAAATGAGCTTAAACAGTCAGAAGCTCAGTCTGGGTCTGTGCATAACGTCTAAAGAGGCAGGTATCGGGAATACCTTTTGTCACCCAACAACCGAGTATTTTATCGCGCTGCGGCAGATCGTAAAGTGTCCAAGGATGCACATCAATCGGCGTAAAGCAGTGATGTATTGCTAATGGCTGTGCCGACAGCGGTAATTGCAGTTGGCGCATATTGCCCGCCAGTCCTAGACCCGAAGCTTTAAGTAAGGCTTCTTTGCGCGTCCAGGTGCGGAAAAAGGCCAGACGTTTGTCAGCTTCTGGCAGTTGCGCCCAAGCGCTACGCTCGACATCGGATAAAACTAGGCGGGTTAATTTGTCACACTCGACGCTATCGCGCAGTTGTTCAATATCCACGCCCACAGGCTGATGTGCAAAGGCATACAGGGCTTGATCATGGGTATGCGACATATTAAAACATAATATCGGGGATGATGGCGCACTGGTCAGATAAGGCTTGCCTTTTTCGCTATAAGAAAAACGTAATTGAGCGGGGGCTTGTTGCACATATTGCCCTAATAATTCACGCAACACTCCGTGAGCGAGGATGAAGCGCTGCTGCAAGGTGTCGGTGACAAAACGTCGGGCGCGTTGTTGTTCATCAGCAGATAATAAGGACCAATAACTGTCCAGCGAAAAAGTCTGCACATCCAAATGCGCAGACCATAAATGCACGGTATTGGGCGGTAGAAAACGGTGAAGAGGGTTCAACGGGACACTTTAACCTGGGGTTGATAGCCTTCGGCTGGCGGTACTGTCTTCCAAAAACCAACAATAAAGCCATAACTGCATAATAAATAATCAAAAAAATACAAGCCCGTATCATTCCAATCGCGCTTAAACGCGGCACGAGCCACAAATAGCATCAGCATCATCATCAGCCATACAGCAAAATACAACGCTTGATGAGTGACTAAAGAGACGATTAAGGCCAGCACCCCGATTTTATACAATGCGGTAAAAAATAAGGCGCGTTTGTAAAGGCTTAAGTATTCGCCCCAGAAAGGGTTGCCCAACAATAAGCGCAGCACTTGTCCTAATGCGATATACCGCCCTAAACTCCAGTCTCGCTTAATTTGTCGCACGGTCAAACCGCTGGGGTTTTCTTTGCTATAAAACTGCGTGTAATGCACCGTCATCGGCACCGGAATACGTTGTAATTCATAACCTGCGGCGCTAATGCGTAAACCCAGTTCAAGTTCTTCTTCATTGGTTAAATACGGATTAAAGCCACCCACTGCTTCTAGCACAGTGCGGCGATATAACACGGATTGCCCCAAGTGACGCACTTGATGCACGGCATCGCCGACATTAAAACGGTCTTCATCTTCGCTGACTTGTTCTCCCGCCTCATTAAAACAGATTTCATGGCAGCGTCCGGCGAGGGCGGCGAGTTTAGGATTGTCCTCTACTCGCGGCAAAGCGCTCTTAAACCAATCAGCATCCAGCCACATATCGCCGTCTAAAAAGTATAAATATTCGCCGTCGGTGTGCTGCATTCCCATGTAGCGCCCCGCCGCTGGAGATAAAAAAGCATCGGCAGGAATTTCCACCACTTTGATCGGATATTGACGCGCAATATCTACGGTGTTGTCGCTGGAGGCTGAATCCACTAATACAACTTCTACCGCGTCTTTCAGATGTTCCGTGGCTTTCAAGACGGATTCAATGCCTTGTGCAATTTTACTGCTTTCATTACGGGTGATAATCACCACCGAGAGTTGATGCATGAGGTTGATCTCCTAAAGTGGTTTCATGCGCGTTCCTGCTTCCAGGTCGCATAGGCTTTGGCTAATTCAACGCCGCTGCGCTCTGACATCTCCTGAATAGCGGGTAAGCGGGTGTTTAAATGTTGCGTCACTTCTGCCCCTCGCTCTACCAATAATTGAAACTTATCTTTCAAACTATCCAAGCTGACGTCTTGTATCGGCAACACATAATGGCTGTGTCCAAACAAATCTTCATTAATGCCGATGGCTTTGACGCTGTAACCAATGCTTAACGTCGGCACGCCACTCGACAAGCTGGCAATGGTGGAGTGGGTGCGTGCGCCAATAAAGTAATCGCATTGCGCAATCGCGTCTTTAATTTCACAGGCATTGTAAGCGGGATCAATCAATTTAACCTGTGGGTGCTGTAATTGTTTTGCCACTGCTGCACACACCTCGGCATCATTGTGATCGGGTTCGATGACATGGGCGACTAGCCACACTTCGGTATTGTCGTCCTCCAATAGATGACGCGCAAACGCGGTAAAGGCTTCGACATATTGCTGTTGCGTTGAGCCATAACGCGAGACTAAACCGCTCATGCCTAAACCCACCACTCGACGGCCTGGTTGTTTATCAACGGGGACGCTGTGGCGGGGCAGCAAAAAGGCGGGATCAGCGACTCGACGAACATTATCTGTCACGCCCAAACTTTGTAAATATTCGATAGTTTTATTTTCCCGCACGCCAATGAGATGAATGCGTTGCAGCGCTCGCGCCCAATGCTGCGCCATTTTTTCATCTTTAAACGGCCCAATGGAAGCCGCCCAAATCATCGTTAAAGCCCCGACTTGTCGGGCTTGATGCAATTCTCCAAAGACTTCCATCGGCAGTCCATAATCATCTGAAAACGTGTCGCCGCCAATGCTGATGATGATGTCGGCTTGTTGGTATAAGGCTTTGTGTTGTTGGGTGTGAAACATGGGCACGCCAGGATTTAGCTTTTGCTGCACCTTGACGTTCCATTTATGTCGCCACCAGGGTAGAGAATATTTGCGTAATTCTTCCGTATGCGCCGCATGTACTTGCACATCGGGTAAATCTTTAGCGAAATTTGTGTGATCCGCTACGGTATCTTCAGAAATTAAGTCAATGCGCTGCGGCTGAAGATGACGACTCACAATATCAATGGTGGAACGCGCTAGGGCTTCACAGCCTTTATTCAGCGAACCACTGTGTCCAACAATCAGTATTTGGGTCATGGTATATCCTACAAAGCGGTGGGGTGAATGAGAAAAATTCGCGCATGGTATACTAAGGAATAAAAATTCAATAACGCCTGCGTTTAGAATGTATAGCCAACATCCATCAAAAGTTCTACAACTGTTCCGTGAATAAAGCCTTGATAACCTTCTTTTTTCGGCTCTGCGTCTGCTTTTGTATCGCACACACCGTTTTAGCTTCTACCGCCTCGTCTCAGACCTTTCCTCCTCAGCACAAAACCCATGTTTTGTATCTGAATGCCTATCACCGTGGATATGCTTGGAGCGATAGTATTGAGCAAGGTTTGCGCGATACGTTCAAGGCGGCGGATGAGAAGGTTGTGGTCTACAGCGAGTATTTAGACACACGACGTTTTCCTCAACAAACGCACTTATCGGCTGTGGCTGAAGCGCTGGCGCAAAAATCACCGCAAGCTTACGACTTAATTGTGGTTTCCGATAACAATGCTTTTGATTTTGCGGTGCATTATCGTGAAGCGCTGTTTCCGACAGCGCCCATCGTTTTTTGCGGTTATAACGAATTCACCCCGGCGGCTGTGGCTCAGGTGTCCAATATTACGGGTATTGCAGAAGCCGTGGATGTCAGCAAAACCATTGAGCTGGCCTTGTCCGTACACCCTGAGACTGAATCGCTGGTGTTTGTCGCTTCTGATTTTAGCACCACGACTACACGTAACCTGCACATCACGCAAGCCGCATTGTCGAAGTTTCCCTCGTATCCCGTCACCTGGTTAAAAAACCTGCCCAGCTCGGTTTTAGAAGCCCGTCTGGCGGCATTACCTGCGCATAGTGTGGTTTTTATTGTGGGAGAAGCGTCTGATCTGCGTGAAGCAGGGTTTTTTCCATTTAAAGAATATGGTCACCGCTTAGCCACTGCCAGTAACGCTCCTGTGTATTCCATGTGGGATTTCTATCTCGGCACAGGCATCATGGGCGGGCACATCATTACAGGATTTGAGCAAGGGCGCAAAAGTGCAGAACTGGCGTTACGCATTATCAACGGGGAAGCCGCCGCTGATATTCCGGTGCTCACGCACACACCAGCCATCAATATTTTAGACTACACCGTAATGCAGCGCTTTAATGTTCCTGCCTCGACGTTGCCTAGCGGAACACAGATCATCCATCAACCGCCCAGCTTATACACGCAATATCGTCTGTATTTTTGGACAGCCAGTATAGCCATCATCATTTTGCTCAGTGTGCTGACATTACTCAGCCACACACTACAACGTCTACGCAAAGCCCACCGGACTTTGGAGCAACAACAAAAACTCATTCAACATCACAATGAAGTCCGCTATCAATCTTTGATTGCTACGATGGCAGAAGGTGTCGTCATGCAAGAGCAAGGCGGTAATATTCTCACTTGTAATGCAGCGGCTGAGCGCATATTGGGGTTGACTCAAGCACAAATGATGGGGCGTTCTTCTGTTGATCCTCGTTGGCGTGCCGTACATGAAGATGGTTCAGATTTTCCAGGTCAGGAACATCCTGCGATGGTGACATTACGCACGGGTGAACCTCAATACAATGTCGTGATGGGCATCCACACACCCGATGCTCAGCTCAGTTGGATTCAGGTCAATACCCAGCCGATGTTCCAAGAAGGTGAAATATTTCCTTATGCAGTGGTCGCCACTTTTGCTGACATCACCGCCTATAAACAGGCTATGCAAGCGCTGGATAAACAGCATCGCACCTTGCAAACCGTACTGACTCACTTGCCCGTGGCGGTCGAAGTGTTTTCTGCTCCTGATGCTCGCGTGCAACTCTATAACCTTGAAGCCGAAAAGCTATTAGGGCAACCGGTGCAACCTGACGTACAGATTGCGGATTTAAATCAAACTTATGCGGTGTTTGTTGCAGGTACAGAGGACTTGTATCCCCCAGAAAAAATGCCACTGGTGCGTGCCATGCAAGGCGATATTTGCAATATTGAAGACATGGAAGTGCGCCATCCTGATGGCTCACGGGTGCTATTACAAGTCACTGCCGCACCGATTCATGATGCTCAACAGCAAGTCACTGCCAGCGTTGTTATTTTCCAAGACATCACTGCCCGCAAACGGACCGAAACCCGACTGAAAGAGAGTGAACAACGCCTGCAAGCGGCGGGGCGCATCGCTTATGATTTAATTTATGAATGGGATGTGACTCACAACAGCTTGCAATGGTTTGGCGATGTCGATCATTTATTAGGCTATGCCGCTGGCTGCATTAGCCATGATATCCAAACCTGGTTAAACTTAATCCATCCTCAAGACTTGGGGATGATGAAAAATGCAGTGGAAGAGCACCGCATTTCCACACATCCCATCATCTATGAATACCGCATACTTCATCATGATGGAGATTACCGCTACTGGAATGATCGCGCCTTACCGCTGCTGAATGAAGAAGGTTTACCTTATAAATGGGTCGGTGTGTGCTCTGACATCACCAGCCGCAAGCGTACAGAAGAAGCCCTACGCAATAGCGAGCGCTTGTATCAATCGCTAGTAGATTCCTTGCCCATGAATGTTTATCGCATTGATCTACAGGGAAAACTGACTTTTCTCAATCGCACGTTGCTAGAAGAAATAGGACTGCCTGCCAAAACGATTTTAGGCAAAACCGCTTACGATATTTACCCCGCCGAGGTGGCCGATAAATATCGTCATGATGATGAGCAAGTGATTCAGCAGGGCCATCCTCTGTATCTGATTGAAGACAACAGACATCCCCAAACCGAGCAACCTCGCCATGTCGAAGTCATCAAAATCCCCGTTTTTGATAATCAACAGCAGGTCGTTGGAGTACAAGGCATCTTCTGGGACATTACCGAACGCATTGAATCAGAAAAAGAACGTGACAAGCTGGTGTATCACTTAGAAGAAGCACAGCATCTAGCCCATCTAGGCAGTTGGGAATGGAATATACAAACCGGCGACATCACCTGGTCAGATGAGTTATTCCGTATTTTTGGACGCGAACCGGGTTCCCAAGTACCTGATGAAAAAGCCCATCAAGCACAGATTCATCCCGATGATTGGCCGCCTTTACAAGCCGCCATCAAAACCTCTTTAGACACCGGAAAATACAAAGCGGAGTACCGTTTATTTCGCCACAATGATCGCAGCGAGCGGGTGATTTCCGCCAAAGGCAAAGTGATTTATAACGCCCAAGGAAAAGCCCTGCGCCATGTGGGTTCAGCCATGGACATCACTCGACGCAAGCACGTTGAAGCCGAACTTATCCGCGCTCGTCAAGCCGCAGAAACCGCAAACCGTGCCAAAAGTAGCTTTCTCGCCAACATGAGCCACGAATTACGCACCCCCTTGAATGCCGTACTTGGCTATGCCCAACTACTGCAAAACGATCCCTCACTCAGCGAACCACATCGAGAAGATATTCATAAAATCAAACACAGCGGTGATTATCTGCTCACATTGATTAACGATGTCTTGGACTTAGCCAAAGTTGAAGCCGGACACCTAGAACTATCTTTTGCCCCCTGCGAACTGCACAGCTTTTTTAATGAATTTAAAGATATTTTCCAGTTGCGCACACGCGATAAGAACATTGAGTTTCAGTGTCAAATAGCCTCAAATCTACCCCCAGTGGTCGAAACCGATGAAAAACGGCTGCGACAAATTTGCCTCAATCTACTTAACAATGCAGTCAAATTTACCGAACAAGGATACGTGCGGCTACGGGTCGAGTATCAAGAAAACATTCTACAGATCGAGGTCAGCGATACTGGTATTGGTATTTCAAAACAGGATATACCTCAACTGTTTCAATCATTTATGCAAGTGGGCTCAAACCAATACAAACACCAGGGCACAGGCTTAGGATTAGCCATCAGCCAACGTCTTGCACAACAGATGAAAGGGGACATCAGCGTAGAGAGTAAAGAGGGACACGGCAGCCATTTTAGATTTAGCATTCCTATACACCAAATAGACGCTAAGCCCACGGGTCATCTTTGCCTTTCAGACAACACACAAATCATCGGTTATCAACGCTTAGATGGTCATCTTCAATCGTTACATATTTTGGTGGTTGATGACGAAGCTTTTAACCGTGAAATGTTGCAAGAATTACTCGAACAATTAAATTTTAAGGTGGGACTCGCTCACGACGGACAGGCTGCTATTCAATACACACAAACCCATCTTCCTGATTTAATTTTGATGGATTTAGCCATGCCCATCATGAATGGCTTGGAAGCCACTCGACAGATTTTGAAGCAGCATCCTCAATTGCCGATTTTTGCAGTATCTGCTTGCGTGTTTAAAGAGGATGAATCCAATAGTCGTATAGCAGGATGCCGTGTACATATCGCCAAGCCCTTAAATACCCATATATTATTGACTCAACTGCAACATCATTTGCCACTGCAATGGCAATATGAGACGCGCACTCATCCGAGCAGCAACACCTTGACAGCCATTGATATGCAAACGCTACCCGCCATGCTCAAAGCCGATTTAGGACATGCTATTATTCATGGCCATGCGGCAAAGATACAGTCGGTGCTAAGCGCTATTGAACAGCAGCATCCTGCACTGGCTGAACATCTGCACCAACATCTAAAGGCGTATGCTTATGAAAAGGTGCTGGCATTATTGGAAGAACCTTAGAAGGTTTTGATAAACACGACAGACAGTGTTTAATAGACTTACCCACTACATCTCACCCCCACCTATGAGAGTCCGTCAAACATGCTAAAAAAATTTCAATCCTGGTTAAACAAAAAAGGCTTAAAAGATGAAAGCTATGACTTCTTGTTTGAACCCGAAAATCCCAGCGAAGAACTGGTGTGTTTTGATTGTGAAACCACCAATTTAAATCCTAAAAAAGCGGAATTATTATCTATTGCAGCGGTCAAAATAAAACACCATCAAATACTGACCAGCCAAAAACTAGAACTCTTTATCAAACCCAGTGCAGAAATTCATGAAAGCAGTATTAAAATTCATCATCTACGTCATTGCGACGTAGAACATGCACAAACACCGCATGAAGCCCTAGAGACCTTTTTAAATTTCATAGGCCCTCGCCCATTAGTTGGCTACTATTTAGAGTTTGATGTCAAAATGATTAATAAATATATCAAACCCTGGCTAGGCATTTGTCTGCCTAATCCTCAATTTGAAGTATCCGGCCTGTACTATGACAAGAAACAAAGTTTGGCACATCCGATTCATATTGATTTACGCTTTGATTCTATGATGGAAGATTTAGAACTCCCCATGTTAGGCAAGCATGATGCGTTAAATGATGCGCTGATGACTGCCATGATGTACGTTAAACTACAACACCTTAAACGCTTTACATAAAAAAAGCCGCCTCAATGGGCGGCTTTTTTTATGCGTGATTTAAAGGTGCTTTTAATTAAAATCCGCATCTTTATCTAATGGATAAAAATGGCGTGCCATTTCATCTTGTTTTTCCAATAACCAATCAATACTCGGTTCATTATCCATCGCTTTATGCACGGCTTTACAAGTGGCATCTCGATATAAATCAAATAACTGGTGATGTTCTGAACCTGCTATATCAACAATTTCTGGAGCTGCCCACAACATAGCAATAATGCCAATATCATTGGCCTTCTTCTTAGGCACATCTCCGTTACGCACGGCATCCACCACACCATGAGCAACCGCAGGTTGCACCACATCATTCCATACTTTCAAATAGGTATCATCAGTATTACCTGACTTATTCACCATTAAAGTGGCAGGTCTAACCTGTACATTTTCTTTTAAAGACACTAGAAAGCAGGTTTCTCCATCCACATCTTGACCAAATAAAGTGGCAAATGCTGTTCCAAAAGAACTGTCTAATTCACCGATGACCACTTCAACCGTAACGTGCATGTTCAGCTCTTGGCTGTGCATGGAAGTTTCGCCTGTTTTAATGGAAATTGTTTCACTCATCACGGCCATGATTCATATCCTCAAAAATCTAAGATGTATCAAAATATGTCAAAAAAATATCGTCTCAGCATCATACTGGAATTACGATTTTCTACAACTCTTTGCATCTAAAAAGCTCATGGCATCATCATTAATCCATTGTTTAAATCAGCTTGAATGTCTTGATAGTCTTCCAAACCAACAGAAATGCGTACCAAACCATCACTAATCCCCGAATCCTCGCGTTGTTCTGGAGTTAAACGTCCATGTGTTGTACTGGCAGGATGGGTAATAGTGGTTTTTGTATCACCAAGATTGGCTGTAATCGACAATAACTGAGTGCTATCAATCAAACGCCAAGCGGCTGTTTGCCCGCCTTTCACTACAAAAGACACCAATCCACCTGCGGCACTTTGTTGTTGCATCGCCAGCGTATGTTGTGGATGAGAAGCTAAACCTGGGTAATAAACTCGGTCAATGGCCGCTTGAGTTTCTAGCCACTGAGCCAGCATCAATGCATTTTCACTGTGGGCTTTCATGCGTATTTTCAGAGTTTCCAGACCTTTAAGGAATATCCACGCATTAAACGGACTCATAGAAGGGCCTGCGGTACGAACAATCCCGAACACATCATTTAATAACTCTTGCCCGCCAACCACTGCACCGCCGATACAGCGACCCTGCCCGTCCAGATATTTAGTGGCAGAGTGAATCACAATATCAGCCCCCAATTGCAAAGGCCGTTGTAAGGCGGGCGTACAAAAACAATTATCCACCACTAGCCAGCAATCATGGCGATGGGCTACATCGGCTAATTGCTGAATATCAGCCACTTCCGTTAAAGGATTTGAAGGCGTTTCCAAAAACAAAAAGCGAGTATTCGGACGAATCGCCGCTTGCCAAGCCTCCATATCCGTTAATTCAACAAAACTGGTATCAATGCCAAATTTAGCTAACAGAGTGCCCAGCAGCATCACGGTAGAACCAAAAATGCTGCGTGAAGCCACAATATGATCCCCTGCTTTGAGCAAGCCCAAACAGGTACACAGAATGGCTGCCATACCAGAAGCTGTCGCCACGCAACGCTCGCCGCCTTCCATAGCAGCCAAACGCTGCTCGAAATTACGCACGGTAGGATTGGTGAAACGCGAATAAATATTACCCAGTTCATCCCCTGAAAAACGCGCGGCGGCCTCTGCGGCGTTAGCAAATACATAACTAGAAGTTAAAAATAGCGCTTCGCTATTTTCACCTTCGTGGGTACGCACTTGCCCAGTGCGAACGGCGTGAGTGGCAGATTTGTAGTCTTTTTCGTTCATTTCATATCAACGGGTAAAACAACGTCAAATAAAGTACAACTATAAATTTAATCACAAAATATCAAAGAAAACATTTTATGGTACGGCGTTCCTACCATTGAATAACGCATATGATTCTCTCCCAAAATATTTTTATACTGAATTATGCAGTTCAATTACTTCTACACCTTCTTCTTTATCGTTTTCATACTTCGCTGTATCATTACGCTGACGCTCTAATTCATCTAGATATCTTTGATCTACCGTGCCAGTCACATATTCCCCACTGAAACATGAAGTATCAAATTTCACCAATCCTTGCTTACCACGAGTGGCTTTCACTAAATCATCTAAATCTTGATAAATTAACCAATTAGCACCAATAACATGAGCAATTTGCTCATCCGTGCGATTATAGGCTAATAGTTCTTGCACCGACGGCATATCAATCCCGTACACATTTGGATAACGTACAGGTGGCGCAGCAGAAGCAAAATACACGCTTTTAGCTCCAGCATCACGGGCCATTTGAACGATTTGCTTAGAAGTAGTACCCCGTACAATTGAATCATCAATCAATAGTACATTTTTACCTTTGAATTCTAAATCAATCGCATTGAGTTTCTGACGTACAGATTTTCTGCGCATGGATTGTCCGGGCATAATGAAAGTACGTGGTATATAACGATTTTTAACAAAACCTTCACGGTATTTAAGCTTTAATTCTTTAGCTACTTCCAATGCAGCCGTGCGACTGGTATCGGGGATAGGAATCACGACATCAATATCATGATCCGGCTTTAAGCGCAGAATCTTACGTGCCAGCACCTTCCCCATACGTTGTCGAGCCTTATAAACAGAAATACCATCAATAATCGAGTCTGGTCGAGCAAAATAGACATATTCAAAAATACAAGGATTGTGGTCGATCTTTTCTGCACATTGCTGCGCATGAAATTGTCCCTGCAAATCAATAAAGATAGCTTCACCAGGTTGCACATCTCGAATCACATCAAAACCCAGCGCACGTATGGCGACACTTTCAGAAGCCACCATATACTCATCACCCTGCTCTGTTTCACGCTTACCAAATATTAGAGGACGAATACCTTGCGGGTCTCGAAACGCCACAATGCCGTAACCTGTAATCATGGCAACAGCCGCATAAGCCCCTTGACAACGTTTATAAACTCCTGAAACAGCAGAGAAAATATCTTTCTCATCAATATTATATTTGCCCATATTTTGTAATTCATGGGCAAACACATTTAACAAAACCTCAGAATCAGAATTGGTATTGATATGACGCAAATCTTCACGAAATAGGTCTTGTTTTAAGGTATCAGCATTGGTCAAATTACCATTGTGTGCCAGTGCTATACCATAAGGAGAATTCACATAAAAAGGCTGCGCTTCGGCAGAACTAGAACAACCTGCCGTGGGGTAACGCACATGACCTATCCCCATATTGCCGAGCAAACGCAGCATGTGACGTGTATGAAATACATCACGCACCAAACCATTATCTTTACGCAAATAAAGGCGTTCGTTGGCACAGGTGACAATGCCCGCTGCATCTTGACCACGATGTTGCAATACTGTCAAACCATCATAAATGGCTTGATTTACACTAGATTTTGCAACAATGCCAATGATTCCACACATAATTCACCTCATTTGCGTTAGAAGTTTCTGTGAAGTATCTATCAATACGTAATGAATAATCCATGAAGATTGCCAAATAGCTGTTTGTTTTATAGGGGTTAAAGTCAGAATTATAAAAAACACTAAAATAATTAAGATCGCTTTAAACAAACCCAACACTGGTGTTAATAGATATTCAAGCAATGACATGGAAAACTCAGGAAACAATTGTATTAATAGATAGCTCAATAAGTTAGCAAGCAAGAAAGTGCTGCTGAATAGACAGATGAAAGCCAGCAATAAACGGATTTCAATAATAGGTGAAATGCGAGTTAATACAAGCGCTAATTCATCAATAAATAATAAGGCAATGGCTAATGCAATCATCCAATTCAATAATTCAGACATAGTGTGCAATAAGCCCTGTCGTATTGCCCACAATACAGATGACAATAATACAGCAACAATAGCATAATCAGCTATATTCATTGCATTCACGCTATGCCATAACACAAAAACCGCTGATAATATTCATTATCAGCGGTTTTTTAGATTTGATATAAGAAAAGTCAAGATGCCTTATTCTTCGTCCATCAATTCCTCATCATCTTCATCATTGGCTTCAAAATCAATGCGATCAACTAATTGCACAATAGCCATTGGAGCTTTATCTCCAGGGCGATAACCACATTTTAAAATGCGAAGATAGCCTCCTGAACGCTCTTGATAAAAGGGGCCTAAATCTGTAAACAATTTAGTAACAGTCTCTCTACTACGCAAACGATCAAAAGCCAAACGACGCTTAGCGACATTGTCAGTTTTAGCTAAGGTAATTATTGGCTCTGCATAACGACGCAGTTCTTTAGCCTTAACGACCGTAGTTTTAATCATTTCATATCGCATTAAAGACACCGTCATGTTGCGAAACATAGCTTTACGGTGACTAGAGGTGCGACTTAAGTGCTTTCCTGCATAACGATGACGCATCTGTATTTACCTTATTAAATTCCTGTTTTCCTTAATTGCTTGACGAATTTTCTTCGTGCAATCCGGGAGGTGGCCAATTTTCCAGCTTCATTCCCAAAGATAAACCACGAGATGCCAAAACGTCCTTTATTTCATTCAAGGATTTTTTACCTAGATTTGGAGTTTTTAGCAGTTCTGTTTCAGTTCGCTGAATTAAATCACCAATGTAATAAATACTTTCAGCTTTTAAACAATTAGCTGAACGCACGGTCAACTCAAGTTCATCTACAGGTCGCAATAAAACCGGGTCTATCTCATCTTCTTTTTCGTTAACAGTATCTTCAATCTCAGTGCCTTTTAATTCAACAATGACTGAAAGCTGTTCTTGTAAAATTGTTGCGGCTTGTCGTACTGAGGTTTCTGGATCGATAGTACCATTAGTTTCTAACTCAATAATGAGCTTATCCAGATTTGTACGTTGTTCTACACGAGCCCGGTCAACTTCATAGGCTACTCGAACTATGGGACTAAAAGAAGCATCAAGATGTAACCAGCCCACTTGTTCTGTTTCTTCGTCATGTTGCAAACGTAAATTAGCTGGCTGATAACCACGCCCCATGCCAATTTTAAGCTGCATATTTAGCACACCTGCTTTATTTAGATGTGCAATAACATGCTCTGGATTAATGATTTCAACGTCATGTTCTAATTCAATATCAGAAGCCAGCACAGGCCCAGCACCCTTCTTATTAAGATGCAAAACAACAGGGTGTTTGCCTAAAACCCGAATAGCTAAACCTTTGAGATTCAATAAAATATCAGTAATATCTTCTTGAACACCATCAAGGCTGGTGTATTCGTGCTCGACACCTTCTATTTTTACTTCGATAACCGCAGAACCAGGAAGGGAAGACAGCAAAACACGACGCAATGCATTTCCCAACGTATGACCAAAACCACGATCTAACGGTTCTAAAGTAACTTTAGCTGTTGTTTCGTTGATTTGTTTAACATCAACAATACGCGGCTTTAACAGGTCAACAACACCAGTTTGCATACAGCAAAACCCTCTTCGTGGATGTCTTGTGGAATATAAATAAGCTAAATATATTTAACTTATACATTTTATTTTGAGTACAACTCAACAATAAGTTGCTCATTAATGTCAGCAGATAAATCCATGCGTTCAGGCATAGATTTAAAAATAGCTGACATTTTAGTCACATCCACATCAACCCACTCAGGAAGGCCAAAACCATCAGCGCTTACCAAAGACGCTTTAATGCGTAATTGCTCACGTGCTTTTTCTGTGATACTAACGACATCGCCAATTTGAACCTGGTAAGAAGGAATATTAACTTTATGCCCATTTACTTCAATTGCTTTATGGCTAACTAATTGACGCGCTTCAGCACGAGTTACAGCAAAACCCATGCGATATACTACATTATCCAAGCGGCACTCTAATAATTTCAGCAGATTTTCACCAGTAGAGCCTTTACGACGCACAGCCTCTTTATAATAATTACGGAATTGCTTTTCTAAAATCCCATAAATTCGACGAACTTTTTGCTTTTCACGCAATTGCAATGCGTAATCAGATAAACGCTGACGACGATCTCCATGCTGTCCTGGAGTTTTATCCATTTGGCACTTAGTATCTAAAGCACGGTTACGGCTTTTAAGAAATAAGTCCGTGCCTTCGCGGCGACTTAGCTTACATTTTGGTCCGATATATCTTGCCATATTGTTATACCCTGCGTCGTTTAGGCGGACGACAACCATTATGAGGAATAGGTGTCACATCCGTAATACTAACAATCTTAAAACCATTGGCATTTAAGGCTCGCACAGCTGACTCGCGTCCAGGGCCAGGGCCTTTAATCCGAACTTCAAGATTTTTCATACCAAAATCTTTTACTACATTACCAACTCTTTCCGCTGCCACCTGGGCTGCAAAAGGTGTACTTTTACGTGAACCACGGAAACCACTACCTCCAGCAGTTGCCCAAGCAAGTGCATTGCCTTGACGATCTGTAATGGTAATAATAGTATTATTAAAGGAAGCGTGAACATGAGCTATTCCTTCAGATACATTTTTTTTAACTTTCTTACTGCGAGTTTGAACCTTAGCCATAGCTTATCTCATTATTTCTTAATCATTCTGCGAGGCCCTTTACGGGTACGTGCATTAGTACGGGTACGTTGCCCACGCAATGGCAAACCACGTCGGTGACGAATACCACGATAGCAGCCTAAATCCATTAAACGCTTAATATTCATTGCTACTTCACGACGTAAATCACCCTCAACAGTAAAGGCGGCTATTCCAGCACGTAAAACTTCCAATTCACCTTCTGAAAGGTCTTTCACTTTAGTATCAGGCGCGATATTAGAATTCTTACAAATATCACGCGCCCGCGTCAAACCAATACCATAAATCGCAGTTAAACCAATAACGATATGTTTATGAACTGGAATATTAATGCCTGCAATACGGGCCATATTCTTAATCTCTATTTAATGTTAAAAACAAGCTTTACAGCTAGAAAGCTTACTATTTCAAACTCTTCCATAAGATGGAAAATAAATTTGGAAAAGCCCGAAATTATAGCATTTATATCTAAAACTGCAAATAAAAATCAACCTTGACGTTGTTTATGTCGGGGTTCTTTGCAAATCACACGTACTGAACCATTACGCCGAATAATACGACAATTGCGGCAGATTTTTTTAACAGATGCTCTGACTTTCATTACATAAATCTCCAATTCAAAGGTTTCTATTCTGTTTACATTATTTCGTTAATGAGATAGGACTAATCTATAACAAAATCAACGTAACATGGGATTACGGCCTTGGCCTTTCAAATTGGCTTTTTTCATCAATCCTTCATATTGGTGCGACATCAAATGTGCCTGCACTTGAGCCATGAAATCCATCACCACAACCACAATAATCAACAATGAAGTTCCACCAAAATAAAAGGGTACATTCCATTGCAGATTTAAAAACTCAGGCAGTAAACACACGGCTGTAATATAAATGGCACCAGCCAGAGTCAAACGTGACATAACATCATCAATATACTGCGCTGTTTGAGCACCAGGACGAATGCCTGGAATAAATGCTCCTGATTTTTTTAAATTATCAGCAGTTTCTTTAGGATTGAAAATTAAAGCAGTGTAAAAAAAGCAAAAGAAAATAATGGCGGCAGCATAAAATAAAATATATAAAGGCTGGCCTGGCGATAAAGTCTGGGATAAATCTTTTAACCACTCCAACCCTTCAGCAGAACCAAACCAGCCCCCTAATGTCGCGGGAAATAAAATAATACTTGATGCAAAAATAGGGGGAATAACACCAGCCATATTTAATTTCAAAGGCAAATGGCTACTTTGTCCAGCATACATTTTTCGTCCAACCTGGCGCTTAGCGTAATTAACACTAATTCGACGCTGCCCACGCTCAACAAAGACAACAAAAGCCGTCACCAGCAAGACCAATACAAATAATATAATCAATGTAAAAATATGCATTTGTCCAGTACGCGCAAGCTCTAAAGTGCCGCCAATAGCACCGGGTAAACCAGCAACAATACCAGCAAAAATAATCAATGAAATACCATTGCCAATGCCACGTTCTGTAATTTGTTCGCCCAACCACATTAAAAACATAGTTCCTGTCACTAAAGTAACTGTGGCAGTGACTTGAAATCCAATACCTGCTTCAACAACAACATTTTGATTTTCCAAGGCAATAGAGATACCTATTGCTTGAAAAGATGCCAATACTAATGTGCCATAGCGAGTGTATTGAGTAATCTTTCGTCGTCCAGCTTCACCTTCTTTTTTAAGTTGCTCTAGCTGTGGTGAAACAACTGTCAACAACTGCATAATAATTGATGCAGAAATATACGGCATAATCCCCAAGGCGAATACAGAAAAACGCTGCAAAGCACCACCAGAGAACATGTTAAACATATCCAGAATTGTTCCCTGCTGCTCAGCAAATAACTGAGCTAATCGTACAGGATCAATACCTGGGACAGGAATGAAAGTACCAACGCGATAAACAATGATTGCACCAATAACAAACAATAAACGCTGTTTCAGTTCTGTCAAGCGGCCTAATTTGCTAAGTTCATCACCTGCTGCTGCAAAATTTCCAATAGCCATTAGTCCTCAATGCTGCCACCAGCAGCTTCAATTGCTTTACGTGCCCCAGGAGTTACAAAAATTCCTTTGAGCTTCACAGCTTTAGTAATTTTTCCAGAAAGAAAAACTTTTACACGCTGAATTTTATGGGAAATTATTTTGGCTTCCTTTAAGGCTAACAAATCAATGACTTCAGCTTGTGGCCTTTCAAGCTCGTGCAAGCGAACTTCAGCAACTAACTCAGATTGATGAGAAGAAAAACCTACTTTTGGCAAACGTCGTTGCAAAGGCATTTGACCACCTTCAAAACCAACTTTGTGAAATCCACCAGAACGAGATTTTTGCCCTTTATGACCACGCCCACAAGTCTTACCAAAACCTGAACCTATACCGCGTCCAACTCGCTTTGCTACTGTTTTTGAACCTGCTACAGGATATAAAGTATTCAAACGCATCATGAGTTTTCTTCCACTTTCAATAAGTAAGAAACTTTGTTAATCATGCCACGAATAGATGGGGTATCATCGACTTCTACGGTATGACGAATGCGGCGCAGTCCTAAACCTGCCACACAGGCTTTATGTGCAGCCAAACGCTTACAAGTACTACGTACTAGAGTCACTTTAATTTTCTTATTCATGATTGATATCAACCTAAAATTTCTTCAACAATCTTACCACGCTTAGCTGCAATTTTTTCAGGAGAAGACATTTCCCATAAACCTTTTAATGTAGCGCGTGTTACATTGATCGGATTAGATGATCCGATAGTTTTAGCTAGTACGTTATGCACACCTACCACTTCAAATACAGCACGCATAGCACCACCAGCAATAATACCAGTACCTTCAGAAGCTGGCTGCATATAAACTTTTGCAGCACCATGTCGAGCTGTAATAGGATAATGCAAGGTATCACCATTCAATGAAACAGGTTTCATATTTTTACGCGCAGCTTCCATTGCCTTTTGAATAGCAACAGGTACCTCACGTGCTTTACCATAGCCAAAACCAATTTTACCCTTACCATCCCCCACTACAGTTAGAGCGCTGAAACTAAAAATTCGCCCACCTTTCACTACTTTAGCTACACGGTTTACAGCAACTAATTTCTCTATGAAATCATCGTTGCTTTTAGACTGTACATCAAAATTATTATTTGCCATTGTTAAGCCACCTTAGAATTGCAATCCATTTTCACGTGCCGCATCAGCTAACGCTTTAATCCGACCATGATATTTAAAGCCAGAACGATCAAAAGCAACACTACCTACACCAGCAACTTTTGCACGTTCAGCGATGGTTTTTCCAACTAGAGTGGCTGCGTCAATATTACCGCCATACTTAATTTGCTCACGACAGGCTTTATCCAAAGTAGAAGCGCTAGCTAATATAGTTGCTCCACCTGCACTAATAATCTGAGCGTAAATATGCTTAGGTGTTTTATGTATACATAAACGCTCAACACCCAAGGTTTTAATTTTTTCACGTGTACGGCGTGCACGACGCAATCTTGATGATTTTTTATCCATGAATTGCCTGCCTTATTTTTTCTTCGCTTCTTTGCGAACTACATGTTCATCCGTATAACGCACGCCTTTACCTTTATAAGGCTCAGGTGGACGGTAAGCACGAATATTCGCTGCTGCTTGACCGACCATTTGCTTATCGCTACCTCGTATAATAACTTCAGTTTGACTGGGTGTTTCAATTTGAAGTTCATCAGGTATTGGAAAAACAATAGGGTGAGAATAGCCCAAAGTTAAATTTAATGCTTTACCTTGAACTTGAGCACGATAACCAACACCAATCAGGGTGAGTTTTTTCTCAAACCCCTGATTAACACCTGTTACCATATTATTAACCAAGGCTCTGGTAGTTCCAGCTAAAGCTTTAGCATTCGCAAAATTTTCATGAATTTCAAAAGAAATACTATTATCTTCAATTTTCATGCTGACAGCATTGGACATTTCATGCTCCATGCTGCCTTTAGGCCCCTTAATCTTTACATGCTGATTATTGACGCTAACATCAACGCCTGCGGGAATATTGATTGGATTTTTTGCAACTCGTGACATGACTCAAGCCTCAGAATACATAACACAGGACTTCACCACCATGACCAGCAGTTCTTGCGGCACGATCAGTCATTAGTCCTTTGGAAGTGGAAATAATAGCAATGCCCAAACCACCACTCACTGTTGGTAATTCACCTTTAGGTTTGTAGATACGTAAACCAGGACGGCTCACGCGTTTGAGCATTTCAATGACAGGTTGGCCATCATAATATTTCAGTTGAATATCTAGTTCAGACTTAGCATCATCAGATATTGAAAAACCTGAAATATAGCCTTCTTCCAACAAAACAGAGGCAATTGATTTTTTAGTTTTTGAAGCAGGCATTTTAACACTAAGTTTATTAGCGGCCTGCGCATTGCGAATACGAGTTAACATATCAGCAACAGGATCAGTCATACTCATAAATTTTTACTCCAGACTTAAGAGATTTTTAAAATTATCTTTATCTCTCAGTATCTAAGAAAAAATCTGTCTATATTTGACAGATAATAAGAATCAAACTACCAACTTGCTTTACGTAATCCAGGTACCATACCCAACATGGTATATTCACGTAGTTTATTACGTCCTAAACCAAACTTACGATAATAACCATGTGGTCTACCCGTCACTCGACACCGATCTTGTTTACGTATTGGGGAAGCATCACGCGGTAATTTTTGTAATTTCACTCGCGCTAAATCACGTTCTTCTTCACTTAATGTTAAATCGACGGCAGCTTTTTTAAATTCAGCTCTTTTTTTAGCATACTTAGCAACCGTTTTTGCCCGCTTTAATTCGCGGTTAATCATAGATTTCTTAGCCATACCAAGTCGCTCGCTTATTTTAAGGGGAAATTAAAGCCATCTAACAAAGCACGGCCTTCATCATCATTTCGCGCACTGGTCGTAATTGTAATATCCATACCTCGTAGGGCATCAATTTTATCGTAATCGATTTCAGGAAAAATAATTTGCTCACGGACACCCAAGCTATAGTTACCACGTCCATCAAAAGCTTTGCCTGAAAAACCACGAAAATCTCGAATTCGAGGAATTGCAATACTAATGAGGCGGTCTAGAAATTCATACATATGATCTCGACGTAAAGTGACTTTACAGCCAATAGGCCAAGCTTCACGAATTTTAAAACCAGCCACTGATTTGCGTGCCAAACAGACAACAGCTTTTTGTCCAGCAATAGCTTCCATATCACCTATTGCACGCTCAACTACCTTTTTATCACCTACAGCTTCACCCAAACCCATATTCAAGGTGACTTTGGTAATTTTAGGTACTTGCATAACACTCTTATACTCAAATTTAGACATGAGTTGAGAAATTATATCAGTTTTATACTGTTCTTCTAAGCGAGTAGCCATGATTACACATCCACAACTTCGTTATTTGACTTGAAGTAACGTACTTTTCTACCATCTTCAAGTAATTTAAAACCCACACGATCTGCTTTTCCTGTTTCTGGATTAAACAAAGCGATATTTGAAATATGCAAAGGCATTTCTTTTTGCACAATACCACCGGGCTGATTTAACATAGGATTGCCTTTCGTGTGACGCTTAACCAAATTAATATTTTCTACAAGCACACGATCATTAGGCATGATGCGAACAACCCGCCCTTGCTTACCTTTGTCTTTACCTATGATGACAACAATGTCATCTCCTGTTTTAATTCTACGCATGACAATCTCTCACTTAAAACATCTACTAACTTTCAGAAGTTCTAGATCAACTAATTGCTCTAAAGAACTTCTGGAGCCAGTGAGATGATCTTCATAAAACGCTCACTTCTCAGCTCACGTGTCACGGGACCAAAAATACGTGTGCCAATAGGTTGTAACTGATTATTTAACAATACCGCTGCATTACCATCAAAACGAATTAAAGAACCGTCAGAACGACGCACACCTTTACGAGTTCTAACAATCACTGCGCTATAAACATCGCCTTTTTTAACTTTGCCACGAGGAATAGCTTCCTTAATAGTGACTTTTACAATGTCACCAATATTTGCATAACGGCGATGTGAACCGCCCAACACCTTGATACACATGAGGCGTCGTGCGCCGCTGTTATCTGCGGCGTCTAACATGGACTGCATCTGAATCATGATTAAACTCCAAATGATCGGGCAATTTTATTTTGCACGTTCTAAAACTTTATGCAAACGCCAAGATTTACTTTTTGAAATTGGGCGACATTGCTCGATGGCTACGGTATCACCTTCCTGACAGGTATTTTCTTCATCATGCGCATGCAATTTTGTAGAACGCTTAATGAATTTTCCATATAGAGGGTGTTTCACTTTACGCTCAATCAATACAGTAATGCTTTTATCCATTTTACTACTGACAACACGTCCTACCAAAGTACGAATAGTGGTTTCTGGGTTAGCAGTTGTTTGTTGTGCATCAGTCATGCTGGACTACCCTTTTCAGTCAAAATGGTTTTTACTCGTGCAATACTGCGCCTTACTGCTTTTAATTGATGGTGACGATTCAACTGTTCGGCACCTCTTTGCATACGCAAAGTAAACTGTTCACGTAAAAGACTGAGTAGTTCTTGCTTCAGCTCATCTACATTTTTTTCTCTCAATTCATTTGCTTTCATTTTAGATAACCGTCCGCGCTACAAAACTGGTTTGCACAGGCATTTTAGCTGCTGCTAAACGAAAAGCTTCACGGGCTATTTCTTCTGAAACACCTTCAATTTCATACAAAATACGACCAGGCTGAATCTGAGCCACCCAATACTCAACATTTCCTTTACCCTTACCCATGCGAACTTCTAATGGTTTTTTACTAATAGGTTTATCTGGAAAAATACGAATCCACACTTTACCGCCACGTTTTACATAACGGTTAATTGCACGACGTCCAGCTTCAATTTGGCGTGCTGTAATACGCCCTCGCGTTGTCGCTTTCATACCAAACTCACCAAAGCTCACCTTACTTCCACGTTGAGCTAAACCACGATTTCGGCCTTTATGCTGTTTTCTGAATTTTGTTCGTTTTGGCTGTAACATGACTATTGTCCTTTCTCAGACTTGGCTGGTTTTTCCTTAACCACTTCCTGCTCAGGTCTACCAATAATTTCGCCTTTAAAAATCCAGACCTTTACACCGATAATGCCATAAGTCGTATTTGCTTCAGCAAAACCATAATCAATATTGGCACGCAAAGTATGTAAAGGGACACGTCCTTCTCGATACCATTCAGTACGAGCAATCTCAGCACCATTTAATCGACCAGCCACATTAATCCGAACACCTTGAGCGCCTAAACGCATAGCATTACTCACAGCACGTTTCATCGCTCGACGAAACATAATGCGTTTTTCTAATTGCTGGGCTACACTTTCTGCGACCAATTGCGCATCCACTTCTGGCTTACGAATTTCTTCAACACTGATATGTACAGGAATTCCCATCATTGCGGACACTTCTTTGCGCAACTTATCAATATCTTCGCCTTTTTTACCAATAACAATGCCTGGTCGAGCCGTATGAATAATAATTCGAGCATTTCTTGCCGGACGTTCAATACGAACTTCACTCACTGAAGCTTGAGATAATTTTTTACGTATATATTCGCGGATTTTTATATCTGTATTTAAGAAATCTGCGTAGTCCTGGCTACTTGCATACCATTTTGAAGACCAATCTTTCACGATCCCCAAACGCATACCAATTGGATTTGCCTTTTGTCCCATAACTTTAACTCGCCTTAACTGTCTGCCACGGTCACGGTAATATGACTGGTGCGCTTGAAAATACGAGAACCGCGCCCTTTAGCGCGTGCTCGCATACGTTTCATGGTCGGCCCTTCATTGACGAAAACACTAGAAACCTTTAGTTCATCAATATCAGCACCTTCATTGTTTTCAGCATTTGCAATAGCTGAATCCAGAACTTTCTTCACCATAGGAGCGGCTTTTTTTGTGCTGAACATCAGAATATTCAAAGCCTCTTCAACTGCTAGGCCGCGCACTTGATCGGCGATTAGACGACATTTTTGTGGAGAAATACGTGCATATTTATAAGTGGCTGAAACTTCCACGGCTTTTTCCTCTAACGTTTAGACTTTTTATCTGCTGCATGACCGCGGTAAGTGCGGGTTAAAGCAAACTCACCCAATTTATGTCCAACCATATTTTCCGTTATATAAACAGGAACATGCTGACGACCATTATGCACAGCAATGGTTAATCCAACCATATGAGGCAAAACCATTGAACGGCGAGACCAAGTTTTAATTGGCTTTTTGCTTTTGCTAGCGAGCGCTTCATCAACTTTCTTAAGCAAATGCAAATCAGCAAAAGGCCCTTTCTTAATTGAACGTGGCATAACTTATCCTTTTCCTTACTTGCTGCGACGACGCCGCACAATCATTTTATCTGTACGTTTATTACTTCGAGTTTTCGCACCTTTCGTAGGAAAACCCCAAGGTGATACAGGATGCCGCCCGCCCGAAGTACGACCTTCACCACCACCATGCGGATGATCGACAGGATTCATCACTACACCACGAACAGTTGGACGAACACCACGCCAACGAGTAGCCCCAGCTTTCCCTAAAGAACGCAAGTTATGCTCACTATTGCTTACTTCACCAATAGTCGCACGGCATTCAGCAGGTACTTTTCGCATTTCACCAGAGCGCAAACGCAAGGTAGCATAACGTCCTTCACGAGCCACTAATTGCACAGAAGCACCTGCACTACGCGCCATCTGTGCGCCTTTTCCGGGCTTAAGCTCAACACAATGAACAGTGCTACCCACAGGAATATTACGCAGAGGCAAGCAATTACCAGGCTTAATTGGAGCATCATCACCAGCCATAACAGCATCGCCAGCTACGACATTTTTAGGTGCTATAATATAACGGCGTTCACCGTCAGCATATAACACTAAAGCAATATAAGCTGTTCTATTAGGATCATATTCTAAACGCTCTATCTTTGCTTGAATACCATCCTTGTCATTACGCTTGAAGTCAACAATTCTATAATGTTGTTTATGTCCACCACCACGATGACGAACAGTAATACGTCCAGTATTATTGCGACCACCAGATTTACTTTTAGTATCTAACAAAGGTGCATAAGGCGCACCTTTATGCAAGTCAGCATTAACTTTTACAACAAAACGCCGACCTGCGGAAGTTGGCTTAGCTTTTACAACGGCCATAATTTATTCAACCTCAGTTCTTTATTCGACGCCAAAATTAATGTCGTAGCCTTCTTTAAGGAAGACATAGGCTTTTTTCCAATCAGAACGCTGACCTGGAGTGCGCCCAAAAGTTTTACGCTTACCTTTAACATTAAGGGTACGTACTGATGAGACCTTTACATTAAAAAGTAATTCAACAGCCATTTTTATTTCTTGCTTATTTGCGTCTTTAAGCACTTTAAAGACAAAATGACGATTATCATCAGCTTCTTTAATTGCCTTTTCAGAAACACGCGGAGAAAGCAATATTTGCATTAGACGTGTTTGCTCTACGGCTTGAACCTTACTCATGCCAATCTCTCCTCAAGTTGCTTTAATGCGGATGAGGTGAGAATTACTTTCTCTGCCCACACCAAAGTCACAGGATCAACACTTGCTGCATCACTAATACTAACGCGGTGTAAATTACGTGCCGCAAGAATCAAATTTTCATCCATAGTTTCAGTGACAATCATCAAATTAATATCGTCACCTGCATCTTTTAACTTACTGACTAATTCTCGCGTTTTTGGACTATCTACAGAAAACTCATCAACAATCATTAAACGTTCTTGGCGCAATAATTCAGAAAAAACTGAGCGTAGTGCGCTGCGATACATTTTTTTATTTAATTTTTGAGTATAATCGCGTGGTTTTGCAGCAAAAGTAACACCACCCGCACGCCATATAGGACTGCGAGTATTACCTGCTCGCGCACGTCCCGTACCTTTTTGGCGCCAAGGCTTAGCTGTACTGCCGCTCACTTCTGAACGTGTCTTCTGAGCTTTGGTACCTGCACGTCCTGCTGCCATATAGGCAACAACAACTTGATGTATCAAACTAGGTTTAAACTCAGCTCCAAATACATTTTCAGAAACATCAACAATGCCAGAATTACCAACATCACCCAGGGTTTGTAAAGCGATTTCCATGTTCTTCTCCTTATTTCGCTTTCACTGCTGGGCAGACGATAACATCACCATTTGGAGCACCAGGCACGGCTCCTTTTAGCATTAAAAGATTGCGTTCAGCATCAATTCTGACAATCTCTAAATTCTGCACAGTGGTGCGCACATTACCCATTTGACCGGCCATTTTCTTACCCTTAAATACACGACCCGGTGATTGGTTTTGGCCAATAGAACCAGGCGCTCTATGCGACAAAGAGTTACCATGAGTTGCATCCTGGGTACTGAAATTATAGCGCTTCACAACACCTGCAAAGCCCTTACCTTTTGAAGTGCCAGCTACATCAACCTTCTTGCCTACCTCAAAGATATCCAGCTTAACTTCCCCACCTAATTTGTATTCTTCAACTTCCTGCTGCGACAAGCGAAACTCCCAAAAACCTCGCCCTGCCTCCACAGCAGCTTTAGCTAAATGCCCTGTTTCAGATTTATTAACTCGGCTTGCTTTACGCGTTCCACAAGTCACTTGAATAGCACTATAACCTTCTTTTTCTTGCGTTTTAACTTGCGTAACTCGGTTAGGCTCTAACTCTAATACTGTTACCGGGATAGAGGAACCATCTTCCTGGAAAATACGAGTCATACCGCATTTCCGACCAACCATACCAATACTCATTGTTCATGCTCCCAACTCACTTATCTACTCAAAACAAGTAATAAGCAACATCCAAAATTAATTCAATTTAATCTGAACATCCACACCCGCTGCTAAATCCAGCTTCATTAAAGCATCAACAGTTTTATCTGTAGGGTCGATAATATCCAGTAATCGTTTATGTGTTCTTAATTCATATTGATCACGCGCATCTTTATTAACATGAGGTGAAGTCAACACAGTATAACGTTCTTTCTTGATGGGCAGAGGAATTGGCCCACGCAATTGCGCACCTGTTCTGCGAACTGTTTCTACTATTTCTCGTGCAGATTGATCGATTAATCGATGATCAAAAGCTTTGAGGCGAATACGAATTCTTTGATTTGCCATGTTATAACCCAAGAAAAGTAAAGCGGACAAGTATACCGCTTAACAAATAAAAATTAAACCGCTAAAGCAAAAAAAAATGCCATTAAAAAACAAGCGTTCTTTAACGGCATTAGTATTTATTCAACAATCTTCGCAACAACACCTGCACCAACAGTACGACCCCCTTCACGAATGGCAAAACGTAAGCCATCTTCCATCGCGATAGGAGCAATTAAGGTCACATCCATTTTTACATTATCACCCGGCATCACCATTTCGATACCTTCTGGTAATTCTACAGCCCCCGTTACATCAGTGGTACGGAAGTAGAATTGTGGGCGATAACCATTAAAGAATGGCGTATGACGACCACCCTCTTCTTTGCTCAGAATATAAACTTCTGCTTCAAAGCGAGTATGTGGATTAATACTACCGGGTTTTGCCAGCACTTGACCGCGCTCGACTTCTTCGCGTTTGGTACCACGCAACAAGACACCGACATTATCCCCTGCTACACCTTCGTCTAGCAGTTTACGGAACATTTCAACACCGGTACATGTGGTTTTAGTGGTGTCTTTAATACCCACAATTTCCACTTCTTCACCGACTTTAACACGGCCACGTTCTACACGACCCGTGACTACGGTACCGCGACCTGAAATTGAGAACACATCTTCAATCGGCATCAAGAAATCTTGATCGATATCACGCTCTGGCTCTGGAATATAGGTATCTAAAGCGTCCACCAGTTCGTAGATTTTATCGATATAAGCTTGCTCGCCTTCTAAGGCTTTCAAGGCTGAACCCACAATGACGGGGGTGTCATCACCAGGAAACTCATAACTATCGAGCAGCTCACGCACTTCCATTTCAACCAATTCGATCAACTCTTCATCATCGACCATATCGGCTTTATTCATGAAGACGACCACG
>JADGEH010000176.1 GCA_016744475.1 Thiotrichales bacterium | reverse complement strand
TCCTTCCAGAACGTTTAGTGTCAAAAATGGCAGCCACACCTATACGTTCCCCATTTTTTATGCCTGTCGATACTGATGGTCTACAGACATCATGAAAATTTGCAATGTCTTTAATGGCATAGCCTTCGGCACTTCATTGAATAAAATGAGTTCTTTTTCTTACTGAAAAAACAGGATGTTTTTTATATATTTGATCTAAGCTTATGTATTCTCATTCTGTTAAAGGGTTTGCAAATAACATAACCACTTTTCCTCTTTAATTTGAATGTTAAGATATATATGGTTGACTACTTACACAGCCATGCCGAGGTGTGGGGTGAGTGAGTATGTCGGTGTTTATGAGCAAAAGTTCGTAGACAATCTGCGCGGCTACGCTGCTATGCGCAAACGCATCAAGCAACGTGTTGAGCGGGTTTTAGAAAACCCATGCGGGTCGGCTTTTGTAAAGCCGACCCGAACCTTTCTCAAATCTTCTTGTTTATGACGCTTTCTGTTGATATCCACGAACCTCGACATTCATAGAGGCTGAAACCAGCAGGTTTTCCAAGCAATTATCCGCATATCGTTTCCTTGCCCCGAATGTTTTGAACCTGCTTGAGATGGTTTAAAACATTCGGGAGCAGGTGACAAAGCCACTCCCGCTTCCAAACTCACACAACTGACCCCAGCTACAGGTGATGGTATTGATAAAGTAGATGAATTGGTTGATAAATTTGGAGGTAAACGCAAAGATTGGAAGAAGAAAAAAGGTTGAGGTTCAAGTGGGTAAGAATGGCATTGGTATGAAAATAAAGGTCAAAAGGTAGGTGCCAAAAAGCGGGGGAACATGCCCCATTTTGAGAAATAGAGACTATGAAAGTCAAAACACAGAACCGAACGTGAAACCCTCACTTCATTCGGCTCTTATCATTCAACCTTGTTAATGTGTTACTTGCGGGTCAAGGTTTGAACTCGCAAGTTTTGCAAACTTGACCCGAACGTTTTGAACCTGCTTGAGATGGTTTGAAACATTCGGGAACAGGTGACAAGCCCTCCAGTGCGAGTCTACATACAAAGCCGCAACCCAGGCGCTTTTGGCAACTGGGTACGCGGAGTCGCCAATGCGGGGGGCGATCCCGCATAATCAAGCCTCCATCGGCACCGCCGAGACGATGACAAAAGCTTGAATCCCCTCACCGCGACCAAAATCCGTCAAACCTTCACCACTGGTCGCGGTGAGACCAACATTCTCCGGCAACAAGCCCAATAACTGCGCAATGCTCTGTTTCATTTCAGGCATTCTAGGCGTGATTTTAGGCTGCTGGCATTCCAAGCTAATCGACACATGCGTTAAACGATGCTGCTGCAAATATTTCAAAGCCTCTTGTAAATACACCCGACTATCCGTGATGCCCTGCTGCAAACACAAATCATCGCTGACTTTGCCCAGAATATTCACCCCCGTAATACCTGAAATAGCATTCGTTATCGCATGTAGCACCACATCCGCATCACTATTGCCTTTTAACGGCAACGCCCCCGCAAACACCACACCGCCCAGCACCAACTGCTTCTTTGCATCCTCCCGATCAAAACGATGGCTATCCTGCCCTATGGCGGCAATCATAGAGGTGCTCCAGGCATCTCAACCTCCTCGTGTATCGCTCCCAAGCTATCGGCTTGAGGCGCTTGCTGCTTAATATTTTGCAACACACTGAAATCCTCCACCGATAAAATCTGCGAAGCCTCCAACAACACCAGAAAATCCTCGCCTACTTTGCCAATACCTTGAATAAACTGTGTTTTAATCTGCTGCCCAAATTTTGGCGGCGGGCTAATGTCGCTTTTCAACAAAGCCACCACATTATTCACCGCATCCACCACCATGCCTATATCTAATAACTGCTCACCGTCCGTTTCATCATTAAAACGCACTTCCACAATCACGATACAAGTCTGCTTATTCGGCTGCACAGCAGCACCGCCAAAACAAACGCCCAAATCAATCACCGGCACCACATGCCCCTGGAGATTTAAAATGCCGCAAATAAACCGAGGCATCATCGGCAAATGCGTAATATGTCCATACTCAATGATCTTCTTAATCGACATCACATTAATCGCATAAGCTTCAGCGCCTTGGCTGAAGCTTAAAAATTTTTCAGGAATTTCGTGTTCGATCTGACGTTGCGCAACGTTGCGGATAATCTGTCCCATGCTCCCCCCTCAAATAGGTCTGCAAAATGTTAGCGTGATACCCACCAGTGTAAGTCATCCCTCCCTATACATCACGATTTAAGCGATGCGATCCCCCCCCATGATCAGCAGCAAAGTGCCTCATCTCAATCAAATCTTGAACGTTCTTCTCCAATGTCTGCTTGCTCAATACGCTGATCCAAATATTCAATTTCATGCTCAAGCCATTGTATGACTTCTATTTCAAAGCCTGCTGCCAGCCATTGGCGATATTTATCACGTTTGCACTTTAAGTAGGCACTTTCTGAACCACTCCACCCGCCAGAATGGAAAGTAGCACTGATGCCATTTTGAACGCCCTTAATGTGTCCGTATTTGTGCAGTAATCGTCGCGTGAGTTGACCGCCATCCGCATCATCCAGTGTATTAATAACCGCGTGCGCCATTAGTACTGCTCTAGGCTCAGGGTCTTGTTCAATCCAATCCACAATGCCTGCGATGGGCAGATTTGCTATCGCACCATGCGGGGTATTTTCCTCACCAAACCCACCTAAACCCCCTTTGAGCCAGTTCAAAAGATCACCTCTCCAATATGGCAGGGTTTCTTCAAAATGCCGTTTTATAATCTTCCATGCACCTGCTGGATCGGTTTGCACTAATTCATGCGCCAGTGATTCGACATCATGTTGGTAACTCAAGCTATAATCTTCGTTCATTTTTGACAATAGTACATCTAGCAATGGCTCGGTATAGCTTTTGTCCCAAGTCATGAGTTTTTGGCAGACGTTCTTCCAATAATAACCGGACATTTGATCCTGATTATTTCGGCTTGGAATAGCATTTGACAACACATCAAATACAAAATCTGAATTAAAGTGTGCGGTGTGATCAAACGGAATTGAATCTAATAATTCCACAATGAAAGACAATACTTCTTGTGTATCACATTGGCGCAATAGAGATAATAGCTGCACGGTTTCTTCAGGCGGTACAGCATCAATCTTTTGTCCAAAACGTAAGATGCCAAATGCGTGCGGTTCAATCCATCTTCTTTCTAATGCGGCTAAACATTTTGTAAAAAAATCCTTGTCGTAATTAGAATAAAGTCCGATTCTTACGCCCAACCAAGCGGTCTGTTCTTGATCCAAAAATTCGTTGAGAATGGAAAGATAAAATTCAAAATTGCTTGCTTGTATTACTGATAAATACCCGTGTAAACAGACTTGGTGCTTGGTTTCCAGCGTTATTTGAATAAATTCCGGCAAAAATATATTTGCTTGATCATACCGTGCGATTCGTTCTCCCCAATACCATAATGCTTGGGCAGGTTTTGTCGGCGCGAGTAAGTGGCGTATTTCAGCCAGTTGTTCAGGATGTTGCGCGATACGCTGCGCCAGTGCGGCCACCAGTGCCTTTGCACGATTTTTGGGTTTATTGTGTTGTCTACGAAAATCCTCATCCCATTCAAAATGATCAATATCCAGCACATAACGATGAAAACGACTCGCCAAGTCTCGTCTTGTATAGCGCCGCTCGCAGCTTTTTAACCGCTTTGCCATTTCAGGATGCTTATCCTTATTTCGATATTCTTGCCAATCCCAGAAAAAGTGATTCAGCTTTTCCGGCGGTATCGCATTGTCATTCATCAACGTCTCTAACACTTCAAACGCCAATTCAGTACAGGGAGGGACATCTATTAAATTTTCTACTGCATTTAGTAATGTTTCGCACACCTCTGTGCGCAAAATAGAAGGCCAGTTTACCGTTTCATCAACCAGCGTTTTAAAATACAATAATTTGGCTTGCCGCCATTCATCATAGGTCTTGGGCATCCATAGTTTGGCTCTTTCCTTCATGCCTTGGTATTCTGGCCCGATGATGCGAAAGCCCATGCCGCCCCTATTAAGCGCGGCTTCCATCGACTTGAGTCCAAGGCGGCGTACCGTGTCTTCATTGGCTCGCAGTAGTTTCAACATGGCGGGAAGGCGGGCTTCGGGCGTTGCTTCTGTTGCCACTGCTTCAGGGCCAATACAAAACAAACCCACCAGAATGCCTGTTGAGTTATTTCCCATTTTAGAATTTTCATTAGCAGCCAATTTGGTGAGCAGTTGTATAACTCTCACTGTAAAAGGCTGCCAAACGGCAATTTTTTCTAGCGTCCAAACAATATGTTGCCGACTATCCTTAAAATCTAAAAGTTGCTGATCTGTCCATTTGCCCAGCGTGGCTTCAAGCAGTTTTAGCACCGCTTGTGGATTCGCTTCAGCAAGAATAGAAAGGAATGATGAACCTTTTTCAGAAGTAAGTACGGCAGACTGGGAAAATATACCATCCAGCTTAAGAATATCGTCAATAATATGAGTCATCGCCGCATTTCCGGCATATTTGAACATCTTCATAAACCAAACATGCAGCGATTCCGGCATGGTCTCAAAGGTTTGGGTAAAATCAAAACCACGTCCGTAATCATCCCAGAATTGTTGCCACAAATAGATGTGCAGTGCCTTGGGTACAAAAAACAGCGTTCTGCTGCCTTGCAATACCCGACGGGCGCGAAGGCTTTTAACGATGTCTTGAAAACGCGCCCAACCAATGCTTGGGTCTATGTTTTGAATTAATCCGGCAATATAACGCCCTTCATCGCCGACGGGTACTTCATAACCAAAGCGGCTAAACAAGGCTAAATGTAGGGCGACACAATCAATTTGTCTTGCACCTGCATCATCTCGCCGATCATAGCCGTGTAAAAACCGTGTCCAAATCGGCACAGTTGCAGGTGGTTTTAATAAATCTTCCGGGTTTGCGCATAAATTGTCCGCCACCGCTTGCACAACTCGCGGTGAACCTTCGCAGATAGCCATCCAGCGATCAATTTCGCGTGATTCCCCCACGCGATTGACCAAGATTTTCTTAATGGTTTCATCGCTCAGCGGTGGTGCGTTGAGGCGTTCAATGTCCGCATCGTAAGTGTCATCTTTGCCATGATCGAGCGATACAATTTTCAACCTTCTGCAACGTGGTTTTAAGTGTCGCCAAATATCGGACAATTCTGATTCAGGCAGTTCATCAATCACTAACACCAACGGTTTGTCATAACCGGATTTGACGATTTGTCGGAAAAGCTTGGTTTGCCCAAATTTTGAGCCATGCTCGATGTACAACACATAAGGCGCGATGTTCTCATCTTTCACTGCTTCCAAAACAATGCGCGTCTTGCCTAATCCTGGCTCACCAAGCATACGGAGATGTTTGGTTTCACTCTGTAATGCCGTTCTGATTTGAGTGATGATTTTGGTTTGTTCTGGGGATGACTCAAAGGCGTTGCTTAAATGTGCATCACGTTGCCATTCATCCAGCAACCAGGCTTCTTGAACCGGATCGATACCCAACAAGGCAGCAACGCCTGGATAGCGTTCAGCAAATTCTGCGAGTTGACTGGCACCAAGCACCTCTATGCGCGTTTCATAATCCTTAAACCCCGCTTGCTCCAAAATATTGGTAATTTGTACTCGTGAATTATTACGTTGCTGCGGTGTGAGATCATGGCCTGTACAAATCAGGGTATAACGTCCCTGCCGCTGAAGAAGACGTTTGACTTCAGGAGCTATGTTCCCGTTGCTGTTGAGTAGTTCTTCCTGAACGGCACTCTTTGTCCAAGGTCTAAATGTAGTCCCAGCTTTGATCTGAAAGCCTGTTAGTCCAGCTTGAAAGAAGCAGTCTGTGGGAACGGAAAAATTGGAAGGCGCGTTAATTTCAGCATCAATACCACCATCTGCTACCGTAAGTCTGTCGGAAATGGTCAACACCGACGGACTAAGCTTGGCATAGCGGCATTCTGCGCGAAGTATGGCACGCATGAGCGTGACGGCACGCTCAGGAGTGAGTGAACTTATTGATGTTATTGGTACTTCTAAAAGGTTATTTATGTGCAAGCTAAAGACCATCAAATGGCTAAATATATTAGGTATCGGTGTATGTTTACACACCTTCCAGATACTGTCTTTGAAACTTTGAAAGTTTTTTGACTTTGCTGATTGTCTACTTTAATCCTGTGCTCACGCCTCAAATTCCAACAACAATTGAATCTTGTCTAACATCGCTTGTGGGTGGCAATAATCGACTTCAATAGGCCAAATACTGCCGTTTAGATCAAGGCGTAAGCTGGGAAACATACTCGCATCGAGTTCTATCGCTTGCTCAATGCTCATTTGTAAAGCCTGCTCTATATCAGGCTGATGCAGCGCGTCACGAAATGCTTGTGAGTCTAGGCCAAGGTGCTCGGCACAATGACACAACACTATTTCATCAGAGGGATTTTGCGCCGCTTGGTAATATGTCTGTTGTATCTGCGCAATCATTTCTGCTTCCAAATCGTGTTGCTGCGCTACCAAAACAGCGCGGCAGGCAGGATAGGTCGAACGACGCGGGGTGTTTTGCGTCCAAAAACCAAAATTGAACTTAATCTCAGGACAAGTGTGCTCGATACGTTGCCAGCTTTGTTGAATCATGTGCTGCTGCGCTTCTGGCATCGGCGTGTCATTATCAGGTGCAAGTCCGCCTAACAGGCTACGAAATTCAATAGACTCAGGCAATTCTCGCCGCAACGTCGCTAAACTTGCACGAAACCCATAGCACCAACTGCACATCGGATCGTGGATGTAGTACAAATAGTGAGACATGATGATTTTTATCCCGCATTTTGAAACTTGAATGGGTGCTTAGGTTTGCATCGGCTACCGCCTAACCCGACTCACCTCTGCTTCGTGATGGTATCGCTAAGTAGATGCTATACAAAAGTGTCTTCGGCTCACCTATGTACTGCATTTGATACTCTGCACTCATTTTTATCGAGCAGATCAAGCTGTACATCATTCATGACGTATTCCTCTCTTTTAAACGTAATGATTGACCTTCAGTAAAAGCTTCTTTTCACGCTGTGTGCGTCGGGTAAACTTTTAGTATCGTCTCCATAAAAATATAACAGATTTCAATTCTTAGTCATTTTAAGTTTAAAATTTTCTAAAAAAAGCTATTTTTTCATATTGTAAAACAATTCACTGTTGGAGGACATATGAACACGGAATGGTATGATGACTACAA